>DATBKQ010000114.1:0-2435 GCA_036555825.1 Acetobacteraceae bacterium | reverse complement strand
ACCGCTGAATTTCCTGCATCTGCCAGTACCGCAGGCCCGCAGCGACGATGCCTATTTTTCGCCGATGCGCGATTTCAGCCTGCCGCCAGAAACTGACCTCTACCTTGGTGTGATCGCAGAGAACGACGGCGAGGGCGATCGCGCCCGCGTTGCCGCGGCCCGCGAGGTGATGCCGAGATTTGGCGTCGCAACGGAATGTGGCTGGGGACGCAAGGGGCCAGAACGCGTGCCTGGCCTGATTGCCGCCCACAAGGCCGCAGTGCGCGCCTAAGCATGATGAGGTCAGGTTGACCTCATCCTGCTTTAGCTTTCTTTGTTCGAGCGCGTGATTCAGACCTCCAGCGATTCCGCCTCTGGTCATCACGCGCCAGCCAGGAGCAAAGCCATGCCACCGTCCGTACAGGCCGTTGTTGTCGATCCGGCATATAGCAACAGGCTGACGCTGCAACCTGTCGAATTGCCGCCTGCCGCGGTCGGTGACGTCACCGTGCGCGTCACGGCGATCTCGCTCAATCGCGGCGAGGTCAACCGCGCGCTGTCGCAATCGGTCGCCGGCGCCCGACCCGGCTGGGACTTCGCCGGCGTGATCGAGGAAGCCGCGGCCGATGGCAGCGGCCCGCCGGTGGGCACGCGCGTTGTCGGCATGCTCCCCAGCGGCGCGTGGGCGCAGCGGCTTCGTGCGCCGAGCGAAGCCGTCGCGTCGCTTCCCGCGCCGGTGACCGATGCGGAGGCAGCGACATTGCCGGTCGCCGGCCTCACCGCGTTGCACGCCCTGCGGCAGGGCGGCCTGTTGCTCGGCCGCAAGGTGCTGATCGACGGCACAACCGGCGGCGTCGGCCATCTCGCCGTGCAGTTGGCCGCTACTGCAGGCGCCGAGGTCTATGGCCAGGTCCGTCGTGGCGAGCAAGCATCGATGATCGCCGAATGGTGCGGCGACCGCGTCATCATCGGCTCCGACCTGCGCGCCGCCGCAGCGCGCGGTCCGTATCACCTGATCCTAGACTCACTCGGCGGCTCGGCCCTCTCGGCGGCACTGACTATGCTGCAAGCCAACGGAACCTGCGTGACGTTCGGAGTCTCCGAAGCACCCACTGCCACGTTCGAGAGTGGCGCATTCTTCCGCCAGGGCGGTGTGAAGCTGTATGGCCTGATCCTGTTCCACGAACTGCGCCAGGGAGAACCGGCCGGTGAGGGTCTCGGCATTCTGGCACGCGAAGTAGCCAGCGGGCGGCTGCGTCCGCATATCGAGATCGAGGCGTCGTGGACCGACATCGCCGGCATCGCCCGCCGCCTGCTGGCGCGCGAGTTCCTCGGCAAGGCCGTACTGCATGTCGCATAGAGTACGCTTCCCCCGTCGTGTTCGCTCTTCAGATGCTCGGTTGGACGCCGCGGGGTGACGCGCACCGGTTCGCGAGTTCCTGAGTGGTGACGATGGCTACGGAGACCTTCGTCGGGCATTGAGCAGAAGCCTCAACGATGGCAACGCTGCTGTCTTCGTCGTTCGTTTGCCTCGCTCCGCTCTCGACACGGCCGCGAGCAGCTAGGCCTTGGGTCACCTGCGATCCTCGATAAGTAAGCTGGTGAATGTCCCGATCACCTCGTCAACCATCTGTCTTTGTCGCCCCCGAGGGATCCCGACTGTACGCGCAAGGGTTCCTTCCAGGATGAGTGTTGCCAAGCCGTGCACCATCGCCCAGCAAGCGATGGAGATTGTTAGTCTGACTGCGGAGGGTTGATCGGCAAACAACTTGCCGATCGTCTCGACCAACTTGCCAAACGCTTCATCGGAAAGCTTGCGGACGTCGGGATAGCGATCCAGCGGGACCGCGTCGGCGCGAAACATTGCCTGAAAATAGGCGGGATGGCGGAGGGCAAACCCGACATAAGCGCGGCCTATAGCTTCCAGGGCCTTGGCCGGTTCGGGCCCGGCTCGATCGACAGCGCGCAGGAACGACTGTCCGAGCGTTGAGAAGCCTTCCCCCGCGATGGCGGCGAGAATGGCCTCACGGTCGCCGAAATAATAGTAGGGCGCCTGATGGCTCACGCCGGATTTGCGTGCCACCTCGCGCATGCTGAGCCGGTCGAGCCCGCCCTCTTCAATCAGAGCCAGGCTCGCCTGCAACACCTTCTGGCGGAGATCGGTGGCGTTCCGCATGGGCGAATCTTTGCCAGCTAGACTTGACACTGTCAAGTCCGTGACTTATACTAGACAGCGTCAAGTTATCCTGCTGCGAAGGGAAGCCCCCACATGAGCGCCGCCGGAGCCAGATATGCAACGAAGAAAACCAGCAAGGTAGTCCTATCCGCCGCCGCTCTGACGGCGGCGATCGGCCTCGGCACCGCCGCGGTGATCTTCGGTCCGGCGGCGGCAATCAACCGTGATCCGGATCAGGCGGCGCAGCTCGATCCTCGTCAGGGATCCCAGCTCGTCCAGA
>DATBKQ010000113.1:0-7144 GCA_036555825.1 Acetobacteraceae bacterium | reverse complement strand
GCCGCGCCGCGATCGCCACAATGGCTGGTGGCATTACTGCTGGCGCCACCAATGCCGATCAGGTCCTGTGATACGTCCTCCCCGAACTCGTATCATCGGTCCCCGCTTGGTCGGCACGGCGTCCGGGAGCAGGCATGCGAGGTACCCCGACAGCGCATGCCTGCTCTTTTTTCATACCCGTCCACGCAGCAATGGCATCAACAGGAAGATCGCGGCCGTGAACGCCGCCGACACCACGATCAGCGGCGCCAGCCGCTGGTGGAACAGGTGCTCGTAGAGCAACGCGCCGATGGTGTCGTGCAGCGGCGCGGCCAGGTTCATCACCGACATCAGCGCCGCGAAGGCGAAGCCCTCCGAGCGGGGCGGGCAATGATCGGCGGCGAGCGCCAGCGTGGCGATGTTGGCGATCATCCCTGCCACGCCATTGACGAAGTAGACGATCACTCCCGTGGTCTCGTCCACCAAGCCAAGATAGGCCAGCGTCGCCAGCGTGCCGGCGGCGATGCCGAGATGGAGCAGCTTGCGGGTCGTCATGCCGCTGAGGCCGTAGCGATAGAGCAGGCCGCCCGCGATCCAGCCGCCGGCACTGACCGATGACAGCAGGCCGATCATGCCCTGCGAAAACCGCAGGTTGTCCGTCATGTGGAAATACAGCGGCGTACCGAAGCCGGGGCTGAAATAGTACAGGAACAGGAATGCCGCCACCAGCCACAGCGTGCGCGAGCGGAGCGTGTCGAGAAAACCGCGAAGCGCGCCGTACAGTTCCGCGAGGTTGATGCCGGCCCGTCGTTCGTCCACCAGCCCGATCGTGGCGACGACCACGAGCGGCGCGGCGGCGGCAACGCCCAGCGCCACGTGCAGCGCGCCCGCCGCCGACAGCAGCTCGATCAGCTCGCCACCCAGCACCGACGCCAGCATCACGGCGACGTTGAACCACAGCCACTGCTGGTTGATGAACGCGGCACTGGCGCGATGCTTCTGGCCGTTCTCCACCAGCAGCGCGCCGCACACCGTGCTCGCGGTGGCCATGGCGATCGACGTGAGCGTGAGGGCGAACACCAAGGGCGCCGGCGCCAGCAGCCGGGTGCACCACACGAACGCCGCCGCCGCGGCGACGTTCGCCACCAGCAGATAAGAGCGGCGGCGATAGCCGAACAACGGCAGGAAGTCCGAGAGCATGCCGAAGACCGGCTTCACGATCCATGGCACGTCGAGCACCGCCAGCGATGCGGCGATCTGCACCGCGTCCCAGCCCTGGCTCTGCTTCAGATAGTGGGTCAGCGGCTGCCAGACGACCCCCACCTTGGCTTGGCAGAAGCCTTCCACCGTATAAACGATGGCAAAGAACAGCATCAGGCGGGATATGCCTTCAGGACGAGGCTCTGGCATGATCCGCCGGTTGTAGCGGCTGCGGGACAGGACACAATCGGATGGCATGGCGGATCGGCATCGACATCGGCGGCACCTTCACCGACGTCGCCCTGGTGGAGGACAACACCGGCCGCATCGCGATCGCCAAGCTGCCGACCACGCCGCACGACTTCGGCCAGGCGGTGATCGACGGCATCCGCCAGGGACTGGACGCAAACCGCATCGATCCGGCGGATGTGTCGCTGCTGTCGCACGCGACCACGGTGGTGACCAACGCACTGCTGGAGAACAAGGGCGCGCGGGCCGGGTTCGTGGCGACGCGCGGCATGCGCGACCTGCTGGAGCTGCGGCGTTCGTCGCGCGCCGATCTCTACGACCTGCTGCAGGACGCGCCGGCGGTGCTGGTGCCGCGACGCTGGCGGTTCGAGATCACCGAACGGATCGACGCTCAGGGCGAGGCGGTGACCCCGCTCGCCGAGGAGGAATTGCCGGGGCTGATCGAGACGATCCGCGACGCCGGGTTGCAGACGGTCGCGGTGTCGCTGCTGTTCTCGTTCCTGAACGACGCGCATGAGCGTCGCATCGGTGAAGCGCTGCGCGCGGCGCTGCCCGACGTTCGGGTGTATCTCTCGAGCGAGGTGCTGCCCGAGATCCGCGAGTTCGAGCGCGCCAGCACAACGGCGGTCTGCGCGGTGGTGGGGCCGGTACTGGCCGCCTATCTCGACCGGCTGCAAAGCGCCGTTGCGCGACTTGGGCTGCCGCGACTGCTCGTGATGGGCTCGTCCGGCGGAGTGTTCGACATCGCCGAGGGACTGCGCATGCCGGCCATGGCCGTGGAGTCCGGCCCCGCGGCCGGGGTCATCGCGGCGTCGCTGGCGGGACGACAGTTGGACCGGCCGAACCTGATCTCGTTCGACATGGGCGGCACGACGGCGAAGGCCAGCGTGATCGCGGGCAACGAGGTGGCGATAACGGCGGAATACGAAGTCGGCGGCGCCGGCCACGCCAACCGCTGGATGCACGGCACCGGGCATCCGATCCGGGTGCCGGTGATCGACCTGGCGGAGGTCAGCGCCGGCGGCGGCTCGATTGCCTGGATCGATCCGGGTGGAGCGCTGAAGGTTGGACCGCAGAGCGCCGGCGCGGCCCCCGGTCCCGCCGCCTACGGCGCCGGCGGCTCCCTGCCGACAGTGACCGATGCGGATGTGGTGCTTGGCTATCTGGATCGCGAAGCGCTGCTGGGCGGCGATCTGCGCATCGATCTTGCCGCGGCCGAGCGCGCGATCGAGACGGCCATTGCACGCCCGCTTGGCATGACGGTCGCGGATGCCGCGGCGCGCATCATCGAAGTGGTCAACAGCAACATGGCGCAGGCGCTGCGCATCGTGTCGATCGAGCGCGGCCATGATCCGCAGGAGTTCAGCCTGATCGCGTTCGGCGGCGCGGGACCGGTGCACGCGGCGGCGCTGGCCGAGGAGTTGCAGATCCCCGAGGTGATCGTGCCACCGGCGCCAGGCGCGTTCTCCGCGCTCGGGCTGGTCGCGAGCGATCTCAAGCGGGACTACTCGCGCACGCTGTATGCCGACCTGGCCAATGCCGATCCGGCGCGCGTCGCCGATGTCATGGCCGGCATGGAGCGCGAGGCACACGACATGCTGCGTGCCGCGCGGGTGCCCGACGAACGTCAGGTGCTGCTGCGCCAGGCGGACGTGCGCTATCGGCGGCAGGCTTACGAGCTGACGGTGCCGCTCGCCGACGGCGCCATCACGCGCGCGACCCTGAACGCACTGGCCGAAGCGTTTCATGTCAGGCACGAGCAGACCTATGGCCACGCCAACCGCACGGAGCCTGTGCAGTTGGTCAACCTGCGGCTGACCGCGCTCGGCCGCAGGCCGGGCCTGGTGCTGGCACAACAGGGCGATCCGGCAAAGGCGCGAGCGCGAACGCGCGACGTGTGGTTCGCTGGCACAGGGATGGTACCGACGCCGGTGCACTGGCGACAGGGGCTTGCCGCCGACTCCAGCCTCAGCGGTCCAGCGATCATTGAGTCGATGGATGCCACGGTTGTCGTGCCGCCGCGCTGGCAGGCACGCGTCAATGGACTTGGCTACATTTCCCTCTCCCGCGAGGCGGGGGAGGGTTAGCGAGGGGGAGCTCGTCGCCTGATGAAGCGCGCCAATACCCATGTGGTTGGGCGCAACGCGACCATTCGCAGGCCATGACGGAATGGGTTCCCGTCATCAAGCATTGGTATCAACCAGATAAAGACGGAGAGCAGCATGGCAGAGAGACTTGGGCTTGGCGTGATCCCAGGCACCGGGTGGCGAGCCGCAGAGATTCAAGACATTGCACGCGCTGCCGAGGACGCTGGTTTCGAATCGATCTTCTGCACCGAGGTCAATAACGATGCGATTGCAACGGCGCTGCTGATGGGCCTCGCGACGCGACGCATCAAGGTCGGAACGTGGGTCGCGCATACTTATCTGCGCCTTCCCTATCTTTGCTCAAAGGCCGCGATCATTGCCGCCGATGCGACTGAAGGAAGAATGATACTCGGCCTCGGGGTCAGCCACCAACCGGTCAACCAGGCTCTCGGGCTCGATATGCCGAACCCCGCTCAGGCGCTGCGGGACTACGCTGTCGAGGTCACGAAGTGGCTACGGGGCGAGGGCCCGGCGACGCATCTGCCCCAGCAGCCCTCACCATATCACGTCCCGATCTATCTGGCGGCACTGACCTCGCAAAACGTCGAACTGGCCGGCGAAATTGCCGATGGTGTCATGGCGCTGTGGTGGTCGGTAGAACGGATGGCGCGGAGCAAACGCTGGATCGAGCAAGGCCGTGCCAAGTCCGGCGGCCGCGGCAAACTGGACATGACGCTTGGCTTGCCGACGTTCATCGGCAACGACCTCGATGCATTGCGTGCTGCGGCGCGAGCGAACCTCGGCTTCTTCACAGGACTACCGTTCTTTCAACGCCTCCTGCGCGCGAGCGGCTTCGGTGCGGAAGCGGACAAAGCCGAGCAAGGCGCCGGCGGCGACGCGTTGAGCGACCGGGTGCTCGATGCGATTTGTTTGCTCGGGCCAATCGATCGTTGCCGCGAGCGGATTGCTGCCTACCGCGAGGCCGGACTCGATTTACCGATCATATGGCCGGCGCTGGGGATTGCGAGCGCACGCGAAGTCATTGCTGCGTTTGCCGGGTAGAGCAGGCTGTGCTTTTTGTTCAAACAACGGATCTGGGATGAAGGCATGCATCGTCTGAAGACCGACCCCGCCCGCTTCGAAGTGGTGAAGAACGCCCTTACCTGCGCGGCCGAGGAAATGAAGATTGTCCTCGCCAAGACCGCATATTCGCCACTGCTGAAGGTCGCCGGGGACTATTCCTGCGGCATCTTCGACACCCACGGCAACATGGTCGCGCAAGGCCCCGACCTGCCGATCCACCTCGGCTCGATGCCCGACGCGGTGCGCGCGGTGGTGCGGGCATTTCCCGACGTCGCACCAGGCGACGTGTTCATCCACAACGACCCGTATCACGGCGGCTCGCATCTGCCCGACGTCAACGTCATCGCCCCCGCCTTCCATGCCGATCGCCTGCTCGGCTTCGGCTGCGTGCGCGCGCACTGGCCCGACATCGGCAGCGCCACGCCCGGCAGCTATGGCGCGGTAACCGAAATCTACGGCGAAGGGCTGCGCCTGCCGCCAATACGTTTGTATCGCGACGGCAAACCGGACCCCGCCGTCGAAGCCATCATCTTCGCCAACGTCCGCACGCCCACCGAACGCCTGGGCGATCTGCGCGCGCAGGTGTCGGCGAACTGGCGCGCCGCCGCGCGCCTGCAGGAACTGGCCGCGAAATACGGCACCGACACGCTGCTCGACATCATGCAGGAGGTGCAGGACTACTCCGAGACGATGATGCGTGCCGCGCTGCGCGCGCTGCCCGATGGCGAAGCGGAGTTCACCGACATCTTCGACGGCGACGGCGTCATCGCGCCCGGCGAGACCGAGGACGAGCCCTTCACCGTGAAGCTGCGCATCGTCAAGCGCGGCGATGCGATCACCGCCGATTTCGCCGGCTCCGATCCCGCGGTTGCCGGCCCGATGAACGCGCCGCTGACCGTCACCGCATCGGGCGTGTTCTGCGCGCTGAAGATGATCGCCGATCCGAAGAGCCTGATCCCGCCGAACTCCGGCTGCTGGCGCCCCGTCACGGTGACCGCGCCGCCAGGCTCGGTGGTGAACGCGCAGCTTCCCGCGCCGGTGGTGTACGCCAACCACGAAATGTCGCACCGCGTCGCCGACATGGTGATGGCGGCGATGTTCGCCTTCACGCCGCGCACCGTGATGGCGGGGTCGCAAGGCACCTCGGCCGTGGTGACATTCGGCGGCACCGACTATCGCTCGGGCGAACGCTATGTCAGCTACGAATCGGTGAAGGGTGGCTTCGGCGCGCGGCCGGTGAAGGATGGTATCAACGCCGTTGCCTCGACCGTCTCCAACATGATGAACACGCCAATCGAGATCATCGAGATGAGCTTCCCGTTGCGAGTGGAAGAGTACGCGCTGGTGCCCGACAGCGGCGGCGCCGGCACCTGGCGGGGGGGCCTCGGCGTGCGCCGCGTCTGGCGCGTGCTGGAGCGCGACGCCCATGCCGCGGTCTGCTGCGAGCGCACGCTGACACCACCATTCGGGCTGGCGGGCGGCAATGCCGGCGGCCCCGCGTGGCTGGAACTGATCCCGCCGCGCGGCAATGCGCGCAGGCTGAACAGCAAGGGCGGCTTCATTGCGCCGGCTGGCTCGCTGGTGGTGGTCGAAGCGCCGGGCTCCGGCGGCTACGGTGTGCCCTCGGAACGGCAGCGTGCGCGGCTTTCCGAGGACCTGCTGGACGGATACGTTACGCCAGCAGCGGCGCGGCGCGACTATGGCGCCGATTCGATCTGACGAGGAGAAGCGGAATGACCTATGTGGCGCCGAATTCGGTGCAGGCGCGCGATATCGCCTCGATCGTGCACCCGCAGACCAACCTGGCCCGGCATCTCGAGGAAGGCCCGGTGGTGATGTCACGCGGCCAGGGCATCTATATCTGGGACGATTCCGGCACGCGGTTCCTCGATGCCGCCGCCGGCCTGTGGTGCGCCTCGCTGGGCTACGCATCCGAGCGGCTGGCGCGCGTCGCGTACGAGCAGATGCGCAAGCTGGGCTACGCGCATCTGTATCGCGGCACGACCAATGAGCCGGGCGTGGACCTGGCGGAGAAGCTGTTGCAGATCGCGCCGGTGCCGATGAGCAAGGTGCTGTTCCAGTGCTCCGGCTCCGAGGCCAACGACACCGCGATCAAGCTCGTGTGGTACTACCACGCGGCGATCGGCAAGCCCGCCAAGCGCAAGATCATCGGCCGGAAGATGGGCTATCACGGCAGCACCTCGGCCTCGATCAGTGCCTCGGGCAAGGCGGACATGCACGCCGATTTCGGCCTGCCGTTCCCGGATTTCCGCCACACCGAGTATCCGCACTATTACCGCCTGCACGAAACGGGCGAGAGCGAGGAGCAGTTCGCCACACGAATGGCGGACGCGCTGGAGGCGCTGATCGTCGCCGAAGGCCCCGACACGGTCGGTGGCTTCATAGCCGAGCCGGTGATGGGCGCGGGCGGCGGCCTGACCCCGCCGCGCAGCTACTGGGAGAAGATGCAGGCGGTGCTGCGCAAGCACGACGTGCTGTTCATCGCCGACGAGGTGATCTGCGGCTTCGGGCGCACCGGCAACATG
>DATBKQ010000112.1:0-6890 GCA_036555825.1 Acetobacteraceae bacterium | reverse complement strand
CATAGTTTCATCGCCACGAGAGCCGGAACACCCTCATCCAGTTATCGAAGGCAATTTTCCTGAGCGTGCGCTGATTGAAGCCGTGCTCGCGTAAAGAGTGAATGAGGTTTGGAAAGCAGCTCGCGTCCCTTATAGGGCGGGGCATGACCGCACCATCGAAATCCGATCCTAAGCCGACGTGATCCTCGCCTAATCGGTCGACCAGGTAAATCAGGTGTTGCACAACAGTGTCGATTGGGGTGTTTTCGTCAAGCCTCGCGTCCGGCCGCACATCGCACACGCTGAAATTAAAGCCTACGATGCCGTCCGATTCCCGGATCGCGTCAAGCTGTCTGTCCGTGAGATTGCGGGTCGAGCGACAAACGACATGCGCGCAAGCATGAGTGGCAACGAGTGGAGCGGTGCTGCTTGAGGCGACGTCCCAGAATCCGCGCTCATTCATATGCGAAACATCGACCATGATCCCGAGGCTGTTGCAGGCCCTAACAAGTTCCCTGCCCATGTCGCTCAGACCGGGACCAATATCTGGTGATCGTGGATAGGCAAACGGCACGCCGTATCCGAAGATATTCGGTCGGCTCCAGACTGGACCAAGCGAGCGTAGACCGTTGGAATAAAGATCTTCCAGTCCACTGAGATCGGGGCCGATCGCTTCAGCGCCTTCCATGTGCAGCACGAAGGTAAAGACGCCGTCTCGTCTCCCTGCCTCGATGCCGTCCACGCTCGATGCCCAGCGAATCTTTCCGGCGGCGCGCGTGACAACACGGTTCAGAGCGTCGAACTGCGCTTCAACCGTGTCCCGCGCATAGGCAGGATCGAGCGGGTCAGCCAGGCGAACCTCATAGCCGTCGGCGGTCTTGGTAAAGTCCCCTTCTGGCGCACGCTCCGGCTTCGCGAACATGGCGAACAGACCGCCGACCATGCCGCCTTCCTCTGCGCGCGGCAGATCGAGATGGCCGCAATCGGAGCGGGCAAGAAAATCTCGTCCGCCTGCCCGATACTCGAAGATGTGTTGAACCGCGTCGTTATGACCGTCGAAGATCGCTACCTTGTCGGTTTCGGGCACGGGCATGCTCCGGCTTGCGGTTGACGCAGGTGAGGATACCGGTCCGGAGGTTGTCATTATGGTTGGCTCAGTCGGTTACGAGTCGGCCTGGCGGGCCAGGTCTGCTCGGCCGGGGACATGTCCTGTCAGCCTCACCTGCTGACTGAGGTCGTGCAATGCCCGAAGCTGTCGATACTGTGATCGCCGCGGCCCGCGAATTCCTGGGCGAGCGCATTACCACCGACGCGATGCTGCGGGAGAACCACTGCTGACCATCACACCGTAGCCGCGGAGCTGCCTGATGCGGGAGCCGTGGCGTCCATGCGAGCATCAGATAGGCGGTGCCGGTCGCAGCGAGCGGGCACGAAACCTAGCCTCCTCGATGACGGTGTAGCGCCCGAACATGGCTGGGCCGAATCGGTGGATCGCAGCGAGGAGCCGTTCGCCTTCCGCTGCCGGCGCTCGGCGGCGATGCGCAGCAGTACGATGCCGGGCACCGGCCTCGCCATGGCCGCTCTGCCGCAGCAGCTCAACAAGCCCCGAGTCCACACATTCATCGACCAGCCATCGCATCGGCCTCAGCCGAACACCAGGATTTCATCGGCCAGGTAATCGGCCGCAAATGCCTGCGCCGCGCGAATGTCATCCGGCTTGAGGCGCGGGTGGTCGGCCGTGATGGCCTGGGGCGGCATGCCCGCTCCAAGCTTGCGCAGCACGGTTTCCACTGGCACCCGGGTACCGCGGATCACGGGCTTGCCGCCCATGATCTCCGGGTTCACCTCAATCCGCTCATGCACCATGGGAAAAGTGCTCCACGTCCTGTTCCGCGCCTCTCGCAACTTGCCAGCCCAACCATGCTGCCGCAAATCTGCAAGCAATCCGCCAGAGGTTCCGCGATGTCCGAAGCTGCCGATGCCGTGATCGCCGCCGCCCGCGATTTCCTGGGCGAGCGCATCACCACCAATGCCGCGCTGCGCGAGCACCACTCGCACGGCCAGGACACCCAGCCCCCGGTGCTGCCCGACGCGGTCGCGTTCATCGAAACCTCGGATGAAGCCGCGCGCCTGCTCGCGCTATGCAACGATGCGCACGTGCCGGTCGTGGCATGGGGCGCCGGCACCTCGCTGGAAGGCCATGTCACCCCGGTGCGCGGTGGCATCACCCTCGACCTCTCGCGCATGACCCGTATCATCGACGTGAGCCAGCCCGACATGGACTGCCGCATCGAGGCCGGCGTCACCCGCGACCAGCTCAACGAACACCTGCGCGACCAGGGCCTGTTCTTCCCGGTCGATCCCGGCACCGCGCTCTGCACCATCGGCGGCATGTGCGCCACGCGCGCTTCCGGCACCAACGCCGTGCGCTACGGCACGATCCGCGAGAACGTGCTGGGCCTGACGGTGGCGTTGGCCGATGGGCGGCTGATCCGCACCGGCGGACGGGTGCGCAAATCCGCCACCGGCTACGACCTGACCCGGCTGTTCATCGGCTCCGAGGGCACCCTCGGCGTTATCACCGAGATCCAATTGCGCCTGCATGGCATCCCAGAGGCGATGTCCGCTGCCACCTGCCAGTTCCCCACCCTGCGCGGCGCGGTGGAGACGGTGATCGCCATCCTGCAGACCGGCATCCCGGTCGCGCGCATGGAACTGCTGGACGAGGTCCAGATGGGCGCCTGCATCGCCTATTCGAAACTCGCCGGCCTGCAGTCGCTGCCCACCCTGTTCTTCGAATTTCACGGCTCGACCGCGGGGGTCGCCGAACAGGCACAGCAGGCCGAGGAGATCGCCTCGGGCTACGAGGGCCAGGGCTTCCGCTGGGCCACCGATGCGGCCGAACGCAGCAGGCTGTGGAAGGCCCGGCACGACGCGCTCTGGGCGGGCCTCGCGCTGAAGCCCGGACACCAGGGCATCGCCACCGATGCCATCGTTCCCATTTCCCAACTGGACGCAGCGATCCTCGGCGCCAAGGAGGACATCGCCACCTCCGGCCTCACCGCGCCGATCGTCGGCCATGTCGGCGACGGCAACTTCCACACCGTGATCCTGGTCCCACCGGAACCCGACGGGCTGGCCCGCGCCTGGGAGCTCGACCGCAAGATCGTCGCCCGCGCCCTCGCCCTCGGCGGCTCGTGCAGCGGCGAACACGGCATCGGCATCGGCAAGCGCGAGTTCCTCGAACAGGAACACGGCGCCGACGCGCTGGCGGTGATGCGCGCGGTGAAGCAGGCGCTGGACCCGCGCGCGATCCTCAACCCGGGCAAGATTTTCCTGAACTGAGGTCGATTGGCCGCCGGTCCTTCCTATAGCTAAATTTTCCTAAAACTATTTGTAATGCGCATGTGTATTGCTACAATCTAAGGTAGCAGCGATGCGCTCCCTACTATTAACTTGCGTTTTCTCCTGGGCCAAGTTCAATCCGCCATCATCCGAAATAAGAACAGGAGGGAAATCATGCGGATCACCGATCAGTAGCCTTCCGAGATAGAGTCAAGCCGCGAGCCGAAGGCCATGCATCAGCGAACGCCGCAGCGCGCTTCGCGCATGCAAGCAGCGACGCAAGCTACTTCGGCTGCAATGTTCATCGCAAGCAACAAGCCGGCGAAGGGAGAATCCATGCCTGTAAACATCCGATTCCGTAACGGAGTTGGCCGAGACCAACTGATAAACCGCATTATCGACAACAGCCCCGATGGTAATAACCCCCCCTTCAATGCTGGTCCTTCGCCGCTGCCCTTCAGTCCAGCCACTGGACTGCTCAACGAATTTCGGTCGGTGGACGGTTCGGGCAACAATCGTCTTCATCCTGAACGCGATCCGGTCGCGGGAAGCGATGAGGTGCGGTTCACCCGTCCGCTGTTCATGCCCGGCACGGCTGATGGCCTGATCGACGGGCCCAATCCACGGACCATCAGCAACGTCGTCAGTTCTGGCCCCCACGCCGAGGATCACGACCCGAAGCTGTCGGCATGGAGCTATGTGTTCGGACAATTCGTGGATCACGATCTCGACCTGACGAACCAGGACGGGATCCGGAACATCGATATCGCGGTGCCGAACGGCGATCCGGACCTGCCGGACGGCAGCATTATCCCGCTGACCCGCGCCATGGTGGACCCGGGAAACGGCCACGCTATCAATGCGGTCTCGGGTTGGCTCGATGCTTCCCAGGTCTATGGGTCAGACGCGACAACAGCCCAGAGCCTGCGGCTGCCCGACGGGCACATGAAGACCTCCGAGGGCAACAATCTGCCGATCGTCAACGACCAGTTCGTCGCAGGCGACGTGCGGGTCATGGAAAATCCGGAGCTGACCGGCGCAACGCTGCTGTTTGTGCGCGAGCACAACTACCAGGTGGATCGGCTGCATGCCCTGCACCCGAACTGGACGGGCGATCAGCTTTACCAGATGGCGAAGGCTATCGTTACGGCCGAGTTGGAAAATATCATCTACAGCGAATTCCTGCCTGCGCTGCTCGGCAGCAATGCCCTGTCCGCTTACCACGGATACAACCCCAACGCGGATGCGCGGATCACCGAGGAGTTCAGCATGGCCGCGTTCCGGTTCGGTCATTCGACGGTGTCGGGCGAACAGACCAAGATCGACAACCAGGGGAACGAGCTCGCGACGCAATCGCTGGCCGATGCGTTCCTGAACACGCCTGCCGACGATACGGCCAATGGCGGTCTCGATGCCTTGCTCCGCAACCTCGGCGCCGACCCGGCGCAGGCCAACGACGTCTATGCCGTCGACGATCTGAGAAACCTGCTGGCCGCGCCGCCCGATGCGATTGATCTGATCGCCATCGACGTGCAGCGCGAGCGCGACCTGGGGCTGAATACACTCAACAAGACCAGGGCAGCACTCGGCCTCTCCCCCTACACCTCGTTCACCCAGGTGACCTCGGACCCATCGATCGCCGCTCACCTCCAGCAAGTCTACGGCACCGTCGACAAGCTGGATCTGTTCATCGGTGGATTGGCCGAAAAACACGTGCCCGGCGCCGACATGGGTCAGACATTCCGGGCCATCCTCGCCCGCCAGTTCCAAAACCTCCGCGACGGCGATCGGTTCTGGTGGCAGAACGAGAATTTCGATCCGGCAACCAGGGCAATGATCGGGCAGACAACCCTCTCGGATCTGATCATGCGGAACACCGACACGAAGGACATGCAGTTGAATGCCTTCGTTACGGCCCAACGGCACCTCAGCAGCGTCGCACCCGAGGATCCATCCTCGCCGCAGCTCGTGATAGGCGTGGATACGCCGGGTGCCACGATCGCCGGCGGTCCCGCCGATGACACGATCGTGGCCGGACTAGGTTCGCATCAGCGGCTGACGGGCGCCGGCGGAGCCGACCTGTTCGTGTTCGACGGTACCGGGCACGTGGACACCATCACCGACTTCAACCCAAGAATGGAGCGGATCGAGTTCCACGTGGATGCCGCCGATCTGCTGGCGGCAACCGTGCGGAATACACCGGGTGGTGCGACCGTCGGTTTCGACGGAAACAGCATCACGCTGTCGGGTGTCGCTGCCGGTCAGATCACACAGAACAACCTGATCTTCCTCGACTCGCACGCACAGGCCTCCCACCACCCGCTGCTGTTCAGATAGGGGGTTGGCCGGGCTCGGCCGGGCCGGCCACGCCCAGGAGACCTATCGGCCGCGCGCCGATGCCAGGGCGTCCTGGCACGGCGGCGAAAGGCTCTCCCGATGATCGGCCAGGCAGGCCATTGCGCGGCCACCGCCCAGCCGCACGCCCGGGCAGTATTGGCGGAAGTCGCCGCCGCAGGCCTGCCGCATCATCATCGCCCGCTCGCGCGGGGTCATCGGCGGCCCCGGCTGCGCCCGCGGTGCGGCGGCAGGCGGGGGCGCGGCCGTGCCCTCGGTCGCGCCAACCGCCGACTGGCAGGCGGGCGAGAGGCTCGCCATGTTCTCCTTCAGGCACTGCAGCGACGCGCTGCCGCCGGGCGGCACGTTGGCGCAGTGCGCCTGATAGTCAGCGCGGCACGACTGCCGGATCGCATCGGCCTGCGCCTGGGTCGGCTGTTGCGCATCGGCGCCTGCCGTCTGGCAAAGCATCAGTCCGCTCAGCAGCGCCAGCAGTGCAGGCCTCATCGCGTTTCCCTCCCGTCGGATTCGCCGCGCAGCATAGCATCAGGCCGTCCAAGGTTCGCCAACCACGCTCCGTCCGGCTAAAATCGACCCACAGATCAGGAGACCGCACATGACCGAAGCCTGCATCGTCGGCTGGGCACACTCCCCATTCGGCAAGCTGGAGGATCCCGATATCGAGGCGCTGATCGGCCGCGTCGCGCGCGCTGCGATCGACGATGCGGGAGTTCCTGCCACCGATATCGACGCAAGCTTCGTCAGCCTGTTCAACAACGGCTTTTCCCCGCAGGATTTCCCCGCCTCGCTGGTCCTGCAGCACGTGCCGGAGCTCAGGTTCCGCCCGATCACCCGGTTCGAGAATGCCTGCGCCTCGGGCTCGGCGGCGGTGCACGGCGCGCGCGACTTCCTCGCCGCCGGCCGCGGCCGGTTCGCCCTGGTGATCGGCGTCGAGAAGATGACCGCCACACCGGGCCCGCAGGTCGGCGACAACCTGCTGCGTGCTTGCTACCAGAAGGAGGAAGGCGACATCCCCGCGGGCTTCGCCGGCGTATTCGGCCGCATCGCCGAGCGCTACTTCCAGCGCTATGGCGACCAGTCCGACGCGCTCGCGGCGATCGCGGCGAAGAACCACAGGAACGGCGTGGACAACCCGTATGCACAGATGCGCAAGGATCTGGGCTACGACTTCTGCCGCATCGAAAGCGAGAAGAATCCTTTCGTGGCGGGCC
>DATBKQ010000111.1:0-3467 GCA_036555825.1 Acetobacteraceae bacterium | reverse complement strand
TGAGGTCAACCTGACCCTCATCATGCTCTAGCCATGGTGGCGGGCCGGCCGAAGCCGCGTCAATCAAGTTCCAGCACGAGCTGAGCGACCGAGCCGAAGCTCGGCCGGTGATGGCGTGTCGGTCCCAGCCGGCGCAGCGCCGCGACGTGGAACTCCGTGGCGTAGCCGACATTGCTCACCCAGCCGTACTCGGGGAAGCGCACCGCCAGCCGGGCCATCGCGCGGTCGCGCAGCACCTTGGCCACGATCGAGGCGGCGGCAATCGACAGCGATCGTCCGTCGCCGCCCACCACGCACTGCACGGGACACGCCAGCGGCGGCGGCTGGTTCCCGTCCACCAGCACGAGGTCGGGAGGCAGCGGCAGGCGCGCCACCGCGCGGCACATCGCCAGCAGCGCGGCGCGCAGGATGTTCAGCCGATCGATCTCCGCCACCGATGCCGCACCTACCCCGATCTCGGCACGCCCGGATGCGCGCAGCGCCTCGAACGCCGCCAGCCGCTGCTCCGCCGTCAGCTTCTTGGAGTCGTCGAGCAACCCGGCGAGCCGCCGTGGCACACCGGTTGGAAACACGACGGCCGCCGCCAGGACCGGGCCCGCCAGTGGCCCGCGCCCCACTTCGTCAACCCCGGCGACGCGCCCCCCGGCACGCTTCTCCAGCAGGAAGTTCGGCACGGCCCCTGGGTAGCAGGCAGTATCGCGTGATGACCAGAGGCGGAATCGTCAATCGGCGGCGCCAAGCTGCGCGGTGAGATGGTTGACCAGGCTGCGAACCTTCGGCGTGGCCGCGCGGTACGCCGGGCTGACCGCGTGCAGGGCATTGCCCGCCGGCTTGTGCTCGGGCAGCAGCCTGACCAGCCGGCCGTTGGCGAAATCCTCCTCGACCAGATAGTCGGCGCACAGCAGGATCCCCGCGCCGGCCCGTGCCGCATCGCGGCGCAGCATCGCGTTGTTGACCTGCAACCTGCCATAGATCGGCACCTCGGTTTCTCCCTCGGGGCCATGGAACTGCCAGCTTCCGGGCAAATCCGTACCGGCGATGCAATGGTGACCGCGCAGCTCCGTCGGCGTCCGTGGCACGCCGTGCCGGGCCAGATACGCGGGCGCCGCGCACAACACGTAGTCGAGCGGCATCAGCCGCCACGTCGTGAGGCCCGGTCCCGCTGCAAGCCCGGTCCGGATCGCCAGGTCGTAACCCTCCTCGATGATGTCCACCTGACGATCCGACAGCTCGATGTGCAAAGATAGCTCCGGATTCCGCTGCATGAATCCCACCACCAGCGGGCCCAGCCGCGCGCTGCCGAATCCCACCGGCGCGGCGATACGCATGTTGCCGCGCACAGGTGCCTCATGCTTGGCGGCCGAGCGCGCCGCTTCCATTTCCTCCAGGATCCGCGAGCACTGCAGGAAAAAGCTCTGGCCCGCTTCGGTCAGCGCGACGCGGCGCGTGGTACGGTGCAGCAGCCGCACACCCAGCCACCCCTCCAGCATCTGCACGTGCTTGCTGGCCGTCGCCTGGGAAATCCCGAGTTCGCGCGCCGCTCCGGAAAAGCTCCGGGTACTCGCGACCCGCGAGAAGACCGCCATGCTTGCGAGCCGGTCCAATCTCACCACCCAGCAGGGACCGCCGGTCCCTCCAATGTTTCGCTGAGTGATTCGATCATCAGGAACCCTAACAAATGGTTCAAGGACGCCGGCGCGGTTAATGTTTCTTTGGCGAAGCGGCGAAACCGCCGGGAGGTCAGATCACCCGCTCAACCAGAAAGCCAAGGCAGGGTGAGGTCAACCAGACCTCACCCTGCTTTAGGTTCGTTGCAAGACGGCCGGCTGCTCCATCACTCCGGCTGGGTGCGCCACAGGGTCCGGCAGCGCCGCGGGCCACGTCCAGCCAGGGGCGGCAAACAAGCGGCGCATCGCCTGTATATCGCAATGGAAGGGCGGGCCGCCCGGCCGGCTGTCCTGCGTGAACAAGATGAACAGCGAGCCACCCGGCCGCAGCCATAGATGCAGGCGTCGTGCGTAACTCGGCCAGAGCCCGGGTGGCAGGGCGCACAGGCAGGCCTGGTCGTAGATCGCATCGAATGGCGCATCCGATGACCACGCGAACAGGTCCGCCTCCTCGGCTCGCGCAGCGAGGTGCAGCCGCTCGAAATGCGCCCGCTGCATCGCCACGGCACTCGGCGCCGCGTCCACCACCGTCACGTCGAAACCCGCCTCGGCGAGCGCCACGGGTTCGAGGCTTCGCCCCCCACCCGGCACAAGGATGCGGCATGGCGACAAAACGCCCGCTTCGCGCCAGGCGAGGAAGGCAGGGTTGAGGCCGTGTCGTTCCCAGCCGGCGGTGCCGTCGCGATAGCGGCTTTCCCAGTTGATTGCCTGTGTCTCGCTCATGCTGTCGCCTCGAGCCTTCTCGCGCGCTCCACGACCTCGCGCACCGCGAGGTCGAGACGTTCGCCCACGCGAGGCACGTCGTAGGTCCGCTGCGCCTGCCGGTAGGCGTTCGCCGCGAGTTGCTCCGCCCCGGCCGGATCCGCGATCAGCGCCCCGAGCGCCTGTGCCATCCGTGCGGCGTCGCCGCGCGGCACGACCAGCCCATCGATGCCGTCGCGCAGGATCTCCACCGGCCCCTCGCTGTCGGTCGCGACGACCGGCCTGGCGTGCGCCATCGCCTCGATCAGCACGATACCGAAAGGCTCATGGTGCGAGGGCAGGCAGAACAGGTCGCTGCCGGCGAAGAATGCCGCCTTGTCCGTCACCCATCCGGGGAAGCGCAGCACGTCGCGCAGTCCGCGCGCGGCCGAGAGGCCTTCCAGCGCCGCGCGTTCCGGACCGTCGCCCGCGAGCACCGCACGAAACGCGATGCCGTCCGAGCGCAGCCCGCCCAACGCTTCGATGAAGACGTCGAAGCCCTTCTTGGCGACGAAGCGCCCCATCGTGGCGATGACCGGTGGCACCCCCCTCTCGTGCCGCGGTGGGGCGGGCGGCACCTCGACCATGTAGGGGATATGGTAGGCGCACGATGCAGGCAGGCCCTGTCCAGCGGCGTGGCGCTTCAGGTCGAGCGTCGGGCAGAACGCGGCCGCAACGCCGCCGCACCTGATCTTGTAGTTCGCCACTACGGCACCCATCGGGGCCGCGCCGGCGAGACGAAGCAGGCTCACCGCGCGATTCCCGTGCGCGATGCTGATATCCGGGCGCGAGCGTCGCAGCAGTCGTCTGAGTCGTGCCGCCGCGAGCGGGTCCCAGGCACCGGCGTGCGCCACGGTGTGGGGTGCCACGCCGCGTGCCTCCAGTGCCGGGCGCAGCGCGGCATCGGGATGGATCACCGTATGCACTTCATGTCCGCACCGGGTCAGCGCCAGGGTATAGTCGAGCAGCGCCTGTTCCAGTCCGCCAAGCCCTCGACCCAGCATGACATTCATGATGCGCACGGCGGCCTCAGTGCAATTGCATCCATGCCGGGGTCCG
>DATBKQ010000110.1:0-2522 GCA_036555825.1 Acetobacteraceae bacterium | reverse complement strand
TTCGAGGTATAGCGCGAGGCCCCATTCGCTTTGCAGCGTCTTGCCTTCGGCGGCCTGGGGAAATCCCGTGCGCTGCACCGCCAACCCCGGGAATTCCGCGCCGCGCAGGAAGATGTCGTGCGTGTTGTCGGTGATCTCGCGAATGACGATCCGGTCGACCACCGGCGCATCCACCCGCGCGGCGGCGGCGCCAGCGGCGCGGTCCAGGGGGATGCTGCACGTCAGCAGCGAGCCGCCCAGCGCGGCGGAGGATTGCAGAAAGCCGCGGCGTGGCAGGGGGACTGGCATGACCCGGGATCTCGTCGGTTTCCGCTTCGTGGCTTACGTTACCGGCGCTAGGGAGCAATCACCAGCCCGCCCTTCCGGTAGCGCAGGCATTCCCGCTAGGATGCAATCAAACCAAGCATTCCGGAAGTTTGACATCATGGCCTCGATAACGGTCAGGAATGTGCCCGATGAGGTGCATCGCGCTCTGCGCGTGCTGGCCGCCCAGCATGGTCGCAGCGCCGAGGCCGAGATCCGAGACATCCTGGAACGGGCCGTGAAGCCGGCGAAGCGTGTGCGCCTCGGCGACGCACTTGCGGCCCTGGGCCGCAAGGTCGGATTAACGGACGAGGACATCGCGGCCATCGAGCAAATGCGGGACAGATCGCCGGCGGAGCCGATGAAGTTCGGATGATAGTGCTCGACACGAATGTGATCTCCGAGGCGATGAAGCCCGAGGCAAATCGCGAGGTGCGGGCCTGGTTGAACGAGCAGGTTGCCGAAACGCTCTACCTCACCAGCGTCACCCTGGCGGAGCTGCTGTTCGGAATCGCGCTGCTGCCGGCAGGCAGGCGCAGGAACAGCCTGACGCGCGCGCTCGAAGGCTTGCTCGAGCTGTTCGGCGGTCGCGTGCTGCCGTTCGACACCGATGCTGCACGCCACCACGCGGCGCTCGCTGTCGCAGCGCGTAATGCCGGGCGCGGATTTCCGACGCCGGATGGCTACATCGCTGCGATCGCCGCCTCGCGTGGCTTCATGGTCGCGTCACGTGACACTTCGCCCTACGAGGCCGGCGGGCTCCCGGTTGTCAATCCGTGGCCAAGGTGACACCGAGGCGCTCCCAGCTCCCGTCCTGAGCCGCGCCGGTCGCAGGGGAATGGGCGAGCCGCTTTCATCGGCTCGCATTACCAGGGCAAGTGCGGAAGCGGCAGGACGCTACCGCTCCAGGCACATGGCAACCCCCATGCCGCCGCCGATGCACAGCGTCGCCAGCCCCTTCTTCGCGTCGCGCTTCTGCATCTCGTGCAGCAGCGTCGTCAGGATGCGGGCACCGGATGCGCCGATCGGATGGCCGATCGCGATCGCACCGCCGTTCACGTTCACCTTGCCGGTGTCCCAGCCCAGGTCCTTGTTCACCGCCAGCGCCTGCGCGGCGAATGCCTCGTTGGCCTCGACCAGGTCGAGGTCGTCGGTCTTCCACCCCGACCGCGCCAGCACTTTGCGTGTCGCCGGAATCGGACCGGTGCCCATCACCGCCGGATCGACCCCCGCGGTGGCGAACGCCGCGATACGCGCCAGAGGCTTCAAGCCGCGCTTCGCCGCCTCGGCGGCGCTCATCAGCACCAAGGCCGCGGCCCCGTCATTGATGCCGGAAGCGTTGCCCGCGGTCACCGTGCCGTCCTTGCTGAACGCCGGCCGCAGCTTCGCCATCGTCTCCAGGCTGGCGTCGTGGCGGATGTATTCGTCGTCGGCCACCACTACCTCGCCCCGGCGCGTCTTGACCGTCACCGGTACGATCTCGTCCTTGAACCGGCCCGATTTCTGCGCGGCAGAGGCTTTCTGTTGCGAGCCCAGCGCGAACTGGTCCTGCTGCTCGCGGGTGATCTGGTACTTGCTGGCGACGTTCTCCGCCGTGTTTCCCATGTGGTAGCCGTGGAACGCGTCCCACAGCCCGTCCTTCAGCATGGTATCGATGAACTCGACGCTGCCCATCTTCTGCCCCGAGCGCAGGTACGCCGAGTGCTGCGAGGTGCTCATGCTTTCCATGCCACCGGCTGCCACGATGGCGCTCTCGCCGGTGCGGATCTGCTGCGCGGCCAATGCCACGGCCCGCAGGCCCGAGCCGCACACCTGGTTGATGCCGAATGCGGTCTTGGAATCGGGCACACCGGCGCCCCGCGCGGCTTGGCGGGCAGGATTCTGGCCTTCGCCCGCGGCCAGCACCTGGCCAAGGATCACTTCGTCCACGTCCCCGGGCTCGACCCCCGCGCGTTCGAACGCCGCCTGCAAGGCGACCGTGCCGAGGGCGTGTGCCGATAGCGTGCCGAGCGCGCCGCTGAAGCTTCCGACCGGGGTGCGGGCGGCGGAGACGATGACGATGTCGTCCATGATTTGGCTCTCCTTCTG
The DNA here is from genome assembly GCA_036555825.1 of Acetobacteraceae bacterium. Classification (GTDB taxonomy): domain Bacteria; phylum Pseudomonadota; class Alphaproteobacteria; order Acetobacterales; family Acetobacteraceae; genus JAMXLO01. The sequence goes on along the minus strand of DATBKQ010000110.1, from coordinate 131 downwards.
CGGTGCAACAGGGTAACGCTGTTCCCTGCCTCTGGCCATGTGGGCGCCGAACCGCGCAATATCAGCCCCCGAAGTCTTCGGGGAGCACGTCCATGACCGAGCCCGCGCGCAGCTACGCGCATGGCACCAGC
>DATBKQ010000109.1:0-2495 GCA_036555825.1 Acetobacteraceae bacterium | reverse complement strand
GCCGAATTTCACAGCCCGATCGAGCCGCCCTGCCGTATCCGATTCGACGGGTTCGACGTGTATGGCTGCGGTCCCTGGTCGCAGGGGCCGATGGTGCTGCAAGCCTTGGCGATGCTGCGCGACATGGACTTGCACGCAAAGGGTCATAACTCGCCGGCCTACATCCACGCTGTCACCGAGGCGCTGAAGCTCGCCGCCGCCGATCGCGAGGTGTATTTCGGCGACCCGGTATTCACCGATGTCCCACTCGACATCCTGCTGTCCGACGAATACGTGGCAAGGCGACGGAAGCAGATCGACCCGGGCAAGGCATGGCCAGGGCTGCCGCCCGCCGGGGGGGCGGGCGGCGCCGCGATACCTGCCTGGCGCCCCGACCCCTCGTCGGACGCCGCGCTCGAAGTCGAGGCGACCAAGCCGGAAACCTCGTTCCTCTGCGTCGCCGACAGCGCCGGCAACGTGTTCGCGGCGACGCCGAGCGATCCCACCATCAGCGGGCCGGTGGTGCCCGGCACCGGGATCACGGTGTCGATGTGGGGCTCGCGCGGCTATACCGGACGCGATCATCCGGCGCGGATCGGCCCCGGACGGCGGCCGCGCATGTCGGCCAATCCGGCGATCGCCATCAAGCCCGGCGAGATGGTCATACCGTTCGGCTCGCCTGGCAGCGAAGTGCTGGGCCAGGCCATGGTGCAGGTGTTCCTGAACCAGGTGGTGTTCGGCATGGACCCGCAGGCCGCCTGCGAGGCGCCGCGCTTCGCCAGCTATTCCTGGCCGGAATCGCAGCTTCCCCACGCGTATCGGCCCGGCCATCTCTGCGTCGAGGAGGACGTCGGATCGGCGGCCTGCGAGGCGCTCTCTGTGCTTGGTCACCGGGTCGAGCGCTGGCCGGAGCGGAAGTACCTGGCCGGCTCCGTCTGCACCATCCAGTCCGACCTGCGCACCGGGCTGAAATGGGCTGGTGCCGACCCGCGCCGCACCGCCTACGCCATTGGCTGGTGACGGCGGGGCAGGGGAGCCGCCGCTCTCGCCGATCGGCCTGCTCAAGACGCGCCGACTCTGGCCACTCGCACTTGCCCAGTCCTGCGGCGCACTCAACGACAATCTGGTGAAGAACGCCATGCTCGTTCTGGCGCTGTTCCAGCTCGGGATCGCCGGCACCGGCCTCTCGGCGCTCGCCGGCGCGCTGTTCATTGCGCCCTACATCCTGCTCTCCGCCACTGCGGGAAAGCTCGCCGACCGGTTCGCCAAGCCGCGCGTCATCGTTGCCTGCAAGCTGGCCGAGGTCGCGCTGATGGCGGTGGCCGCCGCGGCGTTCCTGACCGGGAGCGTACCTTGCCTGCTGATCGTGCTGACCGGTCTCGGCATCCAGGCCGCCTTGTTCGGTCCGGTGAAATACGGCGTGCTGCCGGAGCACCTGAGCGAAGCCGAACTTGTCGCCGGCAACGGCGTGATCGAGGCCACCACCTTTCTCTCCATCGTCGCCGGCACGGTCGCCGGCGGCGCGCTGATCCTGCTGCCGCATGGCATCGCCTGGGTCAGTGCATCAGGCATCGCCCTTGCTCTGCTGGGCCTGTGGTCCTCGCTGCGAATTCCCGCGGTCCCGCCCGCCGATCCGTCGCTGCGCATCTCGCCGAACATCATCGGCGAAACCTGGCGGCTTGTCTGCCATGCCGCGTCGGTCCGCGCGATCTGGCTCGCCATCCTCGGCCTGTCCTGGTTCTGGACCATGGGCGCGGCGCTGTTGACCGAGTTCCCGGTGATCGCGCGCGACACGCTGCATTCGGACGGCACGGTGCTGACATTGCTGCTCACGGTGTTCGCCGTCGGTGTCGGCACCGGGTCCTTGCTGTGCGCGCGGCTGCTGCATGGCGAGATTTCGGCGCGCCTGGTGCCGTTTGCCGGCATCGGCGTCTCGGTGTTTTGCTGGGATTTCGCTTCCGCCGCGTTATCCGCCGATACGATCGCCACCGCCGCCACGGCACTTTGCTCGCTTACCGGCTGGCGCATGATCGTCGATCTGTTCCTGCTCGCCGCGTGCGGCGGCCTGTTCTCGGTGCCGCTCTACGCCATCATTCAGGACCGGGCGGCGCCGGCCGAGCGCGCGCGCATGGTGGCGGCGAACAATGTGATGAACGCGCTGTTCATGGTGATCGGCGCCGCGGCGACAGCCGCTGCCGCGGCGATCGGCTGGGGCGCGCCGCGCTTCCTGCAGGCCGCCGCCGCAGCCAACCTTCTTGTCGCGCTTTGGATCATGTTCGTGGTCAGGACGCTGCCTGGGCAGCAGCCTAGCGCGGCGCCATCCGCAGCGCACCGTCCAGCCGGATGGTCTCGCCGTTGATGAACCGGTTGACGGCGATGTGCTCGACCAGCGCGGCATATTCCTCCGCCATGCCGAGGCGCTGCGGGAACGGAATGCTGTTGGCGAGGTTCTGCTGCACCTCCGCCGGCAGTCCTTCGACCATCGGCGTTTGGAACAGCCCGGGCGCGATGGTCAC
>DATBKQ010000108.1:0-5402 GCA_036555825.1 Acetobacteraceae bacterium | reverse complement strand
CCTTGCCCAGATCGATGCCGCGCTGCACCGCGGGCCGCTGCTTGATCGCCTCGCGCCAGCGGGCGACGTTGGGGAATTCATCCAGCGCCTGGCCAAGCGGCTTCGAGATCAGCACCCAGGGAAACGACGCCATATCGGCGATCGAGTATTCCCCGAGAATGTAGTCCCGCCCCCGCAACCGCCGTTCCAGCACTCCAAGGCAGCGGTTGTATTCGTCGGCATAGCGTCGGTGCGAATAGGGATGCTCGCCCTGCGCGTAATTGACGAAATGGCTGAGCTGTCCCGCCATTGGCCCAAGGTTGCCGACCTGCCAGAACAGCCATTCCAGCGTTTCCTTCCGGCCGATCGGGTCGGTGGGCATGAAGCGGCCGGCCTTCTCCGCCAGATGCAGCAGGATCGCACCTGACTCGAACACCGGCATGCCATCGTCCACGATCGCCGGCATGCGATTATTCGGGCTGATCGCCAGGAACTCCGGTTTGAACTGATCGCCCTGGCCGATATTCACCGGCACCATGCGGTACGGCAGCCCGCATTCCTCCAGCATGATCGACACCTTCCACCCGTTCGGCGTCGGCCAGTAATAGAAGTCGATCATGCGGTCGCATCCGCGGTGAGGCCGATCTCGGCCAGGATCTCTTCGGTATGCTCGCCCAAGGCCGGGGCACCGCGACGCGCGGCGGTCGGCGTGGCGGAGAAACGCGCCGCCGGCCGCGCCTGACGCAGCCGCCCGGCGGCCGGATGCTCGGTCTCGATCACGATCCCATTCGCCACCACCTGTGGGTGGCCGATCATGCGGCCGCGGGTGAGCACCGGTGCGCATGGCACACCCTCCGCCGTCAGCCGCTCGAGCCACTCCGCCGCCGGTCGCGTGCGCAGCACTTCCTGCGTCATCTCCAGCCGCTCGTTGATGTGCTGGTGCCGGAGCGCCGGCGTGGCGAAGCGCGGGTCGTCCAGCCATTCGGGCCGGTCGAGTGCCCGCGTCAGCGCCGCCCATTCCCGATCGGTCTGCACCGCGGCGCTGATGTAGTCGTCCTGCGTTTCGTAGATCAGGTCGATGAAGCTCGCCGCCTCCTGCTGCGGCAGTTCGTCGCCGACAAACGTCTGGCCGCCCATGTCGGAGCCCCACAGGAACGCCACCACCGCGTCCAGCATGGAAAGCCGGACATGCTGCCCCTGCCCGGTTCGCTCGCGCGCCAGCAGCGCCGCGGTGATCGCCTGCGCCGCGACGACGCCCGTCAGCTTGTCCGGCACGATGGTTCGCACCAGCCGCGGCCGGGACCGGTCCGACCCGCCCTGGATGCTGGCAAGCCCGGACAGCGCCTGGATCAGCGGGTCATAGACCGGCTTCTGGGCGTACGGCCCCTGTTCGCCGAAGCCGCTGATCGAGACATAGATGATCTCCGGACGGAGCGCCCGCACCGCCGCCTCGCCGAACCCCATCCGGTCGATGACGCCGGTGCGGAAGTTCTGGATGAACACATCGGCGGTGGTGATCAGCCGTCGCAACGCCTCGATCCCCGGCGGTGCCTTCAGGTCAAGCACAATCGAGCGCTTGTTCCGATTGTTGTTGAGGAACGACGCCGAGAACCCGCCCCGGCGGTTGGCCGCCTTGCGCGTATGGTCGCCGCCCTGCGGGTTTTCGACCTTGATCACATCGGCACCCTGGTCGGCCAGCAGCATGGTGGCCGACGGCCCGGACACCATCGAGGTCAGGTCAACGATGCGATACCCGTGCAACGGTCCCGGCATGACGGCCCTCTGGTGTTCGACGGGTTTGCAGATCGGCTATCTCTCCGAAGCGGTCAAGCTCACTAGGACGTGATGCTGCGCTTGCGAATTGAAGGGCAATATTGCTGACGCAGAACCTCGGGAGAAATTGGGCCAAGGGGCAGAACCCCACGATTTGACGATGATGAGGTTCGCTGTGTTTGAACGATTTCTACGGGCACCATTCCGGCGGCCTGAACGGCCGCGACCGATGCGAGGACGCGCGTGGCTGGACAAGGCCGGCAGCGGTATCGGCCGGACGGCCATCATGGCCGGCCTGATCGCGGGCTTGCTGGCGGGTGGCGTCGCCATGGTCGCGGCCGCGACCACGCTCGACCTGGGACCGAAAGTGGGCGACATCCTCGTGTTCCGTCACGGGGCCCGGGTACCGGCCGACTGGGAGTTTGCCGTTAGCCGCTCCGCGCCGGATGCTGCCACGTGCAGTCTGCGGCCCGAGGTAATGGCGGCCCATGGCGGCAGTCTCGTCGTTGAGGAGCGGTTCACCAATCCGCGCAGCTTCCGGGTGCACTGGGCCGGCGGCCCGACCAGCGTGGGCGCCGCCGATTGCGGCGCCAGTGCCGATCTGCGGGTGTCGGGCACCGATCTTCAACTGCTGTCGAATGTCGTAGGCGGCCCGGGCGTCGAGCCGACCAGTTTTACCCGGTTCTGACCCCTGCCGCCCCGCTGGCGAGTTGATCCGCGGTGCAGGCGCGCGGATCCTTGTCCTCGCGCCAGCGGATCAGCCTGGAGCCATGACGGAAGTGGCCGTGTTCGACGTGGTCCGCGCTGACCTCGGCGACCAGAAGCGGCTCCAGCGGCACTGCCACCCGCTCGCGGTCGGACCAGCGGCTGCGCCCGCCTGGCGCCTCGCCATCGAAACCCGATCCGCCGATCAGCGGCGCGATCAGCCGCTCTGCTTCGGCCGCCTGGTCACCGACGCCGCACCTGCCGACGTAGTTCAGGCGCCCCGCCGCGTCGTACAGCCCCATCAACAGGTATTCGACCTGTTCTGTACCGCGGCGTCGGTAGATGCCACCGACGACGCAATCCACCGTCCGCCATAGCTTGAACTTTTGCATCGCGCGCCGGCCGGACTGGTACGGCAGATCGAGGCGTTTCGCGACGATTCCGTCGAGGCCATGGCCGACGCTTTTCAGCCATCGCCTTGCAGTACCGAACGAGGCTGTCGCCCGCGACAGGGCGAAGCCATCGTGTGGGCCGCCGCCCTGGGCGAAAAACCGCTCCAGCTCTCCACGCCGGGCGCCGAATGGCCTCGCCAGGAGCGAGCGCCCCTCCGCATCGGCCAACAGATCGAATGCCACGAAGCGCGCGGGGTGGTCGCGCGAGAGTTTGGTCACCCGCGAGGGTGCCGGATGCAGCCTGAGTTGCAGTAGATCGAACGGTTGCCCCGGGATGACCAGCTCGCCATCCAGTACGAACCGCGTGACCGGCCACTCGAGCGCCGCGCGCACGACCTCGGGAAAGTAGCGACCGAGCGGGCGCTGCCTGCGCGATTGCAAATGCACCGCCTCGCCATCGCGAAACAGGATGGCGCGAAAGCCGTCGTATTTCTGTTCCAATAGCCAACCCGGTCCCGACGGCAGTTCATCGACGGGCTGCGCCTCCATCGGTTCGAGTGAAAGCGGTACCTCCAACGCCATCGCCTGCTCCGGTTCCTTCGTGGCAACACCGGCGGGACCCACGCGGTTGCATTCGCGACCGGCGACCGCGGGAAGCCGGTCGATAACAGGGCCGTGGGCAACAGACCTGATCCGCAACCGCTACGGTCGGCTCACGTTACATTCCCGGGTTCAAGAGGGGACAGCAGTCCATGAACATCAGGCTGAACATCATTGCCCTTGGCACACTGTGCGCGCTGACGGCATGCGGCACGCAACCCAAGGAGCGCGCCGAGGGAGGTGCCGCGGCGGGCGCCGCGACTGGTGCGGCGGTTGGCGCGCTGGCCGGCCCGCCGGGGATGGTCGCGGGCGCGCTGATCGGCGGCGGCGCGGGTGCCGCGACCGGAGCCGCGACATCGCCCCAGCAGGTCAATCTCGGCAAGCCGCCGTGGAACAATCCGAACGCCCGAATCCCCACGCCGAACGGCTCTGTCTCGCCCACCGCTTCTCGCGGCTACGGCAGTGCGACATCGCAGAATGCCGAGGTCGATCGGCTGAACGATGAAAGCCTCCGTGCCGCGCAGAATGGCACCACGTTCCGCTAGGGCCGTTCGCTGTCCTCTCCGGTGCGGCGGCGATAGATTGCGGCCGCGGTAAGGCAGGAGGGGAACAGCGATGACCCAGGATTGCGCCGATTGGCTGGGCTTGCGGGACCGTGTCTGCGTGGTGTCCGGCGCGGGCAGCGGGATCGGGCGGGGCGTTGCCCTCGCGATGGCATGGGCGGGTGCTTCGGTGGTCCTGCTCGACAAGAACGAAGTGAACTGCCGGGCAACCGCCGAGGCGCTGCGACCCACGGGCGCCAGAACGCTCGCCCTGACCTGTGACATCGCGGACCCGGCCAGCGTCGCCGCCGCCGAGAGCACGTCCCGGGCGATCGGTCCCTGCGATATCCTGGTGAACAACGCGGGGGTCCTGCTGCCTGGATCTTTGGCGACCCTGCCACTGGCGGATTGGAACCTGCTGCTTTCGGTCAATCTCACCGGCTACCTGCTTTGCGCTCAGGCGTTCGGCAAGGCGATGATCGAGCGTGGCCGGGGCGCGATCGTGCACACGGCCTCGATCGCCGGCAGCAACGCGCAGGCATTTTCCGGCGCGTACAGCGTCAGCAAGGCGGGTGTGCTGATGCTGTCGCGACAGCTCGCCGTCGAGTGGGGGCCGCACGGTGTTCGCAGCAACGTGCTGAGCCCCGGTCTGGTACGAACGCCGATGAGCGAGGAGTTCTATCGGGCCCCCGGCGTCGCGGAGCGGCGAGCCGCCGCAATTCCGCTGGGCCGTGTCGGCTCGCCGGAGGACATGGCGCAGGTTGTGCTGTTCCTGGCCAGCGACCGGGCGGGCTTCATCAATGGCCAGGAGATCATCGTCGACGGCGGTTTCGAGCACATGCTGATGAGCCTGGTGCCGCGGCCGGGGTTCGAGCGAGCGAACTGAGGTCGTTAACACCGGCACAACCGCTCGAGGCGTCACAGGTGCAACTCATCGAAACGGCAGTGGCACGGGTGCCGGCAGGTGGACTATGGTGTGGTCCGGCCCCTGATCAGGGGCGGGCGAGCCGCGACCCAGGCCAGGCGATGCGCCGGAACTCTTGTTCCACGGCAGGGGGCTCGTGTGAGCAACGGAGCCGGAAGCATGACGTGGCGCACCAGCGGACCGATGGACATCAGAACGGCGGCGGTGATGCTGCTTCTCGCCATGATCAGCTACGCTGCGTGGTTGACCTCGATCGTGTTCTGCGCCGGCAATGGGATGCGTCCCTTGCTGGTTGCGGGGGCTGCCTTTTTCCCCGTCGGGGTGGTGCACGGCATCGGCGTGTGGTTCGGCGGCTGGTGACCCGGACCTGACGGCGTCACGCTCCGGTATTTGCGGCGGCCTCGCGGTTTTGTGATGCCAACGTAATGCGCCGGCTTCTAAGCTCTCTGGGGCAATGTGACCTCAGAGGTGACACATGCCCTTCGA
>DATBKQ010000107.1:0-10369 GCA_036555825.1 Acetobacteraceae bacterium | reverse complement strand
CTTGGGCAAGAACGACCGGCGCGAACTCCAAAGTCGCCTGCAGATCGTCCTCGACCACCTTATTCGCCTGGCGGTTTCGCCGGCGAGTGCGCCGCGCCACGGCTGGGAGCGCACGGTGATCACCCAGCGTGACGCCATTGCAAAGCTACTGCGGGACAGCCCGAGCCTGCGCCGCGAGGTGCCGGCGATCATCGCTGCTGAACTGCCCACCGCCCGGCGGCTGGCACTGCTGTCCTTGGCCGAGCATGGCGAAACGCCTGGTGTCGATGTGGCGACGCTCGACTTCGGCGAGGCTGACGTCCTCGGCTCCCCGGAGCGAGAGACAGATCGGGCATGAGCCGCGCATGCCAACTTTTTTTGGATCAAATCATCAGTTCAATCAGGAACGGGCCCTTGCGGCTGTTGGCCTGGACGAACAGGTCGGCGAAGCGTTCGCAGGTGTCAGCGCGCGCGGCGTCGACGCCCATGCCGTTGGCCAGCTTGGTCCAGTCGAGGTCGGGGTTGCCGAGGTCCAGCATGTCGAGCGCGGTGCGGCCGGGATTGGCGCCGACATTGGCAAGCTCACCCAGCAGGATCTGATACTTGCGGTTGGACAGCAGCACCGTGGTCACGTCCAGCCGTTCGCGCGCCTGGGTCCATAGCGCCTGCAGCGTGTACATCGCCGAGCCGTCGGCCTGCAGCGCGATGACCCGCCGGCCGGGGGCGCCGACCGCGGCGCCGGTGGCGAGCGGCGGGCCGCAGCCGATCGCGCCGCCGGTGGAGTTCAGCCAGTCATGCGGTGGTGCTGCGTAGGTGAACGGGAAGAAGCCGCGGCCGAACGTCACCGCTTCGTCGGTGATCACCGCATCTTCCGGCAGCAGCGCCGACAGCGTGGCGGCGACGGAATCCGGAGTCAGCGCGCCGCGTTGCGGTTCCGGCCGAGGACCCGGATCGGGTATGGCGACGCGGGGCGCCGACAGTTCGTCGGCCAGCCGCGCCAGCGCCCCGGCGGCGTCCTGGTCGGTGCGGGCGAGCACGTGGATATCGGCGTCCGCTGAGATCGGCGTGGTGGGCTTGCCGGGATAGGCGAAGAACGTCACCGGCTTGCGCAGCCCGCACAGGATGACGTGCCGCGTGCCGGCCAGCGCCTTCACCGCGACATCGACCACGTAGGGAATGCGATCGACCGGCACACGGCCGCGGCCGCGCGCGATGCGCGCGTTGGCGCCCTGGGCGATCAGCCTCGCACCGGTCGCGGCGGCGATGCGATGCGCGTTCTCCAGCGCCTCGGCGCGCACCGCCTCGCCGCCCAGCACGATCAGCGTGGGCAGGCCGCGGCGCAGGATCTCGGCCGCCTTGCGCACCTGCGCCGGATCGGACTGCGGCTTCGGCGGCACCGGCAGGGGTTCGGCGATGACGCCGCCCTCATCCCAGGAGGTGTCGGATGGCAGGATCAGCGTGGCGATCTGCCCTGGATGCGTGCGCGCGGCCTGCACCGCGACCGCGGCATCGGCGCCGACGGTGGCCGATGAGGAGGCGGTGCGCACCCAGGCGGAGGCGCCGCGCGCCCAGCCCTCGGTGTCGGCGGTCAGCGGCGCGTCATTCGGGCGATGATAGGTGGCCTGGTCGCCGACGATGTTCACGATCGGGGTCTGTGCGCGGCGGGCGTTGTGCAGGTTGGCGAGACCATTGGCGAGACCGGGTCCGCAGTGCAGCAGCGTCGCCGCCGGCTTGCCGGACATCCGCGCGTAGCCATCGGCCGCACCGGTCACCACGCCCTCGAACAAGCCGAGGATGCAGTGCATGCCGGGAACGCGGTCGAGTGCCGCGACGAAGTGCATCTCGGACGTGCCTGGGTTGGAGAAGCAGGTATCGACGCCGCTCTTCAGCAGGGTGTGGACGAGGCTTTCGGCGCCATTCATTGGCAGGTCCCTTCCGGTCGGTGCCGGAACTTGCGCGAGGCAAGGGCGGCTGGCAACCGCGCGACGGACGCGGGTCCGCGGTGCCGTGGTTATGCCGCCTCGCGCGCGGCGCTGCGGACGAACGACAGGACGCGCGCGGCAGGAAGAACCACGCTGACGGTCGTCCCCTCTCCCCGTTGGCTTTCGATCGCCAGCCGACCGCCATGCAAGTGCAGCAGGCCGCTGCAGATCGCCAGGCCCAGGCCCGTGCCGCCATGCGCACGGCTTGGGGAACCGTCCGCCTGGAAGAACGGTTCGCCCAGATGCGGAAGTGCCGCCTCGCCGACGCCAATGCCGTTGTCCGAGATCGTCAGGCTGAATTCCTCCCCGGCCAGGACTGCGTCGATCCGTACGCGCCCGCCCGGCAGGGTGAACTTGATGGCGTTGGTCAACAGGTTGAGGACGACCTGCTTCATCGCGAGCCGGTCGGCCCTGACGAGGATGCCGGACAGATCGGCGATCTCGATGCCAACCCTCGCCTTGGACGCCCTGAGAGCCAGCATCGCACAGCACAGCCGCACGACGTCGGCGAGTTCGACCGGCTCCTCCCGCAAGCGGTAGCGCCCCATCTCGATCTTCGACATGTCGAGCACGCCGTTGATCAGATCCAGCAGATGGCGCCCGCCGGCGTGGATGTCCCTGGCGTAGTCGGCGCAGCGCATGTCGGCTGGCGCGAACCGATGATCGCGGATCAACTCGGAGAAACCGATGATCGCGTGCAGCGGCGTGCGCAGTTCGTGGCTCATGTTGGCCAGGAATTCGGATTTGGCGCGGTTTGCCGCCTCGGCCTGGTCCTTGGCGGCGCGCAGCGCGGCCGCCGCCTCGATATCATCGGTGATGTCGCGCCCTATGCCACGATAACCGACGAAATTGCCTGAGCCGTCGAAGATGGGATTGCCGCTGACCGCCACATGATGCACCCGCCCGTCGCTGCCCATGCGCGTGTAGCGGAAGTCGCGGAACGGGCGCCTGGCAGCCAAATCCGCCTTGTGGTTCCGCCAGTGCCCATCGTCGGTGTCCCCATCGACCATCTCCCAGCGCCTGCGGCCCACGTAAGGCGTGTCGTTCGGGCCGATCATCGGCGTGCCTGGCGTGATCGAGATGAAGCGTAACCCGGCATCCTGTTCCCAGAACCAGTCGGACGCCATTTCGGCGTAATCACGCAGGCGCAGTTCGCTGTTGCGCGCCGCCTCGGCGGTGCGGGTCAGTACCGCGTTGTGCCGCTGTTGTTGCCGGAACTGCCGGCCAAGCAGCCAGAACAGCATGATCAAGGCGCTGGCGGCCACCACCTCGCCGGCGGCCACCATGATGGTCTGCTGTCGCCACGTGGCCAGTGCCTGCGCCTGCTTGATCGCGACGTTGATCACCAGTGGGTAGTCTTGCAATGCGTTGACCGCAACAAACGAAGGATCGCCGCTTATCAGACCGGACGATCGATAAGTGCCGCCGCCTTGGGCGATCCGCGCGTACCACGGCGAGTCGGCTCGCAGTGGTTTGCCGATCCAGGCGCCATCGGGATATCGGGCGAGAACCAGGCCGTCGCTGCGCAGCAGCACCACGCGCAGTTCCTTGTGTCCGCTGATCGAACGATAGAAATCGGTCAGATATGCCACGTCCAACGCCCCGGCGGCCCAGCCCAGAAAGCTGCCGTCGCGCCCGCTGATCCGGCGTGCCAGATACACTGTCCAGCTGCCGGTGACGCGGTTCCTGAGCGGAGGGCCGACAAACAACGCCGCATCGTTGGTGACGCGGAAGTGGGCATAAAGGTCGGTGTCTGACAGGTCGATCGGCTTTGCCGGCCATTGGCGCGAGCTATTGATCAGGCGGCCATCGGAGTCGACGATGGTCAGCGCATTCGCCTGCGGCAGGTTGACCATGCGCTCGCGCAGCAGAGTGTGGGTGGCTGAGTCGCCCAGCAGTTGGTGGAACTGCTCGGGAGTCTCGGCATTCAAGTGCCGCGCGCGGGACTGGATCTCCTGCAGCAGCAGATCGACGACCTGGACAGAGCGCGTTGTCTGCTCCGCCAGGACGAGGCCCAAGGTGGCCATCGAATCATTGGTCTGCCCGATGGTCTTGCGGTGCAGCTCCCAGATCGTGAGCACCGTGCAGAGAACCGTGACCAGCACGACGACGCTTCCCACCCCCCATACGAGGAGCACCGGACTGGCGCGGTGCCGGGTGGCGCTGAGCAGGCGTGCGAGAATGAAGCGCGCTCCCTCGGTTGACCGCTCCTTCTGCAGCAAGGCGCCTTTCAGGCCGGTTGCGCTGCCCGCGTGCCGGCGATGCTTTCATAGGTCACCATGCAATATCCCGACTGAACGAACCTGCCGCACTCCGCCATGCCGATGCCGCCGAGTACCATGCGGGAGGCAAGGTTATGCTCGCGCGCCACCGCGATGATGCGCTGCAGGCCGGCTTGCTGGTGGCCGAAGCGAAGCGCGGCGCCGGCCGCTTCGCGCGCAAGGCCGCGGCCTTGCGCCTCTGGCCACAAGGCGAAACGCAGGGCGATGCCGCGGCCGTCCGGCCGCCGTTCCAGGCCGGTGATGCCGAGAAAGCGGCCGTGCTCGCGGATCGTCCAGGTGCCGAAACCGTTGGCGCCCCAGTCCACGACATCGGCCGCCAGTTCCGCGGCGGTCTGCCGCGACGAGCGCACGCCGCCCAGCATGATGGCGAACACCTGCGGATCGGCCTTGATGGCGCAAAGGTCCGCGAGATCGGCACCGGCCACCGGTGTCAGCACGAGACGCGCCGTGCGCATGACCCACAGCGGGTTCATGACGCGTAAGCGAGAGGCACTGCCCAAGCGTCATTGCGGGCGCAGCGAAGCAATCCCGATTGCTTCGTCGCTTTGCTTCTCGCAATGACACGGAGCGCGAGGCACCGCGGGCTCAGTCGGCGTGAGTGTGCGCTAGTCGCGATAGCTGGGATCGATGCCGTCGAGCAGGCGAAGATAGGCGGGCCATTCAGCCGATGCCCGCCCCCTGTCGTGAAGTTCATACTGGGCCGCGACGTGCTCGCAGATCTCCGGCGCGATCTCCAGCACCTCGTCGCCGCTCGCCTCCATCAGGAGCTGGATGCGCGCGGCACGCACGAACTCCTTCATCAGGCTGAACGCCTCGCGCGCCGTGGCCCCGACCGTGGTGATCCCGTGATGGCGCATCACCAGGGCGCGGTTACCGCCCAGGGCGGCGACGATGCGTTCGCGCTCGTCGAAGCTGTCGGTGAGACCCTCGTAGTCGTGGTAGCCGACGCGGCCGTAGAAACGCATGGCATTCTGCGAGACCGGGCGCAGACCCTGCTTCAGGGCGGAGATGGCCACGCCTTCGTCCGGATGAACATGCACCGAGCAGTTCACATCGGGGCGGCCGCGAAGGACGCCACTGTGCAGGGTGAAGCCGGGGCGATTGACGCCGGCGCGCTCGTCGAGGTCCTCGTCGAGGCTGACCGCGACGAGGTTCGAGGCGGTGACCTCGGTGTAGAGCAGCTCGTGGCGCTTTATCAGGAAATGACGCGGGTCGGAGGGACAGCGCATCGCCGCGTGATTGAAGATCACGTCGCCCCAGCCGTGATGGGCCAGCAGGCGATAGACCGCCGCAAGGTCGATACGCGCCTGCCGGTCGGCGTCCACGATGGTCCCCTCGGGACCGGTACTGATGTCCATCGGGCAGCCCCTCCCTCGCACCTGTGGCGATATACGCAAAGGATTGGCATGGCAATGTGCATCCGCGACCGGTGCGGCGGGCCTTCAGTTAAGCGGCGCGACGGACCTATCGCGTGGTCTTCGCCTGAGGCGCAGCCCCCGGCGTGTCGAGCTCGTGCATTCTCTGGGCGGCTTCGCGGTCGCCCAGAGCGGCGGCGCGGTCGTACCAGATGGCGGCCATGGCGAGGTCAGGCCGCATGCCCATGATGCTGAGCTTGCCAACGTACGCAGGGTCGTAGGTCCTGGCGAGCCCTTTCGCCGCCGCCGCGCTCCCCAGGTTCGCGGCCTGCTCATAGAGTTTGCGTGCCGCCGAGATATCCTTGATCGCCAGCATTGCGTCCCCGCGGCTGGCGAATGTCGCGGCCATCCGCTCCTGTTCCGGTGGCGATTGCTGCGGGGGCGGATGCTGTGGCGGCGGGGCGACCGGTGTAGCCAAGGCGACCGTGGCATCGGCTGGGGGCTTGATCGGCGCAGCCGCGGGCTCCACGGCGGGTGGGGCGACCGGCGCCGCCGAGGCGAGCGCGGCGTCGCCCCCCTCCGGCTTGGCCGGGGCAGCCGCCGGCTCGACAGGGACCGGTGCAACCTCGGTCGTCGTAGCCGGCGCGGCTGGTTCGGCGCCGGACTGTCGGTCAGGCGCGGGGGGGCGCGCCATCCCGGTCTGCAACAGTTCTTGCGCCATGCCGGCGAACGCCTGCAGATCGAACGCGATCATCTCGCGTCCTGCCGAGTGCTCGGCCGCGGCCCGGCTCTCGGACACCTTGACGAAATCTTCCAGGGCGCGCGCGACGGCTGGAGTAGGTTCGTTGGCTCGCTTGCGTACTTCCTCCCAGGTTCCCAGCGCATTGTCATCCAGTGGGGATACGGTGCGGCCGGCGACGATCTGGTTCACCACCTTGGCCAGCAGCGCCGCGCTTTCCAGGTCGGGCCCAGTGCCCTGCTCCGCCGCCGGACTGTCGGCCGGTGCGGCCGCGGCTGAAATCGCGATGAAGCAGGCGCACAGCGCCGCCAGCGCGGCGGAGCCCGGCGCGGTCATTGATGCGTCGCCTGCCGCTGCTTGTCCCAGGCTAGGAACTGGCGGAACAGTTCCTCCTTGGCGGCATCCGATAAATTGCCGCCAACCTTGGCATCCGACAGGAAGGCGGCGAACCGCGCCTGGGTCGAGGCCTCCGCCACGTTGTTCGGCGTGGCGTGCTGCGCCAGCCAGTCCTGCGCCGCCTGGAACCGGGTCCAGCCGGGAACCTCCGCCGTCAGGTTCACTTCGCGCCACTTCGGATGCCGCGGCGGCTGCAGGAACTGGTCGAACTTGCCGAAGAACGCGTCAACGAACCGCGCGACCTTGGCATAACGCTCGCTGTGGGGCGACCATGCGAACACCGCCATGACGTCGCCGACCGCGAGTGTCTGGACAGTTGTATCGGCCGGCACCAGCGCGGGATAGTTATCGTGAGTGAGCCGATCCGGCAGATAGATCTGCGCCAGCGCCTGGTTCAACTCGATCGGCAGCAGGTGGAGCCCGGCGTCGTCGGGAAGGCGCGCAAACAGTGGAACCGGCGCACCGGCCACCTGAATGACCGCAGCGATCTCACCCCGTTTCAATGTTTCGAGCGCATCGATCTGCTTCTGGTGTTCCAGTTTCGGTTTGATGCCGAGGGCGTCGAGCACGATCTCCGCGGTCATCGCGGACCCGCTGCCGGACACATCGACATTCACCCGCTGGCCGTTCAGGTCCTCGATGCTGGCGATGTCCTTGCGGGCAAGGACGTGAACCTCCTCGTCGTACAGCTTGGCGATGTAGCGGATGCTCTGCGTCAGGCTCGGAAACAGGTTGTGCTGCTTCGCGTAGGTCAGCGCGTCAGCCTGCACAAAGCCGATATCGATGCCGCGCAGGTACAGAATATCGCTGAGGTTCTGCAGCGAACCCTTGCCGATGACAGGCAACACACGCAACGTTCCGTCATCGAGTATGGTGAGATCCGCCGCCGATTGCGCGTAGGTGCCACTGACCATTCCGCTTATGACACCGACGGTGCCCTGGTTGGCGCGATAGATTTCGCCCGCAGGTTGTTGCTGAGCACCGGCGCTCCCGGCGAAGCTGCCCAATAAGAAGATTGCCAGTATGGTGTACCGCACCGTGCCCCCCTTAATTGTCCAGTGCAGCCGACTACTGTTGGCGAACGGACGCAAGAACCTTCGCTTACTACTTTAGTCGATGAGTGGCCTTGCCGCGGTCTTTGTAGGCTGCCAGCGTTTGGTTGGCCAGCATACTGCCAGGACTATCGGCATCGCGACACAGGAATCTTCCGGTCAGATCGCGTTTTCGCGCCGCAGCGCGGCGACCTCCTCCGTGCTGTAGCCAGCCTCCCGCAACACCTCGTCGGTATGTGCGCCCAGCGAGGCTGGCGCGTGGTCCAGACGGCCACCGCCATGTTCCATCTGGAAACCGGCGCCCATCAGCCGGAGCGGGCCGTACTGCGTCTCCACCTCCTGCAGCGCGCCGCGTGCGACGATCTGCGGATGCTCGATGATCTCCTCGATGCGCCAGATGCTGGCGCAGGGTGCGCCGGCGTCGTTCAGCCGCGCTTCCCACGTCCTGGCATCCGCGCTTGCCAGCGCCTCCTCGATGATCGCGCGCAACGCCGCCTCGTGCTCCTTGCGCTGGAACCAGTCGCCGAAGCGCGGATCGTCCAGCACATCGGCGCGCCCAAGCGCGGTCAGCAGTCTTTCGTATTGGCGGTCGTTGTTGACCGCGAGCAACAGCCAACTGTCCTTGGCGCGGAACAGGTTGGCCGTCACCTTGCGGCTGATCGCCTGGTTGCCGAACTGCTCCTGCCGGTGGCCGGCGACAGTGAAGTCCGCGACCTGGGTGGACAGGAACGCCAGGCTCGCCTCCAGCATCGAGACGTCGATGAACTGCCCCTCGCCGGTGTGCGTGCGCTGGTACAGCGCCGACGACACGGCGAACGCCGCGGTCATCCCCGACAACACGTCGCATACCGCGAAGCCGGCGCGGGTCGGTCCCATCGCCTGGTGTCCGGTCAGCGACATGATCCCGGACAACGCCTGTATCTTGCCATCGTATCCCGCCTCGTCGCGGTACGGGCCAGTGGTGCCGAACCCGGATATCGTGCAGTAGATCATTCGCGGATTGATCGCGCGGAGCGCCTGATAGCCGATGCCCAGCCGGTCCATGACGCCTGGCCGGAAGTTCTCCATCACCACATCGGCACGCCCCGCCAGGCGGTTGACGATCTCGATCGCCGCGGGCTTCCGCAGATCCAGGGTCAGGCTGCGCTTGTTGCCGTTGATCGCGAGCCACGACGGTGCCATGCCGCGCTCGGCCCACTCGCGCGCGAGAGGGGTGCGGCGCATGTCCTCTCCCTCGCGCCGTTCCACCTTGATCACATC
Source organism: Acetobacteraceae bacterium (assembly GCA_036555825.1). GTDB lineage: Bacteria > Pseudomonadota > Alphaproteobacteria > Acetobacterales > Acetobacteraceae > JAMXLO01. The sequence continues at coordinate 1,324 of DATBKQ010000107.1, read as the reverse complement.
GGCGCCGAGCAGCGCGAGCTGGTAGCTGCCATACGGCCCGGCAAGCACCTGGGTGAAGTCGAGCACGCGGACGTTGGCGAACGGGCGAGTCATTTATTGAATTTCACGCTGCCTTGCCGACGCGGATTTGCCTGGCAATCGCCTTCTGCTCGTCGAATTCGCGGCGCCGGCGGGCCAACTCCTCGGCGGAGATTCGTTCCAGGTTCAGGTAATCGAGCTTCCACGACGCATCGTCGCTCCAGCGCAGCGGCGACTGTATGGTGGTGCGGGGTCCAGGCGCGGTCTCCAGCAGGCGAAGTGCCAGCTCCAACGTGCGATCCTGCGAAGCCAGGTCGCGCGGCTTGCCGGCGCTGTTGCCCAGCGGGAAGTCGCTGAACAGGAAGCGCGGCACGGCGGCGTGCTCGACGATGTCCTTGGCGCAGCCCATCAGCACGGTTGCGATGCCATGCGCTTCCAGGTGTCGTGCCACCAGGCTGCAGGTCTGATGGCACACCGGACAGTTCGGCACCAGGATCGCCGCATCGGCGCCGTCCTCCTGGCAGCGCCGCAGGATTTCCGGAGCGTCGGTCTCTACCGTGACCCGATGGCTGCGGTTGGTCGGCGCACCGTGGAAGCGGGGCGCCACCGCGCCGACGCGACCCGCGGCCGTGGCGCGCAGCAGCGCGGGCAGCGGAAACCAGGTGCCGCTGTCCTCGGCCGAGGTGTGGATGCGGTCGTAGCCGATATGCGAGATCCGCAGGTCGTGCGTCTGCGACGTGTCGCCGGAGTACACTTGGTAGAATTTGGCGCCGCCGTTGTACGGGGCGCCAGGGCCCTGATCGCCCTTGTCCGGCCGGTACGGCGCCGCCGTGGTGACGACGGTCAGGCGCGACCGGGTCAGCGGCTTGCGCAGCGGCGTGAACGGGGCCTCGACAAAATGCGCCCAGCGATACGGCGTGGCGTAGCCGATCGCCGCGTAGTACGCCCGGGTTCGCTGCATGTAGGGAACCGGCGAGTCGTGGTCGGGAGCGAAGCCGAGCAGGCTGTCGAGGTCGCGGTCCATGGGGCTCTCCGTGCGCTGCCGGCAGCCTATGTGAGAGGAGGGCACCGGGCAATTCGCCACGGTGACGGTGCAAACGGCTGGCTTCCGACGCCTCGGTTGTGCAACTAGATGCCGCGTGGGCCTGGTTCCATCCCCTACGGTGCTGAGCGTCGATGAAATGGGGCGCATCGCACCGCCGATCTTCACCTCGGTGGGCCGCGGCGGCGTCAACGCGCCGGGCGACGTATTCGTCATCCAGTCGCTGCTGAACGATCGCCTGCCCAAACCGCATGCCCCGCTGCC
>DATBKQ010000106.1:0-4339 GCA_036555825.1 Acetobacteraceae bacterium | reverse complement strand
AAACACTGCCGCCACCGCGCTATCGTTGGTTGCGTCGGCCCCAAGCCCGTACACCGTTTCGGTTGCGAAGGCGACCAGTGCCCCCGCCCGCAGCAGCGTGGCGGCACGTGTGATCCCTCCGCGATCGGCCTGCAAGACATTCGTCATGTTGACTGCTGATAATGCCGCCGATCGTGGATGGCAAAGGCGAGGCGCGCTGCTAGTATCCGATTACCAAGGAACGTGAGTCGCGTGCGACGCACGATCCGCCGCGTGAACCGGATACTCGAACCAAGGAGCGGCGTGTCGACTTTTACTGAAAGCCGACATTGGAGTCCGCGCCCGCTGCACTCTCGGCAACAATTTCCAGGGGGAGTTCTGCACATGCTCGACATCGCTTTCGCCAAGCCGACATTGCCGAAATCCGGCGCGCTGGCGTTGCTGATCGGCGAAGGTGAGATCGCCTCAGGCATTTGGCAGCAGGCCGATGAAGCGACCGGCGGGGTTATCGCGCGAGCGCTGCGATCGGCGGAATTCAAAGGGGCGAAAGGCAAGACATGCACGATCCTGGCACCCGGCGCCGGATTGTCCCGCGTCGTCGCCGTGGGCCTCGGAAAGCCCGCGGAACTCAACGCGCACGCGTTGAATGAGGCAGGCGGGCACGCGGCGGCCGCGTTGCGGCAAGAGGCCAACGCGGTCCTTGCGACCGGCATGCTGCGATCTGCTCAAGCCGCTGAAGCGGCGCTTGGCGCCGCATTGCGCGCATACCGCTTCGACAAATACCGGACGCAGGAAAAGCCGGAGGACAAGCCCAGGTTGACAAAGCTCACTCTGCTGGTTGCCGAGACGGCTGAAGCCAAAGCGGCGTGGGAGCGCCTGGATGGCGTGGCCAAGGGCGTGTTCCTGTCACGCGATCTGGTGAGCGAACCACCGAACGTACTGAACCCCGCCGAACTGGCTGACCGCTGCAAGAGACTTGGCGAGCTAGGCGTGAAGGTCGAAATCTTGGGCCCTAGGGAACTCGGACGCCTGGGGTTCGGCGCCCTGCTCGGCGTCGCCCAGGGCAGCGCCAATGAACCTCGCATGGTGGTGATGCAGTGGAACGGCAATTCCGGAAACAACCGCAAGGCGGCGAAAGGCAAGCCAGTGGCCTTCATCGGCAAGGGTGTCACCTTCGATACCGGCGGGATCAGCATCAAGCCGGCCGGCGGGATGGAAGAAATGAAGTGGGACATGGCCGGCGCCGGTACGGTCATCGGCCTCATGGCCGCGCTGGCTGGACGCAAGGCCAAGGTCGATGCCGTGGGCCTGGTCGGATTGGTGGAGAACATGCCCTCGGGCACGGCGCAACGTCCCGGCGACGTGGTGAAAAGCTACTCCGGCCAGACAATCGAAGTGATCAACACCGATGCCGAGGGACGTCTCGTCCTCGCCGATGTGCTGTGGTACTGCCAGCAGAAATATGATCCGCGCTTCATGGTAGATCTGGCGACACTCACCGGTGCCATGGTCGTGGCACTCGGGCATGAATACGCCGGGATGTTCAGCAACGATGATGCGCTGGCGCAAAAGCTCTCGACGGTGGGACAGATGGTTGGCGAGAAGGTCTGGCGCTTTCCGCTCGATGATGCGTACGACCGTCTGATCAAGTCGGATATCGCCGACATGAAGAACGTCGGTGGCCGCCCCGCAGGATCGATCAGCGCGGCACAGTTCATTCAGCGCTTCGTCAACAAGAAGCCCTGGGTACACCTCGACATCGCCGGCGTTGCCTGGAGCGCGAAGGACGCTCCGTGCGTGCCAAAAGGTGCGACGGCCTTCGGTGTCCGGCTGCTGGACCGGCTGGTGGCCGAGCATTACGAGGACTGATGCCGCGCCGCATGAGTGGCGGCTGCGCGCAACACACAGACCGTTGACAACGGCCAGCCGAGAGCTGGCCGGTAAGGGCGCCGGTTGATTTGCCGGCCATCATCGCCCAGAAACGTCCTGCCCATGCCAGGATACCTACGATGACGACGGGACATTTCTTCGAGGACCTTCAACTTGGCCAGACAGACAGCCTCGGCAAGACCATCACCGAGGCCGATATCCTGCTCTATGCCGCTGTCTCCACCGACACCAATCCGATCCATATCGACGCCGAGGCAGCGAAACAGTCGATTTTCGGCGAGCGCATCGCGCATGGGATGCTCTCCGCTGGCCTGATCAGCGCGGTTCTCGGCACGCGTCTGCCCGGGCCCGGATCGCTCTACATGCGCCAGTCGCTGCGTTTCGCCGCGCCGGTCAGGATCGGCGAAACGGTGAAGGCGACGGTAACCGTCACCGCTCTGAACCCGGAAAAGAAGCGCGCCACGCTCAGTACGGTGTGCACGGTTGGTGACACGGTGGTGATCGACGGCGAGGCCTACGTACAAGTGCCATCCCGCGCGTGATGCGGATCTTCCGCGATTGGCGCGACCTGCCGGCGGATGCGCGCGGCGCCACCGTCGCGCTCGGCAATTTCGACGGTGTGCATCGCGGCCACGCCGAGGTGATCAAGGCGGCGCACGCCGCACGCCCCACCGTGGCGCTCGCGGTGCTGACCTTCGAGCCGCATCCGCGCGAGCATTTCCGGCCCGACGATCCGCCGTTCCGGCTGACCCTGTCGGCCGAGCGCGCCGAGGCTCTGGCGGCACTGGGGGTCACGCTGATCTATGAGCTGCGGTTCGATCACGCGTTCAGTCAAATGGAGGCGGAGACCTTCATCACCGAGGTGCTGCATCAGGGCCTCGGCGCGCGACATCTGGTGTGCGGGCCCGACTTCGCGTTTGGCCGCCGGCGCGGGGGCGGCACGGAATTCCTGGCCATGCGGGCCGAGGCGCTCGGCATGGGGCTGACCCTTGTGCCCCTGCTCTCCGACGGCGCGGGTCCCATTTCGGCGACGCGCATCCGCCGGGTGTTGCAGGACGGCTATCCCGAGCGAGCGACCGCCGATCTGGGGCGGCCATGGACGATCCGCGGGATCGTGGCGCACGGCGACGCTCGCGGCCGAACCATCGGCTTCCCCACGGCCAACATCGCGCTTGGGCGCCACCTGGAGCCGGCACGCGGCGTCTATGCGGTGACCGTGCGTTTGCCGGATGGAAAGTGGCGCCGGGGCGTCGCCAATATCGGCAGGCGGCCGACGGTGAACCAGGGACCGGAAAGTCGGCTCGAGGTCAACATCTTCGACTTCGATGACGATATCTACGAGGCCGAGCTATCGGTGGCCCTGCATGCGTATATACGCGAGGAGCGGCGCTTCCCCGGCCTCGACGCGCTGAAGGCGCAGATTGCCGCGGATGCCGCCGAGGCCAGGCGCATCCTGGCGGACGGGAACGCGAGGTCATCATGCGAGGCAGCACCGATCGTATCCTCACCACCCATGTCGGTAGCCTTCCCCGGCCGGACGAGCTGATCGCGGTCAACCGGTCGCGCGAGATCGGCGAAAGCGCCGACGAGGCGGCGTTCCAACGCAAGCTCCGTGATGCCGTGGCTGGGGTGGTGCGGGAGCAGCGCGATGTCGGTATCGACGTCGCGGGCGACGGCGAATTCGGCAAGTCCATGGGCCATCGGGTCAATTTCGGCGCGTGGATGAGCTACGCCTATCACCGGCTTGGCGGGCTGGACCTTGCGGGTCCCGACATGCACGAGGTGGCGCCGCGGCGCTCCGGCCCAGGCAACCTGATGCTGACCAGCTTCGCCGATAGGCGTGATCGGCAACGATTTGCCGCGGCGTATGCCGACCCGGAATCGGGCGTATCGACCGGACCGCGGCCAGGCACCGGACCGGTCTGCATCGCGCCGCTGCACTATATCGGCGGCGACGCCATCCGGGCAGACATCGCCAACTTCAAGGCAGCGCTTGCTTCGGCCGGCATCGAGGAGGGCTTCATGACCTCGATCGCGCCCGGCAGCACCACGCGCATGGTCAATGCCTATTACAAGAGCTACGAGGAGTTCCTGTTCGCCGCGGCCGACGCCATGCGCGAGGAGTACACCGCCATCATCGACGCGGGGCTGATCCTGCAACTGGATGATCCCGCGCTGGCCACCAACTGGGACATGATCAATCCGGAGCCGGCGGTGGACGAGTACCGCCGCTTCGCCATGCTCCAGGTGGACGCGCTGAACCATGCCTTGCGCGGCTTGCCCCGCGATCGCATCCGCTTCCATCTGTGCTGGGGCAGTTGGCACGGGCCGCATACCACCGACATTCCGCTGCGCGATATCGTCGAGGTGATGCTGGCGGTCAATGCACAGGCCTACTCCTTTGAGGCGGGCAACGTGCGCCACCAGCACGAATGGCAGGTATGGCGGGAGGTGAAGCTGGCGGATGATG
>DATBKQ010000105.1:0-5377 GCA_036555825.1 Acetobacteraceae bacterium | reverse complement strand
GTCGCTTCCGTCGCGAGCGATTCATGGATAAGTCTGCCATGACAACCTCTCTCTAAGGCTCCTGCGATCCTCTGACCGGTCGGTTGCTACTCTCCCGGACTGCGATTGTGCTCAAGCCCCGCGTGTTCGCGATCTGCGGCTACTCGGCCGCTCGAATCCGCAGCTGCACGCCGTCGTTCGATTCTTCCGCGACATCGATGATCTGCGTGCGCGGCCGCGTGCGCGCCGCCGGGAACAGGATCGACACGGTGGTCCCGACGTTCAGTTCGCTCTCGATGGTGAGGGTCGCGCCGTGCAGCCGTGCCATCGAGTTCACCAGCGGCAATCCGAGCCCGACGCCGTCGAAATTGCGCGCGAACGCGGTCTCGACCTGCTCGAACGGCTTCAGGATGCGCGGGATGTCCTCCCTGGCGATGCCGATGCCCTGGTCGGCCACCGCGAACACCACGCCGCTGTGGAGTTCCGGCCCGGCGGGCGTGACCCTGATCTCGATCCGCGTGCCGGCCGAGCTGAACTTGATCGCATTGCCGACCAGGTTGATCAGCATCTGCTTCATCATGCGGCCGTCGGCGTGGAGCAGATCGGTCGCCGGATCGACGTTGACGGCGAGCTTGATCTGCGCGCTGTCGGCGCGGCCGGCGACCAGCGCGACCACCGACTGGCAGATTTGCTCCGGCTCGTGGATGCCTTCATAGAGGCGCGGCGAGCCGGATTCGATCGACGAGATGTCGAGAATGTCGTTGATGATGCCGAGCAGGTGCTTGGCGCTGTCGTGGATGCTCTCGCTGTAGCCGCGATAGGTCGCGGTCCCGATCGGCCCCAGCAATTCGGTCTTCATGATCTCGGAGAAGCCGATGACGGCATTGAGCGGCGTGCGCAGCTCGTGGCTCATGTTGGCCAGGAACTGGCTCTTGCTGTTGCTGGCCGCCTCCGCCTGGTCGCGCGCGGCGCGCAGCTCGGCCTCGCGCATCTTCATTTCGGTGACGTCGTGCAGCAGCGCGACGAAGGCGGCGTTCGGATTGTCGGGCAGCTTGGTCAGCGCGACGTCGGCGATCAAGGTCGAGCCGTCCGGCCGCGTCAGCTCGACCTGGCTGGGCCGCTCCGCATAGGCCATTCGCGACAGGCTGTGGATCGGCGGCTGGTGGGATGGCGTCGCGATCAGGTCGAAGAAGTGCTGGCCGACTATCTCGCCGGCGCGCTGGCCCAGCATGCGTTCGGCCGCGGGATTGGCGGAACGGACCTTGCCGCCCTCGTCGATGACCAGCAGGCCGTCGTAACTGCTCTCCACCACCTGGCGCATCAGCGCGTCGGTGCGGCGCAGCAGGATCGCCTGGCCGATCAGCCGGAGGTCGAGATCGCGCAGGCGTGCGAACAGCGCCGACAGGAAGGCCGCCGCGAGCGCCGCGAGCCATGGCGCGGATTCGACTATCAGCGGCAGATGGGCCTGGACCACCAGCGGCAGCCCGATGACCGCGATCAGGGCGCCGGCACCGGCCGCCAGGCCATGCCGCCAGCCGCGGTCGCGGCAGATCGCCTCGATCAGGAAGAATAGCATGCAGGCGATGGTGAGCGTGATCCAGCGCGAGACCTTGTGCAGGTCGCGCTGCTGCAGGAGCGAATCCGTGGCCAGCGCCTGCACCATCACGCCCGGCATGACGCCGCCGGCCGGCACTGCGACAGTGTCGCCGAGCTCGAGCGCCGTCGCGCCGATCAGCACGGTCTTGCCGGCGAATACGGCCGGATCGAACTGGCCGCGCAGCACGTCGACGTAGGACACGGTCTTGATGCGATCAGTGCGGATGCCGAAGTCGATGTAGTAGCGGCTCATCTCGGTCGGCTGCAGTCCGGCGGCCGCGGTTGCCACGGTCGGAACGAACGCACCCGACCACAGCTCGACCCGCGCCATGCGCCGCACGATGCCGTCGCTGTCCGGATGGATATTGGCCGAAGCGATCCGCGTGTGACGCGAGAACTGCGCCAGCGGCGCGGTCGCCACCACGTTGTTCCTGGGATCCGCAGTCTGCTCGAACACCGGCAGGATGACCGTGCCGCCGGCCCTGGCCAGCGCCGCGGACAACGCGTCATCCTCGGCCTTGATCGAGGCCGAGCTGAAGTCGACGTCGATGGCGATCTGGCGCGCGCCGGCGACGCGCAGCTTGTCGATCACCATGGCATGCCAGGATCGCGGCCACGGCCAGACCGGCATCTGCTGCAGGCTGTGCGCGTCGATCGCCACCACGACGACGTTGTCCGACGGATTGGACGGCAACAGCTGGAACCGCGCGCCGGTCAATGGGCGCTCGATGAAGGCGAGCGAACCCGAGAGGTACAGCGCCGCGATCAGGACGCACACCGCAAATCCACCCAGCCATCGCTGGAACTGTGGGCGGTAGCGCTGTAGCGAGCGGGCTGCGCGGATGAAGGACAAGGGAGCGGTCCTTAGCGGCTGCCGCCGAGTCCGCCCAAGGCGCCGCCGAGGGCGCCGCCGACACCGCCAACGGCGCCGCCGACCGCGCCACCGAGGCCGCCTACGGCACCGCCAACCGCGCCACCCACTCCGGATACCGCGCCGCCGACGGCTTCGCCGGCACCGGACACTGTGTCACCGAGCGAACCGCCGATGGCTCCGCCGACCGCGTCCGCGGCACCGCTGACCGCACCGCCGGCTGCATCCGCTGCACCGCCAACCGCGCCGCCAACCGCACCGGTCGCGCCGCCAATTGCGCCGCCCACTGCGCCGGTCGCACCCCCGACAGCGTCACCAAGGCCGCCTCCCGAGCCCGACCCAGTGCCGGAGCCCGAGCCCGAACCACCGGACTCAGATCCGCCCTCGGTGCCGCCGCCGGAGCCGCCCGAGGTGCCGCCCGCGGTGCCGCCGCTGGAGTTGCCCCCGCCGGAACCGCCACCGGAGCCGCTGCCGGAACTGCCATCGTCGCCGCTGCCTGTGTTGGCGCTGGCGCTGTCCATGCTGCCGTCGGGGGCGAAGATGCCGCCAGAGCCGCTGGCCGGCGTCGGCACCACTGAGGGGGCACCGGTCGTGCGCCGGTTGACGATCGCGGTATTGCCCGGGGTCACGTCGACGACTCCTTGGCTGGCGATCGATGTCACCGCCACGACGCCTTCGGTGACCGTGACGGACGACCCTGCGCTCGACGAGTTCACATCGAACTGGGTGCCTTTGACCGTCGCGACCAGATAGGGCGCGCCGACCGAGAAGCTCTGTCCCGGCTGGCGCTTGCCCACCTCGACGTGGATCGTACCGGAGACAATGTTGACATTGGCCTCCGGCGTCATCGCATCGTCGTCTCCGATCGTGACGGTGCTGTTGGGGCTCACCTCTACAAGGTCGCGGCCGTTGACCAGCACCATGTGCTGCCCGGCCTTGGTCGAAATCTGCTGCCCGGTTGCCAGCGGCGTGCCTTCCTGCGGAACTTGCAGCGTCGACGCCTGGATGACCTCGCCATGGTCGTCTGAAATCGATTTCACGATCCAGGTAAGAAGGCTGTCCTCCGCGTGCGCGCGCGTGGTCGGCGTCCCGGCCGCAGTGACCGCGACGGCCAGCAGAACCGGGCCAAGCCAACGCGGCAGAACCTCATGGGCGGTCGCGCGAATGGCGGAATTTTGAGAGGTCGGCATGGACGCACTCGCTGTTGTGGTTCAACGACAAATTCGAAACGGGATTGGCGAAAGACGGCCCTTCCCGACCACCCAACCGTGCGTCCAAACTCTTAACGGAATCTAACTTTTCGTAGTTAACGCCGGAGTCCAATAGGATATGCAATACAGTCCGATGTATGGGATTGCTCTATCGTGAAATTCGCTACAAAAACGGTGCAGAGGATCAATCAAATTTTAGGACAATGCTGCTTGCATCTGCTGTCGGCGTAGTGCGCGACCAGGGCGGGCACCGGTCGATTTGCCGTCGCGCCATACCGATTCTCCATTCACCCACACCGCGACAATGCCCGCCGAGGTCTGCTTCGGCTCCTCGAACGTGGCGCGATCCTTCACTGTCTTCGGATCGAACAGCACCAGATCCGCGGCGTAGTTCTGCTTCAGCCGGCCGCGCCCGGCGATCCCGAAACGCTCGGCCGGCAGCGACGTCATCCGGCGGATCGCCTCCTCCATCGGGAACAACCCAAGCTCGCGCGCATAGTGGCCGAGCACGCGCGGAAAGCTGCCCCACAAGCGCGGATGCGGATGAGTGTCGTGCGGCAGGCCATCCGACCCGATCATGGTGTGCGGATAGCTCAGGATGCGGCGCACGTCTGCCTCGTCCATCGCGAAATAGACGGCGCCTGCCGGCTGCAGCCTCTTGGCGGCTTCTTCCTGGGAGCAGGCCCAGTCCGCGGCCACATCGTCCAGCATCCGCCCAGACATCTCCGGGTGCGGCACCGACCAAGTGATCATGATCTTCGGCGCCTCGTGCATCTCCTGCGACTTCAGCACGGTGGAAGACGCGGAATAGGGGTAGGCATCGAGCGCCAGCGGCTGGCGCGTGCGCTGCGCGTCGAACTTGGCCAGCGTCTCTCGGGAGCGGCCGAAATTCGCCTTGCCGTGCACCTTGAAGTGCGAGATCACGACCGGCACGTCCGCCGATTGTCCGATCGCGAACGCCTCGTCCATTGCCTCGATCACGCGGTCGCCTTCGCTCCGCATGTGCGTGGTGTGGATGGCGCCGGCGGGCTTCAGCAATTCGGCGAGTGCCTGGATTTCCCCGGTCGGTGCCGCCGCGGCCGGCTGATAGTCCAGGCCGGTCGAAAGCCCGATCGCACCCGCGTCGAGCGCTTCCTGCAGGCGCGTACGCATCTCGGCGACCTCATCCTTGGTGGCAGGGCGGTCAAGCCGATCCATCGTGCCGACCCTGAGCGTCGAATGCCCGACCAGGCAGGCGGCGTTGACGGCAGGCGGCTGCCGGTCCAGCGCCGCCATATATTGCGCGAAGCTCGGATACTTGAAGTCCGCCTGGCCGCCGATCAGGTCGAGCGGCGGGGGCGGGGCCGCGCGCAGGCTGAGCGGCGCCAATGAGACGCCGCAATTGCCGACAATGACGCTGGTCACGCCCTGGCTGGTCTTGTTCCCCATATCGCCGATGAGGAGTGCGCGGTCGTCATGGGTATGCACGTCGATGAATCCCGGCGCGAGCGCCAGGCCCTGGGCGTCGACCGTTTCGCGCGCATGCCAGTTCCGGAGGTCACCGATCACCGCGATCTTGCCGCCGGTGACACCCACATCGCCTGTTATCGGCGGCGTGCCGGCGCCATCGAAGATCAGGGCGCGCTGGATCAGGAGGTCGCAGGTATTGGGATCGGTCACGGTACGCTCACTGGTTCGGCATCAGGATCACGAAAATCTTCTTCACGTCGCTCTGGTTGCG
>DATBKQ010000104.1:0-10277 GCA_036555825.1 Acetobacteraceae bacterium | reverse complement strand
GACGCCGGAACGCATTGTCCCGACCTCGCGGCCATCGCGCAGCACCGGTGTGCCCGGCGCCGGCAGCGGGCCATCGACCGCCACTGGGATCAGGCGCCGCTTGACCAGCCCGCGGTACTTGGTGCGCGCGGTCAGCTCCTGTCCCATGTAGCATCCCTTGCTCCACGAAACGCCGTGCAGTTCGTCGAACCCCGCCTCCAACAGGACCGTCTTCTCGGCTTCCAGATCGCGCGACCCTTCGGGCAGACCCAAGGCAAGGCGGTGGCGATCCCAGTCGATCTCCAACGCGGTGGTGGGCAGCGGCGCCGCGGACAGCAGCCGCCAACCGGCCTCGGGCAGGCGCGGGTCGGGGGCAGTGATCGCGTCCACCCGCGGCTCCCCGTCCCACGCGGCGTACACCGCCAGTTCGTCGGCCGCGCGCAGCGCTACCTTCGATCGCAGCCGGAAGCGGGACAATCGCTGCAGCACGCCGCCAGCCTGCTCACGCTCGCAATCGAGCAGCAGCCGCTCGCCGTCGGACAGGATGAAGAAGTCCGCCAACCACTTGCCCTGCGGCGTCAGCAGCGCCGCCCATACCGCGCGACCGGGCGCGGCCTCGGTCACGTCGTTCGACACCAGCCCTTGCAGAAAGCCGACACGATCCTCGCCTTCGATCGTCAGGACGGCGCGGCGCGGCAGGGCGGCCAAGCGGGTCATGGGCAAAGAATTGGCGTTTCGGCGGAGCAGGGCAAGTACTGGCGCGGCGTGACAGGTTCCTGCATAGAGCGTGATGGCCGAAGGCGGAGTCGCCGGAAGGCCGCGCGAATTCCGCCAATTCAGGGAGCCTGCCCCACCGATGTGCGGCATTGCCGGATTGATCCTGTCCTCTCACGCGCCCCCGCCCGATCCGGCCACCCTTTCCCGCCTGATCGATAGCCTGCACCACCGCGGGCCGGACGGCACCGGGCACGCGGTGGTGGGCCGCGTGGCGCTGGTGCACGATCGGCTGTCGATCATCGACCTGCTGACCGGCGACCAACCGCTGTTCGCCGGTCCCGCCGCCCTGGTCTGCAACGGCGAGGTCTACAACTACCGCGAACTGCGCGTCGCATTGAACGACGCGAGCTTCGCCACCAACAGTGATTGCGAGCCGCCGCTGCACCTGTGGCTGCGCAAGGGTGCCGACTACGCGCAGGACCTGCGCGGCATGTACGCGATCGCCATCCACGAACGCGTGCAGCGCACGGTGACCCTGACCCGCGATCCGTTCGGCATAAAGCCGCTGTATATCGCGCAGGTGGCCGGCGGGCTGGCCTTCGCCTCGGAGCCGCAGGCCCTGCTGGAGGCTGGCCTGGTCGCCCGAGCGGTACGGCCCGCGGCTCGCGAGGAGTTGCTGCAACTGCAGTTCACCACCGGACGCGACACCATCTTCCAGGGCATCCAGCGTCTGCTTCCCGGCGAAACATTGACCTGTGGCGACGGCTACGTGCTCGACCGCCGGCGCGTCTCGCACATTCCAGAGGGTGGGCCGGAGAACATCGACGAGGACGCGGCGTTGCAACGGCTGGATCGCGCGCTGGAGGAGAGCGTGGATCTGCACCAGCGCAGCGACGTGCCGTACGGCATGTTTCTGTCCGGCGGCATCGACAGCTCCGCGCTGCTGGCATTGATGGCGCGGCTGAACAGCCAGCCCGTGCTCGCGTTCACCGCCGGCTTCGACACGCCCGGCGCGGCGGATGAGCGTGACAACGCCGCCGCGGTCGCCAGGGCCTTGGGTGCCAGGCACGAGACCATCGAGGTCAACGAGCGGATGGTCTGGCAACACCTGCCGGAAATTGTCGCCTGCATGGACGACCCGGCGGCGGATTATGCGATCATCCCGACCTGGTTCCTGGCACGCCGCGCGCGCCAGGACGTGAAAGTGGTGTTGAGCGGCGAAGGCGGCGACGAGATCTTCGCCGGCTATTCCCGCTACCGGAACGCTGTCAAGCCGTGGTGGCGCGGCGGGCGCGCCATGTGGGCACGCGGCAGCTTCGACCGGGTCGACGTGCTACGAGCGCGCCCCTCGTCCTGGCGCGACGGCATCGCCGCGGCAGAGGCCGAGGCGGCGGCCGGCGGCCGCTCGCGCCTGGCCGCGGCACAGATGACCGACATGGCCGACTGGCTGCCACACAATCTGCTGCTGAAGCTGGACCGCTGCATGATGGCGCACGCGGTCGAAGGGCGGACGCCGTTTCTCGATCCCGCCGTGGCCAATGCGGCCTTCCGGCTGCCCGACGCGATGAAACTGCGGGACGGCCTGGGCAAGTGGATCCTGCGGAAGTGGCTGGAGAAACACCTGCCGATGGCGCGGCCATTCGCGCCGAAGCAGGGCTTCACGGTGCCGGTGGGCGACTGGATCAAAGGGCAGGGGGGGCGCCTGGGCCCCCTGGTGGCGGCGCAGCCGGGTGTGGCGGAAATCGCCGATCCGGCCAAGGTGCGGCTGCTGTTCGGCCATATCCGCCGCTGGCGGCACGGCTTCGCCTGCTGGAAGCTGCTGTTTTACGCGCTATGGCACCGGCGGCACATTCTCGGCCTGCCGCCGGTGGGTGACGTATTCGAAACCCTGGCCGCCTGAGGGCGCTGGCTGAACTATCCCCCCTCCCCTTGCGGGAGGGGGACAGGGGGAGGGGCTCAGGCCAGGCTGATGGTTCCCGCCTCCGGCCCCTTGGCGCCTTGCACCACGCCCATCCGCACCGCCTGACCCTCCTGCAGCGGCCCGAGCCCCGCGCGCTCCAGCGCGGTGGCATGGACGAACACGTCCTTGCCGCCGGATTCTGGGGTGATGAAGCCAAACCCCTTGTCGGGGTTGTACCACTTCACCGTGCCCATCATCTCGACCGCGGTGCTGAGGTCGACCTGCCGGCGTGGCCCGCCTTCGAAGCTGCGCGGCGGTCGCTGCTGGTATCCGCCCGGACGGCGCCCCGCGCCCGCGCCCGCGGTCGCCGTGCTCTCGTCCACCGAGACCACCTGATCGACCTGCCGGCCCTTCTGTCCCTGGCCCACGCGGATCCGCAGCGTCGCGCCCGGACTGACGGTCTGATATCCGGCGGCCTGCAACGTGTTCACGTGCAGGAATACGTCCCCCGAGCCGTCGGTGAGCGCGACAAACCCGTAGCCCTTCTCCGCGTTGAACCACTTCACCGTCGCCTCGGTCTCCGGTGCCGATGAAGCCGCGAAGGAAGGAAACGGCATCGGCGGTGGTGCATTGCCGTAAAAATTGTCGTCGTCGAAACCGCGTCGGCGAGAAGGCCGTTGGCGGTCGTTCCTGGGAGGTCGCAAGTTAGTCGTGTCCCCTGTAGTCGGCTGATATCGTGGACCCACGATACGCCCGATCGCGCCCGCTGGGTAGCGCTACCCGCCTACCGCGAAATTCTTTCGCGTTTTCAGTTGAATGCCCGCTTGACACGCGCCCAGTCCTCGATCGCCCGTTCCTCGCCCGGGGTGATCGGGATGACGATCTGACTCCAGCCCGCGTCGCGCAGCGCCTCGATCCGCTGCTTCAGTTCCTGTTCGGTGGCGGTGAACGTGGTGCGCCGGATCAGTTCGGCGGTGACGAATTTCCGCTCCTCCGGCTTCACGAAGACGAAATGTCCGCGGTGGTTGTTGAGATAGCGCGCGTCGGACGGCTCGAAACCTCGCGCCATCGCGACATAGCCCTCCACCTGTTCCCGCACCGGCGGCGGCACCGGTGAGGTGTTCTGCCAGCCCTCCATGTCCAGATCGGCGGCGCGATGCAACAGAACCGCGGCGCGCGGGCCGGCCTGGGCGACGGCGCGCGGACTGTCGGCCGGTTCGCCCGGTTCGAGCACGCAGCCGCAGGCCCATGCGGTGGCGTAAAGATCGCCCGCGCCGCGCCCCGCCGCCTGCCAACTCTGGCGCATGCTCTCCAGCGCCGCCATCGCGCCCGGCACGTCGGAAATGAAGCACTTCCACGCGGCATTCAGCTTCGCGGTCAGCGCCTGCGATTTCGGTCCATAGGCGGAGATGTGCAGCCGGATCGGATCGTGCGTGTTGATCAGGCCGATGTCGGGATTGAGGAAGCGGACCTTCCTGCGCCTGCCTTCGATGGCGGTCTCCAGCGTCTCGCCGTTCAGCAGACCATAGACGAGGCGGATGTATTCCTCCATGTCGGCGAGCTTCATCGCGCCGAGCCCCATGGCGCGGCGCGCGGAGAACCCGGTGCCCACGCCGAAGTCGATGCGCCCTGGCGCCATGCCGTTCAGCGTCGCGAACGCGTTGGCAGCGACCGGGGCGATGCGGTTCGATGGGACCAGCACGCCGGTGCCAAGCCGGATGCGCGAGGTCTTCAGCGCCGCGGCGCCCATGGCAACGAAGCAGTCGGCGGTGATCATCTGCGTATCGAAGAACCACGCGTGGGTGAAACCCAGTTCCTCGGCGCGTTGTGCGAGCTTCCACGAATCGTGCGAGGTCGCGATGCCGATGCCGAAGTCCATGCCTGCCTCCTTGGCCGCTTATCCGTTGGCTGTCACTCTAGCACCGGCGCAAGTGGAGGAAACGCGATGAAGTTCGGTCTTTGCTACATCCCGGACTACCACGAGGCGCTCTCCGGCTCCTGGCAGGACTGGTACGAAAACATGATCGCCGAGGTCAGGCTGGCCGAGGCACTTGGCTTCGACGGCGCATGGTTCGCCGAGCATCGCGTTGGCGGCTTCGCATTCGGTTCGCCGGCGTTGTTCATTGCCGCGTGTGCGCGCGAGACGCGGCGCATCCGGCTGGGCAGCGCCATCAGCCTGCTGCCGCTGAACAACCCGGTGCGCATCGCCGAGGATTACGCGATGGCCGACGTGCTGTCGCATGGCCGGCTGGATTTCGGCGTCGGGCGCGGGCTGTACAAGTACGACTACGACATCGCCAACGTGCCGATGAACGAGAGCCGCGACCGGTTCGACGAGAACCTGGCGATCGTCCGCGCGCTGTGGACACAGAACGTCGTGTCGCATCGCGGGCGCTGGACAACGGTCGAGGAGCACACGCTCGGCCCGCGCCCGGTGCAGCAGCCATGTCCGCCGATCTGGGTGGCGGCGGTGCGCACCGAGGCGACCTATCGCTGGGCCGGCGAGCACGGCTTCAACCTGCTGACCGCGCCATTCTTCTTCACCGATCATCGCGAACAGCAGGCCCTGCTCGCGATCTATCGCGACAGCCTGCGCGCGCATGGCCATGACCCTGGATCGAAACAGGTGATGGCGGTGTATCACCTGTATTGCGCGGAGTCCGACGCCGACATCGCGGCATTCGCCGACCCGGCACTGCGCCGCTATCAGGCCTTCACCAAGGCCACCGATCTGTCGCGCCAGGCCTATCGCGATCCGGTAGCCTACCGCGACTGGAAGGGCTTCTTCGAAAACCGTGAGACGATCACGCTGGAACAGATGAAGGCCGACCGCGCGGTGATCGGTCGCCCGAAGGAATGTGTCGACCGGCTGCGCATGTTGTCCGAGCGCTTCGGCATCACGTATTTCAGCTTCGAGGTGAATTTCGGCGCGCTACCGCACCAGGAGGTGATGCGATCGATGCGCAGCTTCGCCGAAGGGGTTATGCAACGATTTCGCTAAGCGCTGGCGCGCCCCGTGTCATTGCGAGGAGCAAAGCGACGAAGCAATCTCGGTCTGGATTGCTTCCCCTGGCATTCGCGAGGGTCGCAATAACACCGGGACAGTGCGTCTCGCTCACGACGAGGGGATCCGCGCTAGCCAACCTCCACGTCGCCCGCCACGATGCGATTGCGACCCTCGGACGTGTCGAGCAGCAGCGCCCCGTCCTCGTCCAGGCCGGCGAACCGGCCGCTGACATAGCGCTCGGCGACATGCACGCTGAGCGGGGCGCCGACCGGATGAGCGCGCGCCAGCCAGGCAGCCCGGATGGCGGCGAAGCCGTCCTGCTGCCAGACCGTGAGCCAGTCGGACAGCGCGCCGAGCAACCTGGTGCGCGTGCCATCGACCGTCGCCAGTCCGCCGCAACCGACGATCGTGGAGACCTGGTACGACACGCCGGTCGGCGCCTGCAGCACATTCAGACCGATGCCGAGGATCAACGCCTCGTCCGCGTTCTCCAGCAGGATGCCGGCAATCTTGCCGTTCTGCACCAACACGTCGTTCGGCCACTTCAGCGTCGCGCGTATCGTGCGCGGCAGCATCACATCGACCGAATCCGCCACCGCCAGCGCGGCGATGAAGCCGATCTCGACGCGGCGAACCGGTGGCACGTCGAGCCGCAGGACGATCGACAGGTAAAGGTTGCCGGCAGGGCTGGACCAGCGCCGCGAGAACCGGCCGCGGCCCGAGGTCTGCTGATCGGCGTGTACCACGGTGCCGTGCGCGGCTCCCTCGCGCGCCAGCCGCGCCGCTTCATCGTTGGTCGATGCAAGGCTCGGGTAGTGGCGGACGTCGAACGCGATCATGGCGGCGCGTCGAGCAGGTTCGACGAGCCGATGGTCACTCGCATCACATCCACCGCTGCACCCGCGCAGCCTCCTCGCGGCAGTATTCCGGCCCGCCCAGCATCTGGCGATCGAACATCATCCGCTTGAACCAGTAGTGCAGGCCGAGCAGGTCGGTGAACCCCATGCCGCCATGCGCCTCGGTCGCCATGCGCGCGATTTCGCGTCCGACATCGCCCAGATGCGCCTTCGCCTGCAGCGCCGTCACCCGCGCCTCGTCCGGCAGCGCATCCTGCGCATAGGCCGCGTACCACACCATGGCGCGGCACGGCTCCAGCATGGTCACCATATCCGCGAACTGGTGCTTCACCGCCTGAAAGCTGCCGATGATCCGGCCGAACTGCTCCCGCTGTTTCACGAACGACAGCGCCGCGTCGAACATGTGCTGCGCCGCCCCCAGCGTATCCGCCGCCAGCACGACCCGTCCGGCGTCCAGCACGCGCCGCATTGCCGCCCCCGGCGCATTCGCCGCATCCAGCATTGTCGCACGCGCCGGATCGAACGCCGCATCGGCAATCGGACGGGTCCGGTCGATGCTGCGATGCATATGCGGCGACGCCTGCTCGGCCGCGATCACCGCCGCATTGCCGTCCGGCAGATACACCAGCAGATGCGTTGCCGCTCCGGCGTCGATCGCCGCATGTACCTGTTCGCCGTTCCGGCTGACCCCGACACCGAAGCGTACCTCGCCGGCGGCAATGCGCGGCAGCCACGCGGCCTGCAACGCCTCGCTGGCACCGAGCATGAACCCAAGCGTCGCCATCACCGCGCTGCCCGCGAACGGGGCGAATGCCGCCGCGCCCCCCAGCACCTCGGCCGCCACCGCCGCATCCAGCACGCCCAGCCCCGCGCCGCCGAATCGCTCCGGGACCAGCAGCCCGGGCAAACCCAGTTCAACCAGGCTGTTCCACAATTCCTCGTCGAAGCCGCTGCCCGTCTCCGCATGGCGGCGCAGCGCATCCACTGTGACACGTTCCCGCAGCATGCCACGCAACGAATCGGCGAACAGTCGCTGCTCCTGGCTGAGCGCGAACTCCATCAGACCCGCGCCACCTTCGGCTCGCGCGGCAGATCCAGGCCACGCTCGGCAATGATGTTCTTCTGGATGTTGTTCGACCCTCCGCCGATCATCAGTCCCACATCATACAGATAGTCGATGTTCCACGTCGTCGCCTCGTCGTCTTCCGCATCCTCGCCGGCGCTTTCGAACGCCAGCCCCGCCGTGCCGAGCGCATCCACCGCGAGCGAGGCCAGGCGGAACCCCAGCATGGTGCCGCCGTACTTCACGATCATGCGCCTGACACCGGAATCGACTCCCTGCGCCGCCTCGGTCAGCAGCCGCAGATTGTGCGCCTTCCAGGCGATCACCTCGCCCTGCAGTTTCAAGAGGCGATCGCGGTACTCCGCGACGCCAAGCATGCCGTTGGACTTCAGCAGTGCGATGAGCTGTTCCAGCCTGGCCGTCATCTTCTCGGCACTGCCGATCATCGACCGCTCGTGCTTCAGCGTGACGTTCGCCACGTACCAGCCCTTGCCGCGGCCCAGCACGATCTGATCCTCGGGCACCCGCACATCGGTGAAGAACACCTCGTTGAACTCGGCGCGGCCGGTCATGGTGCGCAGCGGGCGCACCTCGATGCCGGGTGTGGCCATCGACAGCAGCAGGTAGGAAATGCCCTCGTGCTTCGGCGCGTCGGGCTCGGTGCGGCACAGCAGGAACATCATGTCGGCATAGTGCGCCGAGCTGGTCCAGATCTTCTGGCCGTTGATGACCCAGTGGCCGTCCCGCAGCACGCCGCGTGTGGTGAGCGAGGCAAGGTCGCTGCCCGCGCCTGGCTCCGAATAGCCCTGGCACCAGATCACATCGCCGCGGATCGTCTTTTCCACCCACCGCCGCTTCTGTTCCTCGGTTCCGACCTCGAGCAATGTCGGCACCAGCATGCTGATCCCCTGGTTGGTCATGCCGGCATAGATGCCCGCCGCGGCGAACTCCGCGGCGATCACCGCGGCCTCCAGCACGTCGGGTTCGGCCCCGTGGCCGCCGTACTCGCGCGGGATGGTACGGCCGACATAGCCATGGTCCACCAGCAGCTTCTGCCAGTCGCGTGTCTTTTGATCCGGCCGCTTTCGCCCACCGCCGAGCTTCGGCGACTTATGACCGTGGCCACGAACGAACGCGCGGACCTCGTCTTGCAATGCGCGATGCTTGTCCGACAGGCTCAGATCCATGGGGTCATTTCCTCCACGCCGCCAGCGCGTCGAGTGCCTCGATCTGCGCACCGCGCACCCAGAGCGGGTTCACCTCCAGCGCCTCCAGGTCGGGTCCGAGTGCCACCGCCGCATCCCCGATGCGCGCGACTGCCGCCGCGAGCGCGTCGAGATCTGCCGCCGGCGTGCCGCGTGCGCCCTGCAGCAGCCTCGCGCCGCGCAGCTCGCCAAGCATGCGCTTCACCTCCGCGGCGTCGATCGGCAGCGGCCGGAGCGACACATCCTCCAATACCTCGACCCACACGCCACCCAGGCCGACGGCGATCACGTGCCCCCACTGGGCATCGCGCGTGCAGCCGACGAACAGCTCAAGCCCACCGGACCGCATCGGTGCCACCAGCACGCCATCGAGCCGTGCTTCCGCTGGCGCCACGGCCACGATCCGGCGAAACGCGCCGGCAACAGCTTCGTCGCCTTCCAGGTTCAGCAGCACGCCACCGATATCGCTCTTGTGCGCGATATCGTCGGACGCGATCTTCAGCACCACCGGCCCGCCGGTCGCGCGCGCCGCCGCTACCGCCTGCTCGGCATGGCGCGCCAACGTCACCGGCACCACCGGCACATTGCATCGCGCCAGATACGCGAGCGTGGCACGCTCCGAGCGCGGCCGTTCGCTTGTGTCGGCAATCGTGGCAATCGATGCGGCGACACCCGACAGACGCCGATACTGGTCTGCCCACCAGAAGGCATGACCCAGCGCGTTCATGCCATGATGCAGTCCCGCGCTGACGTAGGGGATGCCGATCTCCTCGATGATCCGGGCGGACACCTCGGTAACCGGCTTCACCGTGTGGCTCACCATCAGCGCCGGTATCTCGGCGGCGCGCAGCCCGTCCGCAATGTGGCGCAGCGCCGCGAGTGTGAATTCCGTTGCCTGTTCGGCGGTCACCGGCACATCGAACAGACAGGCGAGGGCGGAAAAGTCCGGCTGCCGTCCCAGGATGCGCAGCCCCTGCTCGAACAGGTCGGGCTGCAAGACCGCGCCGCCGGTGATGTCGAGCGGATTGTGCGGCGTGCCGAAACTCGGCAGCGCGGTACGCAGCTCGGCCGTTGCGGCGTCCGACAGCGAGGGCAGGGGAACGCCCAGCACCTGTGCGCGGTCCGCGACGATCTCGCATGCGCCACCGGAGATCGAGACCACCGCCAGCCCGTCGGGCCGCAGCACGCCGGTGCGGCTGATCACATCAGCGGTGTACAGCAGGTCCTCGATCGAATCGACGCGGACCATGCCGAGCTGCCGGCAGACACCATCGAACACGCGGTCGTCACCGACCAGCGCCCCGGTATGCGCCTGCGCCGAACGCGCGGTGACCTCGGACAGGCCGATCTTCAGCACCACGATCGGCTTCGCGGCCGCGATCGCCCGCCGCGCCGCCGCCGCGAAGCTCGGCGCATGGCGGATCGTCTCGGCGAACAGCGCGATCGCCCGCACCTCTGGCAGGTCGATCAGGTGGTCGATGAAATCGGCGCAGTCGAGGTCCGCCTCGTTGCCGGTGGATACCATGTGCGACAGGCCGATCTCGTGCTG
>DATBKQ010000103.1:0-4424 GCA_036555825.1 Acetobacteraceae bacterium | reverse complement strand
GGCTTCGGCCGGCCCGCCACCATGGCTAAGGCATGATGAGGGTCAGGTTGACCTCATCCTGCTTTAGCTTCTTTAGTTGAGCGCGTGATTCAGACCTCCGACGATTCCGCCTCTGGTCATCACGCGCTGGTTGCCGTCGCCATCAAGCCATCCCGGAACCCCGTGGAAGTCGTCCGCGAACTGCCGCTCGATCAGGTCATGCTGGGGGATTGCGTACAGCTCATGCGCATGCTTCCGCCGGCCTCGGTGCACTGCGTGTTCGCCGATCCGCCGTACAACCTGCAGCTCCGGGGCGAGCTGCGGCGGCCGGACGACAGCCTGGTCGATGGGGTGGACGAGGACTGGGACCGCTTCACCGATTTTTCCTCCTACGACGCGTTCACACGGGCTTGGCTAGCCGAATGCCGGCGGTTGCTGCGCAAGGATGGCACGTTGTGGGTGATCGGCGCTTACCACAACATCTTCCGCATCGGTGCCGCGTTGCAGGACCTGGGCTTCTGGGTGCTGAACGACGTGATCTGGCGCAAGGCGAACCCGATGCCGAACTTCCGCGGCCGCCGCTTCACCAACGCGCATGAGACGCTGATCTGGGCGGCGCGCGGCCGCGATTCGCGCCACCGGTTCAACTACGCGGCGATGAAGGCGCTGAACGACGATGTGCAGATGCGCAGCGACTGGTTCCTGCCGCTGTGCACGGGCGCGGAACGGCTGCGCAACCCGCACGGGCTGAAGCTGCATCCGACGCAAAAGCCCGAGGCGCTGCTGCATCGGGTGCTGCTGGCCAGCACGGCGCCGGGCGAGATCGTGCTGGATCCGTTCATCGGCACCGGAACCACGGCGGTGGTCGCCAGGCGGCTGCACCGGCACTTCATCGGCATCGAACGGCATCCGGCCTATGTCGAGGCGGCGCTCGGCCGGGTGCGGGCCACGAGGCCGGCGCCGGCGGATGGGCTGTCGGGGGCGGTGTCGAAACGCGACGCGCCACGCGTGCCATTCGGCAGCCTGGTGGAGCGCGGTCTGCTGCCGCCGGGGAGCAAGCTGTTCGACCGCATGCGGCGGGTCAGTGCCGTGGTGGCGGCGGACGGCACGATCGTGTCGGGAGCGGCGCGGGGCTCGATCCACAAGGTCGGCGCGGCGGTGCAGAACGCGCCGGCCTGCAACGGATGGACGTTCTGGCACTTCGAGCGCGACGGGCGGCTGGTGCCGCTGGACGTGCTGCGGGAGCAGGCTGCGCCGGAGGCGTGAGGTGGGGCGTTAGTCCAACGCGCTACGCCGGGGCGATGTTCGCGTTGACCCGGAACAGGTTCATGGGATCGTACACCGCCTTCAGTTCGCGCAGCCGGGCGTAGTTGTCGCCATACGAGGCGCGCACCCGCTCGGGACGGTCATCGCCCATCATGTGGTTGATGTACACGGTGCCCAGCAGTTCCGGTTCGACCTTGCCCCACAGCGCGCGAACCCAGGCGATGTGGGCGTCGGACTCCGCCGCGTCGGTCCATTGCCCGATGATGTCGAAGTCCCACGTCGGCCGGCGCGCGGAGAAGGCAGTTGCGTCGGCCGGGACGCGAGCGGCGGCGCCGTGGACGTAGAACAGGCCCATCAGGCTGAGGGGCGAGCCGAAGCTGGCGGCTCCCTTGAGCATCTGATCGATCAGCCCATCCGACAACTGGTCCACGAAGGCCGAGCGCCAGTAACGGTGCAGGCCATGCCTGGCCAGCGGGTCGTCGATCAACGTCTGGCGCACACCATACGGCATGCGCACGACCAGATCGGCTATCGGCTTGCCGAACTGCCGCGCGGGCGCGAGGACTTTCTCCCCCATCTCGACCGGCCCGTTGTAGCCCAGCGCCATCGCCACCACCGGCTGCCCGTCGTGCGTCAGCAATGCGGCGAAGGCCTCCGCCTCGTCCGGCAGGGTGGCGCAGAAGTCACGGTAGAACCGGAGCACGTCGCGTCCCTGGTCCAGCGGGTAGATGACCAGGCCGCTCAATGTCTCGGTTACCGGGTGCAGCCGGTATTGCAGCGACGTGACGGCACCGAAGTTGCCGCCGCCACCGCGCAGCGCCCAGAACAGATCCCGGTTTTCGCTGGCGCTCGCCGTGCGGAACTGTCCATCCGCGGTTACCACGTCGGCGGAGACCAGATTGTCGACCGACAGGCCGTGCTTGCCCATCAGCCATCCCAGCCCGCCGCCGAGGGTCAACCCGGCGATGCCGGTGTTGGACACCGTCCCGCCCGTGGTCGCCAGGCCAAAGGCCTGCGTCTCGTGGTCGAACTCACGCCACTGGACGCCGCCTTGCGCGGTTACCGTGCGGCTGGCGGAATCCACGCGAATCCCCTTCATCGGCGACATGTCGATGACCATGCCGCCATCGTTCGTGCCGTAGCCGGGCGCGCTGTGGCCGCCGCAGCGCAATGACAGGAGCAATTCGTGCGTGCGGGCGAAATCGACGGCGCGCTGCACGTCGGCGGCGCCGGTGCAGCGCACGATCAGCGCCGGGCGGCGATCGATGTTGCCGTTCCAGACCCGCCGCGCGGTCTCGTAGCTCGCGCTGTCACGCGCGATCAGGTCGCCGCGGATGCTGCCGCGGAAGGCATCGATGTGCGCGTCGCTCAGCGTGGTGTCGGCACCGAACAGGGTGGTGGCTGTGATTGTCATTGTTTCCTCCCTTGGCCTTGTTGCATTTGGGCCGGCTACCACCGTCACCGTATGCCAGTTGGTCGCGGATTGCCACGTTTTGCTTTCCGTAGCAGGTTCATCCACAAGGTAAGCGAGGTGCACTGCCCCAGTGTGACACTGCGGCGATTGCTGCGGCGGAGGGACACGGACATGGCCACGACCACCTTCACAATCGGCGACATCACCATCCACCGGATCGTGGAGCAGGAAGGCCCGCTGTTCGATCCGCTGGAATTCTTCCCGTCGCTCGCGCCGGAGGTGCTGGAGGAAAACCGCGGCTGGATGACCGAGGGGGGTTATCTCGATCGGCGGAACGGACAACTGGTGCTTTGCATCCAGTCCTATCTTGTGCGGACGCCGCACCATACCATTCTGATCGATAGTTGCGTCGGCAACCACAAGCCGCGGCCGACGCGCCCCTTCTGGAATATGCTGAACAGCGACCGGTTCGAGAAGGGCCTCGCCGCCACCGGCGTGTCGATCGATCAGATCGACTATGTGATGTGCACCCATCTGCACGTCGATCATGTTGGCTGGAACACCAGGCTGGAGAACGGACGCTGGGTCCCTACCTTTCCGAAGGCGAGGTATGTCTTCTCGGCCCGCGAGCTTGCCTACTGGACCGAGACAGAAAGCCGCGATCCATCGGCAGCTCCGTGGATCACCGACTCGGTCCTGCCGATCGTCGCAGCGAGGCGCGAGGAGGTGGTGAGCAGCGAGCACCAGTTCAGCGAGATCGTGAAGCTCCTGCCGACACCGGGCCACACCATCGATCACTACTCGGTGCAGGTCGGCAGACCCGGCGCGGACGCGGTGATCACCGGCGACATGATCCACTCGCCGCTGCAGGCGCGTTATCCCGATCTCGGGATGCGGGTGGATTACAGCTCTCGGCAGGCGGGTGAATCACGCCGGAGGCTGTTCGGCTGCCTGTGCGATACGTCGACGCTGGTTTGCACCGCGCATTTCCCCTCGCCCTCCTCGGGGCGGATCGAGCGGTGGGACGATGGGTTCAGGTTCGTCCCCGTGCCGTGACGGTGTCGATGAAGCGCGGCCCCTGATCCTGTCATTGCGAGGAGCGAAGCGACGCGGCAATCTCGATGGCGATGCGCACCAGGCGCGGGATTGCTTCCCCCCGCATTCGCGAGGGTCGCAATGACAGACGGACATTCCGCGAGCGACTGCGCCCTCCTAGTACCTCTACACGGTGGTTTTGACCGGCTGAGGGCGCATTTGGTATGCAGGATCTACTTAAGCGTGACAGTCAAGAACGTTTTCACCGCCTCCGAGGTGGCAGCCGCTGCTGCCCCGTTGCAGGCGTAGGTGTTTCCTCGTTCAACGCATGCGTCCGTCGGTGCGAATGGCTTGTTGGTCGCGCGATTCAAAAGCTGTCCGTTGTCGCCTTCCTGCAGGCGGCAGTTCCGTGTCGACATCGCCTGCGGGATCACCATTGGTGTCTTCAAAGGGAGTGCATCGAACGAATGGTAAGCGCCGGGAAATTCGGCGAGCTCGATATCCACATCATTCTGCTTTAGCCGCGCAACATACTCGCGGCATGGTTCAATCGAGAAAACATCGTCGGCAATGCCATGAAACATTCGGATCGGTTTGCCGGTTACGTTACCGTCATCACGATAGGTCCTGACGCAAGGCGCGTAGAGCGCGATATGCGCGGCAAATTCGAGCCCCGGTGGACCATACAAGTCCCGGAAGCGCAAGTTGCTGGAATAGAGCGCGGCCATGG
>DATBKQ010000102.1:0-17598 GCA_036555825.1 Acetobacteraceae bacterium | reverse complement strand
CTCGGCGGTCCGGGTGAACAGCGTGTGGGACCATGTGGGGAAGACCATCGCGCTGCTTGGTCTCTCCGTACCCGGCTTCTGGCTCGGGCTGGTCATGATCCTGGTATTTTCCGTCTGGCTCGGCTGGCTGCCCACCAGCGGCCAGGGCGGCTGGCGCAACCTGGTCATGCCGGCGATGGCGCTCGGCTGGTATTTTGCCGCGTCGCTGCTACGCCTGACGAGGTCCAGCATGCTTGAGGTGCTGCGTAGCGAATACATCAAGCTGGCGCGGCTGAAGGGCCTGCCGGCGTTCGCGGTCATCGCGGTGCATGCGTTCAAGAACGCGCTGATTCCGGTGCTGACGCTGGCCGGCATCAACCTTGTCATCATGCTGAATGCCGCGGTGATCATCGAGGTGATCTTCGCCTGGCCCGGTATCGGCCGACTGCTCTACGAGGGCATTTTTCAGCGCGACTTCCCGCTGGTGCAGGGCATAGTGATGGAGGCCGGCGTAATGATCGTGGTCATCAATCTGCTGGTCGATATTCTTTACGCCTATATCGACCCGCGCATCCGGCTCACCAGGTAGCAAGCCATGTCAATCACACTTCTTCGGACAGCCGGCCCGGTCGTCAACCGTCTGCGCGTCGGCCGCGACCTGCCGGTGCTGCCGCTGGCGATCCTGGTGCCGTTCGTGCTGATCGCGGTCTTCGCGAACGTCATTGCACCGTATGACCCAACGGAGCCGATCCCGGGCGCGAAGATCTTCGAGCCGCCGTTCTGGTCGACCGGCGGTAGCACGCGCACGCTGCTTGGCACCGACTACCAGGCACGCGACGTGTTGAGCCGGCTGATTTTCGGGGCGCGTGTATCGCTCATTGTCGGCGTTGTGGGCACGTTGGTGGCTGGCAGCATCGGCACCACTCTCGGCATGCTCTCCGGCTACCTCGGGGGTTGGGTCGATCAGCTCATCATGCGCATCACCGATGCGTGGCTGGCGCTGCCGGCGATCGTGTTCGCGATCTTCCTGGCGACGATGGTCGGGCCGAGTATGTGGAACATCATCATCATCCTTGGCTGCGTGTACTGGACGCGCTACGCCCGGGTGATTCGCGGCGAGGTGCTGAGCCTGCGCGAACGCGAATTCGTCAAGCTGGCCGAGATCGCCGGTGCCAGCCGAACCCGCGTGATCCTGCGCCACATCCTGCCCAATGTGATGAACTCGACGATGGTGTTGGCAAGCCTGACGATCGGCGTGGTGATCATTGCCGAGGCGTCGCTGAGTTTCCTCGGGATCGGTGTGCCACCACCGCAACCGGCATGGGGCTCGATGCTGGCCGACGGGCGTTCGATGCTGATGGTCGGCGACTGGTGGCTGACGATCTTCCCGGGCCTTGGGATTCTGCTGGTGGTGCTCGCCACCCAGTTGTTCGGGGACTGGCTACGCATCCGGCTTGATCCGCAGCAGCGGAATCTATGATGTCGCAGTCATCGCGGGCGGAGCCAGGCGCTTTGGGTCAGGGCTTTCGCGCGGCACCCGGGCGGGACGGGTGAACATGCCGGCTCTGCTCGAAGTCGCCGATCTTCGTACGCACTTCACCTCGTTCGGCGGCGCGCGGATCGTAAAGGCGGTCGATGGTATCAGCTTCACATTGAATGAAGGCGAGACCCTCGGCCTGATTGGCGAGTCTGGCTGCGGCAAGACGACGACCTGCCTGTCGATCGTTGGTCTGCTGCCGCCGGCCGGCCGTATAGCCGGAGGGCATATCGTCTTCCGCGGCCAGGAACTGACCACGAAAACCTCGCGCCAGATGCGCCGCATCCGCGGCAGTTCGATCGCGATGATCCTGCAGGATCCCATGGCCTCGCTGAACCCGCTGTTCAGCATCTATCGTCAGGTTGCCGAGCCGGCCTATTATCATCAGGCTCTGCGTGGCCGCACGCTGCGTCAGCGTGTACAGGACCTGCTGCATGCGGTGCGCATCCCGTCCCCGGCGCAACGCATGCGCGATTACCCGCACCAGATGAGCGGCGGGATGCGCCAGCGTATCGTCGGCGCCATTGCACTCGCCGGCGGACCGAAGCTGATCATCGCCGACGAACCCACGACCAACCTCGATGTCACCATCCAGGCGCAGTATCTGGATCTGCTGAAAGACATCCAACGTGACACGGGGGTCGCAATCATCTTCGTCACCCACAACCTTGGCATCGTCGCACGCATGTGCGACCGCATGGCGGTGATGTACGCCGGAAAGATCGTCGAGCACGGCTCCGTGCGGAACCTGTTCAACGGCGCCAAACATCCATACACGCGCGCCCTGCTAGGTTCGATCGCCAAACTCGGCAGCAAGGAACCGCTGTACGCCATTCCCGGTCAGCCCCCCAATCTCGCCCGTCTGCCTTCGGGCTGCGCGTTCCATCCGCGTTGTCCCGATGCGACTCCGGAATGCTCCGCCCGGGAGCCGCCCCAGGAAAGCTTCGGCGAGGGCTGGACGGTACGTTGCTGGCGGGCCGCCACCGAAGCCGCAGGGGAGGAATATGACCGCGCCAGTGCTTGAGGTGCAGGGGCTCCAGAAATACTTCCCTGTCAGCACGGGGGGGTTGCTGCGTCGTCGCATCAGCTGCGTGAGAGCGGTCGAAGCCGTGGATTTCGCCATTATGCCCGGCGAGACACTTGGTTTGATTGGAGAGTCCGGCTGTGGCAAGACGACGACCGCCAAGCTGATCCTGCTGCAGGAGAAACCGACCGCGGGCAGCATCCTCTTCGGAGGCGAGAACGTCCTCGAACTGCGCGGCGATGAGCTGATGCGTTATCGCCGCGAGGTCCAGGTGGTGTTCCAGGACCCGTACAGCTCACTCAGCCCGCGCATGCGGGTGCGCGACATCATCGCTGAGCCGCTGGAGATCCACACCGATATGTCACGCGCGGAGATTCGCGAGCGGGTGACGGAGGTGATGCACCTGGTGGGACTGCAGCCGGATGTCGCCGACCTGTTCCCGCACGAATTCAGTGGCGGCCAGCGTCAGCGGATCGCGATTGCGCGGGCGTTTGTGACCAACACGCGGCTGATCGTGCTGGATGAGCCGGTATCCGCGCTGGATGTGTCGATCCGCGCCCAGATCATGAATCAATTGGAACAACTGCAGGCCAGGCTCGGGGTCAGTTACCTGTTCATCGGCCACGATCTGGCTGGCGTTGCGCACATCAGTCACCGAATCGCGGTGATGTATCTCGGCCAGCTCGTCGAACAGGCAGAGGCGATCGAGCTGTGTACCCATCCGTTGCATCCGTATACACAGGCACTGCTGGTCGCGGCGCTGCCGACGCACCCCGATGACCCGCAGGTGCGGCTGGCGATTACCGGAGAGGTTCCCAGCGCGCTGGCGCCGCCCCCCGGCTGCCGTTTCCACACGCGCTGCCCGCGCGCCATGCCGCGTTGCGCCCACGAGGTGCCCGTACGCAGGGAGGTTGGGGCAGGCCACAGCGTGGCGTGCCACCTTTACGGCTGAACGGCTGTCGGAGCAGCGTAATTTTATATCGGACGCAGTGGATGCTATCGGCGGAGATCTCGCGCGCAGCCGCGGTGGATGAGATGTGTTCCAATCGAGCAAAGGGGCCTGCCCCTATAAAGCGTCGTTGCATTGCCGCACTCTCACCTCAGTCAAAGCGCCCAATCGTCGGCCTTTCGGTTTCACCTCGTGATCGGGATGCTGACGCCCTCGCACCGACCTTCGGCGAGGCAGTTCCCGGACAGAAAACTAGGCGTACGCAACCCCTTCTCTTACCGATACCGATTCTGTAGCATAACTTGTTACGCATTCGTCGATAAAGTCGGCATAACGTTCGGGCAACAGCGCATCGCCGCCGAATTTGGAGATGACCCACTCATCGTCATAGATTGTCTCAAGACATTGCTCGCCTGTATCGGGCGCGACCGCGACGACCACCTCGCCCTGGCGGAACCGGGCGCGCCACGACAATACGGCCGTCATGACGTTGCCAGTCGAGCCGCCCGCAAGAACTCCGTACGATCGCGCAAGATATCGACAAGAAGACACCGCGGCGACCTCTGGTACGGATACGGTCGCATAGGATGAGCCAAGTTCGCCGGACATCGGCGCCTGTGATGCTTCGGTTCCCGGAACATAGCGAGGCGTGGCAGAGCCTCCCAAAGCTATTGAGCCCACGCCATTCACCGCGACGATCTTCGTCTTCGGGCGCCATCGAGAGAAATGGCGGGCGCAACCCATCA
The DNA here is from genome assembly GCA_036555825.1 of Acetobacteraceae bacterium. Classification (GTDB taxonomy): domain Bacteria; phylum Pseudomonadota; class Alphaproteobacteria; order Acetobacterales; family Acetobacteraceae; genus JAMXLO01. The sequence goes on along the minus strand of DATBKQ010000102.1, from coordinate 13,363 downwards.
GCGCGCCCATTCCTCCCGCATCCAGGAAAAGATAATCGAGATGAGGGAACCGGTCAGCGATCGCCGTTGCTGTCAGCTCAGCGTGTATGCCCAGGCTCGCTTGGCTCCCATACTGGCTGGCCCACACATAACGAGGATCCCGGCTCGTCAGCTCACGAATGTGCTCCAGCCGTGAACCACGACGCCCGTCGATCGTGTCCTGCTCTGATACATAGGTTATATCGGCACCGAGCGCTCTCATTGCACTGGAGTGACATGCACTTATGCTCGGATCGACGATGCATTTAAAGCGGTATCCTCGCTCGGCGCAAATCATGGCAAGTGCTATACCGAGCCTGCCAGATGAGGACTCGACCACTACTGTGTTCTTTCTTATGACACCGGCAGCCTCGCAGCCTTTGATCAGCCCAAGCGCGGTCTTGAATTCGATTGAACCGGCTGGATTGAGGCACTCCAGCTTTAGATAGAAATTGGCCCGCAGAAGACCCTGGACCCGGATGAAGTTGTTGTTGCCTACGAGCGCCTCAAGTTCGAGTTCCATAGCCTGCCTCCCGCTGCGCACCGACCTCCGAGTGGCGGCGCGACGCTCACCACCTCAAAGGGGTGGCCATCCAGCCAGACCGCGCCGCCATGAACGCCATAACCCGCCGGATAAAGCGGATCACATGCGCAGCTTGACGATCTCGAAACCTTCGGCGGCCTTGCAGCCGCATTCCAGGCCGTAAACCGCCGCGGTACCGCGTATATATTCTTCCCAGAACGGGCCCGTACGCTCCCATTCGCTCTCGTAGCACTGCAGAGCAGCGATCCGGTGCTCCAGCGTTTCGGAGATATCGACGAAGAAGTTTGGCTTCCAGGCCTCGGGCACCGCGTTCCAGGAGAGCCGGACCGTCAACACGTTCGGAATCTTGCGAGTGGCGGCCATCGCGATAGCATTAGTAGCCTGATGCGCGGGATGGGCGTCGTGCTTCCAGATGGTAATGAGCGTATCGACTTTCAGAGTGGAGACCAAATCCAGAATCCTGACGACGTGAGCGTCCGAAAACCGTATGTTCATCGCGTCCGCGAGACCTAGATGGAACGGCTGGAAACCAAGCAACGCCGCTGATCGATCGCATTCGGCCATTGCGCGGGCGGGATCCCGCAGCACCTGCCCCCCAGGGGCGGCCCATTGCGAATTCGTCAGCATCGCCGCAAAGACCTCCCTGCCTTCCGTGGTCCAGCGCTTGACGCTGCCGCCCATGCCGAGCTCGAGGTCGTCATGATGAGCGCCCACGAACAGGATACGCTCCATCACCGGAACTTCTCCAGCAGACAGTTGCCGATGGCCAAAGCATCGAGGCCAGTTGCAAAATAGGTACGGAGCGCGTCCTGGGGCGTACAGACGATCGGCTCGCCCTTGATGTTGAACGACGTGTTGAGGACGCAAGGCACACCCGTTAGGCGGCCGAACTCCGCAATGACGTTGTGGTAGCGCGGATTGGTTTCCTCATCAACGATCTGTGGGCGCGACGTGCCGTCGACATGCACAACAGCAGGTATCTCGGCCTTGGCGCGGCTGTTGGCGCGGAACGTGATCACCATGAACGGCGCCTCGGTGAACCTGTCGAAGTATCGTTCCGCTCCCTCACGGGTCATCGACGGACAGAACGGACGCCACAACTCGCGATACTTGATCGCGGCATTGACCCGGTCGCGCGCTGCCTCATTACGGGGATCCGCAAGAATGGAACGTGCCCCAAGAGCCCGCGGTCCAGCTTCGATCCGCCCTTGGAACCAGCCGACAACTTTGCCCTCCATCAGAAGGCCGGCAGTATCGCCCGAAATGTTCTCGCTTTTGCGATACTCGACCCGGCAATCCCTGAGCACTCGCTCGATCTCCTCGTCGGAGAAACCAGGACCCAAGTAGAGATCGGAAAGACGCTGGCGGGTCAGCCCGGCATGCTGATAGCGATACGCCAGGGCAGCGCCGATCGACTGGCCGAGATCTGCACACAGGGGGTATGCGAAGACGTCGTCAACAATGCCGGATTCAAAGAGGTTTCCGTTCATTTTGACGTTGAGCCCGACGCCACCGGAGATGCACAGCCGCCGCACCCCGGTCCGCCGCGTCCAATACCGCGTCATCGAAAACACGACATCCTCAAGCCGTTGCTGAACAGCGAACGCGACGTCCTTATGCCAATCCGTTACTGGCTGATCTCGCCAGGCCGGTTGCCTTCCCATATGCTGGACCAGAGCGTCCGAGAAATAATGCGACCAGGAGTGTGAGCCACGCGTAAGAAGCATCGCGTTTGTCTCGAACCCGCCGTGATCATCGGGCCATAACAGCTGCGCGATCTTGCCCTGCACTTCGGAGTTCGGTGATCCGTATGCAGCAAGACCCATTACCTTGTATTCACCGTCATAAGCCTCGAAGCCGAGATACTCGGTGAAGGCGGAATAGACCCAGCCGAGCGAGTGCGGGATCTTGACCTCGTGCAGCAGTTCGAGCGCTCCGTCCCGGCCATGCCACCAGGAGGTCGTGATCTCCTCCCCGCTGCCGTCGACCGACATGACCAGAGCCTCGTCGAATCCCGAGGAGAAGAACGTGGCGCAGGCATGCGCCAAATGGTGATTGACGAAGCGGATCTCTGGCAATTCGACGTCGCCGAACTCGCGCCACAGGGCGCGCCTGATCAGCGAGCGTTGCGTCTCGGAGCGATACAGTTGCAGTAGATTTTGCTGATAGGCTCGATCGCCCTCGGTCGTCGGATAGGACAAGTTGATCTTGTCATAGTGGCCGGCGATATGCCCACCGTCATATTTTGCGCAGTCCCATGCCTGCACAATGGCATCAACATCGGTCAATGCGAGACCGCCGCGTTTAAGTACCCATCGAATGGCGCGGGTCGGGAACGCACCAAAAGAGTGCTTCTGACGCGATAGCCGCTCTTCTTCAACGAATGCAACGACCTTGTCATCCATCATCAGGGCCGCAGAGGGATCGGAGTGCGAGTGGAAAATTCCGAGAAGGTTCATAGAATGTAGCCTCGTGGTTCTTTGGTTGACGCGGGACTGTTTGTGCCGACAGGTGCGACCGTCCCCAGTCTCCGCCGTTCTCCGCGCTCTTTGGGTGCCTCAGTCGTGCAGTCGGCATTTCCCAACTCTCTTTCGGTCGACGGGTCGCCGAGACGGTGAATAGCGTCGGTCGTCTCGCGCGCCATCATGGCGACCTGCCGGGAGATCGGCGCACAGCCAAGGACCGCCAGCACGCCATGGATTACCCAAATCAGGTCGCGGATCGGGGTCCGTGTCGGATAGTAGGTCAGATCGAGACGGGCCTTCGCAGGGAACAGGATCGCGCGATAGAACGCTTCGGGTTCCCAGTCGGGTCGATAAAGCTTGCCCTCGTTTCGGAACAATGCCTGGCTGGGTCCGAAGATGCCGGGCGTGTGCTCCAGCACGGCGTGGTAGGCGCCAGCGAAGCAATCTCGGAACGTAAGCGATTCCGGCCGTGGGCCGACGATCTCCATCTCGCCCCTCACGACATTCCAAAGCTGCGGTAATTCATCGAATTTGCTACGCTCCAAAAGCCGTCCAACGCGCGTGAGCCGCGAATCGTTGTACAATGTCAGCGGTAGCTGTGCCGTCCCACAGTCCTGGCGGAACTTCCGGAACTTGATGAGCCGGAACGGCCTTCCACCGCGGCCGAGCCGGGTTTGCATGAAGAACACCGGGCGGCCCGTCTCGACGCAGATGCCGACCGCTATCGCCAGCAGGAGCGGGGCAAATAGTAGAAGAAGAGCACCTGCGAGAAGCGCATTCGTCAAACGACGGGCAGCCCCGCCGCGGCGTATCGACGAGGGGACTGCCCGCGCATTCGCTCCTGCACTGGTCCGAGACGACGACATGCGATTAGACAGAAAGATGCCGGGAGAGGAGGCCGACCAGGTGCTCCCCATTCTTCGGCAGCCGGCGCAGGCCTTCGCCGACTCCTTGGATGGCAGCCTTCATTCCGGTACCTGCCCCGCCCGGCGTGCGCTCATTCAAGATCGCTGCTCCAGTCGCAGATTATGTCCGAAGACGTGTGGAAGGACCATGATGTTGCTTCGCGCATCCCGTCGCGTCCCAAGTGTTTGGGCGCAGCCGTAACCCCATACCGCCGAACTGGATCACAGCCTTCATGTTTCCCCTCTCCATCTTGGTGCCCACGGCGCGTGGCTCTGCACCTCGATCCGGCGGCACCAGACCTTGGTCACCTAATTGCAATCGACCGGCCGCGGTCAACGAATCAAAGGGTGTACGATCACAGGCAGTAGCCTCGCGAAAGCCTTACAATCAGACCTTTGGCTAGATCGTCTTCGGCATCAGACCTTTGGCTAGTTGTTATCGGCATCGGTTTCAGTGAGACTGGAGGCTCACGCGAGCAAGTGGTGGTCCGGCGCTCGCTCCGCGCACCGCCGGAGAGGCATATGTCGACGCATCTGCTCTGTGTCGGAGGCAAGGACCATTATTTGCGCTCACCATTCCTGCGTGCAGCGACGACGCACGGTTTTCGCGACAGTGCCGCGGGCACTGGTGATGCGACCCCGTTCCAGCGCCATTCCAGCAAAGCGGTATCCCTTGTCGCCGGTAGCAGTCTGAACGGTTCATCAATCCTTGCCCGGCTCCGCCTACAACGGGTGCGTGATTGCGGCCCGTTGCGTGACTGGCCTGAGGATTCGCCGGACCGGTCCGCTTGCAAGCTCAGGGCCTGCTCGACACCGCACGGGGTTCAGACATACCGGGCACAGCATCTGAGTGGCCATCGCAATCGCGCCCGCGAACTCTGGGCCATCCTGATGGTGCATGGCCCGTCCATTCACGTATTGCCGTGACTGATACGCATAACAACTTGGCTACGGAGCGCCCGCCGGTGCCGTTCATGGAAGGAATCGCCGCATGATCGCGGTAGGTGCGGAACAACAGATGGGCCTCGGCGAACTGGCTGCCGTTCTGCGACGCCGGCGCGGAACGATCGCTGCTATCGTCATTGTTGGCACCGCATTGGTCGGCTGTGTCGGGTTTCTGATACCGCCACATTACACCGCGAAGGCACAAGTCGTCGTCGAACCGCAACTCGTGAACCTGATCGGCGGGCAACCGGCAATCAATCAGCCCGCTGATGAGGCGGCGGTGATGACCGAGCTCACGGCCATCAAGTCTCATGATTTGCTGGAACGCGTGCTCGACAGCCTGGCAAGCCGTGGTGTGCTCCGGGACTCCGTCTCGTCTGCACGCGGGGGCGCCGCGGAAGTCAGGCAGCAACTTTGGGCGCGGCTGTCTGATTGGCTGCCGCGGCCGGTCGTAAAATGGCTGAGTGGCCCGACCTGGTTGACACTGCCGTTACTGGAACGCCATCTGAACGTGTTTCAAGAACAGGGCTCGCACGTAATTGCCGTCAGCTATACATCGAGCGATCCGCAAGAGGCGGCAACGATCGCCAACCGGATCACCCAGGTCTACCTGGAACAACACGTAGCTCAGCAGCGGGCTGGCATCGATAATGCGCTTGCGTGGTTTGACCGGCGCATTCCCGAACTTGCCGAGCGAGTGCAGCAGCTCGATACCAAGCTCCAGCAGGATCAGACAGCGTCCGGACTGGGCGACACCAGCCAGGCCAACCTGATGGCCCAGCTGTCCGATGTTAACCGCCAACTCGTCACCGCGGAGGCAGATCTGCGAGCACGCGAGGCGCGCTATCAGTCGATTCGCGCGCGGCAGGCCGGCGGGGAAGACGTCGTCAAATACCTCGATACGCCGGCGCTCAATGAGCTACGACGTAAAGAGGCGGAGTTGCTGCAGGTATATGCTCGCATGTCGGGAGTCGGTTATCGCGGCGCCAATCCGGTTCTGGATCCGATCCGCGGACAATTGCAATCGATACGCCAGGAGATGGCCCACGCCGCGCAGGCGGCGATCGCCAACCTTGCCGGCGACGTGCAGGCAACGACCGCACAGGTAAATGCGTTGCGGCAGCGGGTAACGGCGCTGCAGCAGGCAAGCACGGATGTCAAACTGCAATCATTGCAGCGGGAGGTGGTGACGAGCCGCCAGCTCTATGCCTCGCTCGAGCAGCGACATGAGCAACTGCGCGAGCAGCGCGAAGGTTTGTCCCCGACCGTGCAGCTTCTCTCCATGGCGGCCCCACCGGAACGCCCCAGCTCACCCAGCCCGATCTTGTTCATTCCGCCGGCCGCGGTGCTTTTCGCCATGTTTGGCGGATTCACCGCACTGCTGCTTGAGCGCCTCGACACCACGTTGCGAAGCGCGCGCGATGTGGCCAACCATGCCGGCCTGCCGTGTGTGGGGCTGGTTCCGCGAATGCTGGGCCGTGACCGACCCCATCGCTACCTACTTGAACGGCCGTTCGCACCGTATAGCGAAGCGATTCGTGCAGTCGTAGCCGGGCTGCGGCTGACCTCATCGCCAAACGCCTCCAACGTAATCCTGGTAACATCGAGTCTGCCGGGCGAAGGCAAGACGACGCTGGCGATAAGCCTCGCAGTCTATCTGGCCCAGCTCTCCCGACGGGTTCTGCTGATCGATATGGACTTCCGGCGTCCGGCCGTGTTGCGTGAGTTGGGCGGAACAGCTCAAGTGAGTATGGCGGATCTGCTTCTGAGCAACCACCCCGCCGCGGAATATATTCGCCACCTGCCGGACTACAAACTCGATTGTCTGCCGCTGCGCCGTGGCGTGGGGGTCGATCCGGTCAAGCTATTTGCCACCGAACAGCTCCCGCGCCTGCTCGAACATTTGCGTGCGCAATACGATTGCATTGTGATCGACAGTGCGCCACTGATGGCGGTCACGGAGACGCGGTTGCTGGCGGCGTTGGCGGATACCGTGCTGCTCGGAATCCGCTGGGGCAAAACGCACCGAGAGGTGGCGAGCAGCGCCGCCGCCTTGCTCGCTGATCCGCTATCGTATCAAGGTAAGCCGCCGCCGCGTTTGGCGTCTGCGCTCACACAGGTCGATCTCAAGCGGCATGCGCGTTATCGCTCCGGCGCCAATGGCGAGTTTCTTGTCGAGTACGCCCGTTATTACAGCACCGATGAGACCCGAACACTTCCGGCCACATCCCATCGCGGAACCACGACGGGCAATGGACGGCCCAGCGGGGATCGGCACGCATGAGGGATGGCGGCGCGGAAACCGTGGCGGCGACTGGGTTGGTACTGGATCTACTCCCGGAAATGCCCGGGTCCTTGCGTACTGCGGGCATTGACTACTGCCATTGGCGAAGCAGCCGGCGGCTTGAGGCGGCACTAGGCGGCCTGTCGAATCTGGATCTGCTGGTCGCCAAAGGCGACCGCGAACGCGTGATCGAGTTGCTACGCCGACAACCGCGACCACTGCGCCGCCACCGAGGATACGGCGGCTCCCGGGTCGCCGCCCATGAATAAGACGTTTCTTGAGAGAGCGGCCGGTCATCGTGCGCCGGCAACCAGGATATCAGCTCGAAGTCATGGTCGAGCAATACGTTCTGGTCGTTGCACATGAGCCAGTATCTCCTGCGGCTGCTGCATTCCCTGAAGCGTGCGTCGCGCGCACGGCATCTCGTGCTGTTCGATCGGGCGTTCCTTCAGGGACTGTCATCGCTCATGGTGCTCACCAGGACGGCTGAGCGAGCAGCGACCGGACAGGCCTTCATTCGGATTCCCGGCCCGAAATGCTGACTCGCCGCATGCCCCCGAGGGTCTGCTCTGGGCAAGGCTGTCCAGGCGCACACGACAACAAGGCCGATTTGAGCAGTTGCTTGAGCTTGATCTTCTTACCTATTTACGCTTCGACCCAGCGGCTGATGTTTTGTGGGCAATCTTCAGCCGGCAGGTTGCCCAGTGATTTCTGTGGATACCGATGATCCCGGTTCGCGAACGGCAGCGCGCCAGGATCCGGCGACCGGCGGAAGTCACGCGACGCACGGTTTCTGATGACGCTGACGTGGTCCGCAGTGCAAGTCTCAGTCGCGCATAATACGCAAAGCTCGGCCCGAGCCGGCGATCCCCTGGTCGGACGCCTTGCGCGCGCCAGCGTGATTGCCTTCGGGACCTATGTCGGCGGCGCCGGCGTATCCTATCTCGCCCAGCTCACCGTTGCGCACGCAATCGGGGCCGAAGGGTACGGCAGCTACGCCTTCGCCATCGCATGGGTGACCATCCTGGCGTATCTGGCGGCTCTCGGCTTCGAGGTGTCGGTCATGCGGTTCGTGGCCGCGTATCGAGCGCAGGGACAATGGGGCCTGCTGCGCGGCGTGATCCAGTACGCTGATCGCCGCGCCGGCCTGGCCGGAGCGACCGTCGTTGGGATCGGACTCATTGGCCTGGTTTGGTTCGGTCCGCGCATTCCTGACACCCTCCGGACCACGCTGATGATCGGCCTGCCGCTGGTGCCGCTCTGGGCATTGGTGTGGATTCGCTGCGCCGTGGTTCGGGCGCTCGGTGGGGTACTCACCGCTTTGGCGCCGGATCGGATAGTGCGCGAAGGCTTTCTGATCCTACTGATCGGCACGGCACTCCTGGTACGATGGCCAGTCGGCGCGCCGGAAGCCATGGCGGCGACCGTGCTGAGCGGGCTCATCGCCTTTGGCATGACAAGCCTCGCAATGCATTGGTGGCGGAGGGCTTCGGTCGTGCCAAGGCCGGCTGAATATGACGTCCGGAGCTGGCGGCGGACCACGCTTCCTTTGCTGACGATCGCGGTGACGGAGACGGTGATCAACCGCACTGGCGTCGTGCTGCTTGGATGGTTCGGCTTGGTGCGCGACGCAGGGGTCTATTCGCTGGCCTCCAACGTTGCGCTGCTGGTGCTGCTGCCACGAATGGCACTCAACGCGCTGTTTGCGCCGCTGGTTGCCGATCTGTTCGCCCGCGGCGATCGGGCGGGCCTGCGCGCTCTCATCGTCCGTACTGCATGGTGGACCCTTCTCGGTGCCGCCGGTGTGGCCCTGCCACTTTGCCTCGTCGCCCATCCGGTTCTGCAACTGCTAGGCCCCAGCTTCAGTACTGGCGTTTCGGCGCTGCGCATCCTGCTGGTAGGTCAATTGATTGCTTCCGCGGCCGGACCGCAGCTGTTTCTGTTGACGATGACCGGGCATGAGCGCGAGACCGCGTTCATGCAATCGATGGTTGCGCTTGCCAATATCGCCCTTTCTGCGCTGTTCGTTTGGCAGGCCGGACTCACGGGCGCGGCGTTGGCCGCTACGATCATGCAGTTGGGACTGACCGCCGGGCTGGCGCTGCTGATCTGGCGTCGGTTGCGTCTGGCGCTCGGCCTGATTGCCCTTGTGAAGTTGCGTGGCCGCCCGCCCGTGTCGCATCGATCGACGAGTGCTGCCGTCCGGCCCTCCGCGGAAGTGTCATTGACGTGCCACCGGAGCTCCACAGGTGACTGATGGCCTGTTGGCGTTAGGGCTGGTACTCACCACCGCCACACAATGGCGGCTCGCCGGGCTGCCGCTGGGGATCGGCGAAATCTGCCTTGTGGTGTGGCTTGGCTTGATGTCATGCGCTTGCCTGCAGGCTCGCAGAACCAGCATCGGTCCAGCGTTGTCGCGTCTGCTCCTGTTTTGGGGACCGTTCGTGATCTCCCTCTCTATCGGTACAATCAACGGTCTCGCGATCGGTGAGAGATATGATCCGAAGTGGTTCCTGCACGACACCTTCGCCTATCCGCTGATTGCGGCCGTGTGCTGCTTCAGCGTGATCGAGCCAGGGGCGTACTCGCGCCTGCATCGCACGGCCTGGATATTCTTGGTTCTGAGCGGCATTTCGCTTACGGTTTTGCTACTCTCCGGGACGCTGCTGCGCCTTCCCGGGGTCGATCCTTGGTTCTGGGATCGCTTCCGGGGCTGGTCGCAAAACCCCGGTCAATTGGCCGAGCTGAGTCTCGTCGCTACGCTGGTTGGCCTGTATTTGGCCGACGTTGCCACCAAGGCACGAAGTCGGTTCATCGCCATCCTCTTGATGATCCCAGTGATATGGGCTGGCAGGATCACGCAGACGGATGCCTATACCTACGGGGTGACGCTCGCATTCTTGCTGTTCCTTGGCGTCAAACTATTCGAGTGGGCGATCACCCCCGGACCGCGCGCATCATTGGCATTCCTGACGCTGTTTGCGCTTCCTGTGCTGGTCGCTTCCGCGGTCCCGGTGATGATCTCGGCCGTATCCGGCGGCGATGTGGTCGCCGTGCTGTCCAAGAACGGAGGAAAGGAAGCTCAGAGTGAGGCGGACCTTCGGTTCACGCTGTGGGGGGAGGCGCTCACGCGCGGCATCGAGGTCGGCGTGCTAGGCCTTGGTCCTGGTCCACATCTGCCAATTCCTGCCGAACTTGCTGCCGCGCGCGCGGCGTACGGCATTAACGAGCGGCCGACTGATGTGTCTCATCCGCAGCAAGGCGCGGCCAACAATTTTGAAGCGCATAACACGGTGCTCGATCTCTTTGTTCAAGGTGGCCTGATTGCCGTGATGGCCTATGTCTGGGTGATGGTTTGCGCCCTGATGTGCGCGCTCAGGAGCCGTTCAGCGGGATTGGTAGCGCTGATCTGCGGGTTGAACCTGTTTGCCCTGGCTGCCTTTGCTATTCGTCTGCCGCTGTTCTGGCTTGCGGTGGAACTGTGTCTGGTCGCGCGCCGAGAAGCGCCGGCTAGCTGGAGATCCCAAAGAGAGAATAATGCCCGGGAAGATGATCTGGCGCCGCAGCGGCTGTTTGCCGTGCGCGACCGCCAGGGAATGAACCAATGAGTGCCAGCAATCTCGACGAATCCACCGTCCGATCTTTCGGACGGGAATGGTTCACCCATAACCAGCCTCGCTTGCTCAATACGGAAGGCGTGCGCCGCGAGTTGGAGGAGTACTTCGACATCTTTCCGTGGCACGACCTGCGTCGGAGACGCATGAGCGTGGTGGTTGCGGCACGGCTCGATGTATATCCGAGCCTGCTGCACTATTGGCGGCCAGGTGCGCAAAGGTAGGCCTGGCGCGATAGGCGCCAACTCTTGTGCCGGTGCATCCGACTGAAACACAGCGGGCTGAGGGCGCGCCAGAGTCACCGCTGGCCGAGCGGGGCGACGGGGACAGGATCGAGATCAGGTTTCCCGATGGCACAGCGATCAGGATCGGTCCCGATGCCAGTCTGGCGACATTGCGTCGGGTGATGACAGCGCTGCACGGATGATGCCGCCGCCGGCTGCGCCGGTGGCCTGCCGCGCGGCAACAGAACACTACGGCCCCAGGCTAATACGCTGAAATTCGCAGGAATTTGGTGGGCGCACAAGGACTCGAACCTTGGACCCGCTGATTAAGAGTCAGCTGCTCTACCAACTGAGCTATGCGCCCGCCCAAGCGGGCGCGCTATACCAAGCACCGCCCGCCCTGGCAAACCCCCTACGCCCCCGCCAGGATCGCGTCGGCGCACTTTTCCGCGGTCATCAGCACCGGAAAATTGGTGTTGGCGCACGGCACCGCCGGAAAGATCGAAGCGTCCACCACGCGCAGCCCGTCCACGCCGCGGACCCGCCCCGCCGGGTCGGTCACCGCCATCGGGTCGTCCTCGCTGCCCATCCGGCAGGTGCAGGAGGCGTGCCAGACCCCGACCGCCGCGCGGCGCACGAACGCCTCCAACTGCTCGTCGTCCCGCATCAGCCCCTCCAGGGTAACGCCCTCCATGACCAGCGTCCTGATCAGGTAGCTGCGCAGTGCCGCCGGCCCGTCCAGCGCTTTGGCCAACGCATCGGTGATCCATTTGTTCTTCCTGCTCACCAGGCCGACCTGGCGCACCTTGTCGCTGTAGCTCGCCGGGAACGGATCCGTCGTTACCGCCTGCATGGTTGGCGTCAGATGCATCGCACCGAACCGCCGCACCCCGTCCATCATCCGCTCCAGATCGCGCTGATCCGACAGCAGGTTGAAATCGACGACCGGCTCCTCACGCCAGTCGTGCGAGGTCAGCTTCACTTCACCGGTTTCCGAATACGTCTTGTAGACGGTGATGATGAACGAGCCGATCTGCTCGCCCACCGCGTGCCATGAGGTTTTGTTGGTGACCACGGTGAACATGTCACCAGGCGGGATGCCATCGAGCCGCGACGAATAGCGCAGCGCCAGGTAGATATGCCGGCGTGTGTAATCGTGAATGATGCGCGCATGCGGCTTGATGAAGGCCGCCACCGCCACCGCCGGATGGTCCTGCAGTCGCTGTCCCACACCGGGCACTGCCGCGCGCACGTCGATGCCGAGGTCGCGCAGATGCCCCGCCGGTCCGATCCCGGCGCGCAGCAGATGGGCCGGCGAGTGGATCGCGCCGGACGACAGGATGACCTCGCGGCCGCGAAATTCGGTCGGGCGCCCCCCCACCATCGCGCTTACGCCGATGCAGCGCTGGCCGTCGAACAGCAGCGCGCTCACCTGCGTGTCGGTGGATATCGTCAGGTTCTCGCGCATGCGGGTACCGGGATCGAGATAGCCGATCGCGGCCGACACGCGCCGTTCGTACACGTTGGAGATGGTGATCGGGAAATACCCGTCCTCAAACGCGGCGTTCTGGTCGATCAGGAACTTGTAGCCGGCGGCCTTGAAGGCCTCCGCCGCCGCTTTCGCGTGTTCCGGCCACAGATCGGGGAAGATGCGACGGACGGGAATGCGGCCTTCATTGCCGTGCCATGGACCGTCGAAATCCATGTCGCGCTCGACCTTCTTGAAGAAGGGCAGCACGTTGTCCCAGTCCCATCCCGTCGCACCGCGTGCATGCCACTCGTCGTAGTCGGTCGGCGCGCCGCGATTGGCGAGCTGACCGTTGATCGACGATCCACCGCCCAGCACGCGCGCCTGCTCATACGTGCGCAGTGGCGGCCGCGGTGCGTTCGGCTGATTGTGCGGGATGACCTCGGTGCTGACCTTCAGCCTGTTCCAGGTGAAGGCCGGATTCAGGTAGGCGGTACCCGGATAGGAATCGAGGATCGCGGGCGGCACCTTGCCGTGCGGCGTGTCCATGCCCGCCTCCAGCAGCAGCACCTTGTTGGCCGACCGCGCCGACAGGCGGTTGGCGAGCACCGAACCGGCAGAGCCCCCGCCGACAATGATGTAATCCCAGTCCATGGATCAGTGCCTCTCGGTGTGGAAAGTCTTCGATACGATCCGCCAGCCATCGGCCAGCTTCACCAAGGTCAGATAGTCGGTGAAATAGCGCGGCGGAATCTGGCACTGCACCTTGGCGAACGCGGTGGTCGGGCTGGAGCGGTCGATCTGCACCACCCAGTCGCGCCGGGGCAGGTCCTCGCTCTGCGCCGAACTGCGGCTCTTCACCAGCTCGAACCACTGCTCGCGCGACATGTCGCCAA
>DATBKQ010000101.1:0-2763 GCA_036555825.1 Acetobacteraceae bacterium | reverse complement strand
CACCGCCGGCGGCTTCGGCTTCGGCCCGCAGTAAGCCAGCCCCAGCGCCGGCATCAGCAGCAGAAGACGCCGGCGGATCATCGGCGTTCCTTCGCGGAAACCTCGTCCAGCGCACGTTCGTAGGCGCGGGCGAACGCCTTGCCGAACACGCTGTCGAAGTCGTCGGCCAGCGCCTGCACGGTCCTGGCGTACAGCGCCTCGTATCCGTCCCATGCGCGCGCCTTCTTCTGCGCCGGCAGCAGGCTGACGCCGCCGCCACGTTCCGCCTGGGCGCGCAGCTTCGCCGGATCGAGCCCGTCGAGCAGGGTCCGCACCGCCGCCTGCATCGCGGCGATCGAGGCCAGCTCATGCAGCCGGATATCGCGCAGCGCATCCGCCACGGCCTCGTCCGGCGTCATGTCGATACGCCGGCCGGCGCCCAACAGCGCGGCCAGAGCATCGTCGTCGCCGGCCGAGAATTTCAGCGGGTTGTTGCCGCGCGCCTGGATCATCGTCTGCTCGATGCGGAACTCGCTCTTGATCGCGGCGCGGGCGATCAGCACCGCGCGCAAGCCGGTCACCAGGTTACGGAACGCCTTGCCGAGCGCGAGCATGGTCGCCGTCGGATCCTTCGGCTCCAGGTCCTGCAGCCGCGCGCCTTCGAGGAAGGCGGCGAGCAGCGCTCCGTCATCGCTGACCGCCTCGGGCTGAGGTGCGGGTTCAACCTGCCTTGCGCGTGGCGCCGGGGACGCTTTCGGCGTCGCTTCGGCCGGCCTCAGTGGCGGCGGGGGTGGCGATGGGGCGGCCCGCGCGGCTGGCATCGCTGGCGGTACCGGTGACGCAGGAGGTGCGGCACCATCCAGCAGATCCTTGTCCCAGTCGTCCGGCAGCAGGTCGTCGCCTGGGATCACCCCGCCCCCGTGCAGCGGCACCTGGCCCACCTGCGCCGGTGGGCGGAACGCATCGTCGAGTACCGGGGAATTGTCGGCCTGGGTCGGCCCCCGGAACGGGGTCTCGACCGGGTCCGGCACCAGCGGGTCGAAATCCGGCGGCAACTGCGCCGCCGCCGGACGCAGCCGCAGGCTCGGATGGTCCGGCTCGTCGAACGGATTGCGCGGTGCGCGGGCCGGCGCGAACGGGTCCATCGCGAACGGATCGGCAAACGGGCTCGCACCGGCGGAGGCGGGGCGCGCCGCCGCTTCCTCCACCAACCGCACCTCGATCTCGTATGCGCCGAGACGCAGCCGGTCGCCATCGCGCAGGCTGCGGATGTCGCCCGCGCCGATCGGCTCGGTTTCGCGGTTCAGATAGGTGCCGTTGGTCGAAGTGTCCGCGAGCTGCCAGCAACCGCTGCGAAACGCCACGGCAAAATGGCGTTTCGAAAGCAGGCGCTCGGGATCCGGCAAGACCCAGTCGACGCCGGGTCCGCGGCCGACGGAGAATTCGCCCCCAGGCACGTTGCGGCTCTCGGGCGCCACCGTCTCCGGGCAGCGCAGCACCGTCATCGTCAGTTGCATCGTCTCAGCCGAAAAACAGCGGGCCGCGATATTACACGCTTTTTGCCGCCGCCGGTGCAATCGGTTCGGCCACCCCGCGCAAGGTCAGCTCCGCCGCGCGCAGACAGCGGACCCAGTGTCCTGGCGCCGCCTCCTGCAGCGCCGGCGTCGCCTGACGGCACTGCTCGGTCGCGTAGCGGCAACGGGGATGGAACGCGCAGCCTGGTGGCGGATCGGAGGGATCGGCCACGTCGCCCTCGAGCACGATGCGCTGTGCCCGCCGGCGCGGGTCGGGCACCGGCACGGCCGACAGCAGCGCTTCGGTGTAGGGATGCCGCGGCGCGGCGAACAGCGCCCCGGTCGGAGCGATCTCGACAATGCGCCCGACATACATCACCGCGACGCGGTGGCTGACATGCTTGACCACCGACAGGTCGTGCGCGACGAACAGATAGGCGATCCCCATCCGCTCCTGCAGCTCCAGCATAAGGTTGACGATCTGCGCCTGCACGGAAACGTCGAGCGCGGAGACCGGTTCGTCGGCCACGATCAGCGACGGCGACAGCGCGAGCGCCCGGGCGATGCCGATGCGCTGGCGCTGTCCGCCCGAGAAGGCGTGCGGGAACCGGTTCAGGTAGGCGGCCGGCAGATGCACCAGGTCCAGCAGTTCGGCGACGCGCCGGTTGCGCGCCTGGGCCTCGGTCATGCCGTTGACCAGCAGCGGCTCGCCGATGATCTCGGCGATCGTCATGCGCGGATTGAGCGAGGAGAACGGATCCTGGAAGATCATCTGCATCTGCCGCCTGAGCGGCCGCAGCTCGCGCCGCTTCAGGCGCGCGACGTCGATCTCGGCGCCGGTTTCGCCGCGGAAGCGGATTTCGCCGGCACTCGGGGCGATGGCGCGCAGGATGCAGCGCGACGTGGTGGTCTTGCCGCAACCCGACTCGCCGACCAGCGACAGCGTCTCGCCACGGTCGATGCTGAAGCTCACATCATCGACGGCGCGCACATCGGCCACGTGCCGTCCAAGCACCCCGCGGTGGATCGGGTAGTATTTGCGCAGCCCGCGCACATCGAGGACGCGGGTCATGCCGTTGCCAACTCGGTGGCGTAGAGATGGCATGCCACGTCGTGGCGCGCGGCGATCGCCACCTCGGCGGGGAACGACTTCTCGCAAACGCCGGCGATATGTTCCGAGCACCGCGGATGGAACGGGCAGCCAGCCGGCCGTGCATACGGATGCGGAATGGAGCCAGCGATCGTCGCCAGCCGCGCGCGCGGCGTGGCC
>DATBKQ010000100.1:0-6985 GCA_036555825.1 Acetobacteraceae bacterium | reverse complement strand
CTCAAGCGCGCCTTCGACGAGGCGGCCCGGCGGCGCAGGGCAGGGCAGGGAACGCTGCTGTTCGTCGACGAGATCCATCGCTTCAACCGCGCCCAGCAGGACGGTTTTCTCCCCGTGGTGGAGACCGGCACCATCACCCTGGTCGGCGCCACCACCGAGAACCCCTCCTTCGCGCTGAACGGCGCGCTGCTGTCGCGCTGCCAGGTGCTCGTCCTGCGCCGGCTGGACGATGCCGCACTGGAACAGCTTCTGGCCCGGGCCGAAGCGGAGGTCGGCCGCGCGCTGCCGCTGGATGCCGAGGCACGCGCCAGCCTGCGCGCCATGGCCGACGGCGACGGCCGCTACGTGCTCAACATGGCGGAGCAGATCTTCGCCCTGCCGCAGGACGCGCCGCGGATGGACAGCACCGCGCTCGCCGCGCTGCTCGCCCGGCGCGCCGCGCTGTACGACAAGGATCGCGAGGAGCACTACAATCTGATCTCCGCGCTGCACAAGTCGCTGCGCGGATCCGATCCGGATGCGGCGCTCTATTGGTTCGCGCGCATGCTGGAGGGCGGTGAGGATCCGCGCTACATCGCGCGCCGCCTGGTGCGCTTCGCCGCCGAGGACATCGGCATGGCCGATCCCAATGCGCTCACTCAGGCGCTGGCAGGCTGGGAGACCTACGAACGCCTCGGCTCGCCCGAGGGCGAACTGGCGATCGCGCAGGTGGTCGTCTATCTCGCCACCGCGCCGAAATCCAACGCCGTATATACGGCGTACGGCGCTGCGCGCGCGTCCGCCAAGGCAACCGGGTCGCTGATGCCGCCGGCGCATATCCTGAATGCGCCGACGCGGCTCATGAAGGACCTGGGCTACGGCGCCGGCTATCGCTACGACCATGAAGCCGAGGAGGCGTTCTCCGGTCAGAACTACTTTCCCGACGGAATGCCGCGCGAGCAGTTCTACCGCCCGCGCGATCGCGGGTTCGAACGCGAGATCGCCAAACGGCTCGACTACTGGACGAAGCTGCGCGCGGCGCGGACCCGGGAATGATCACCGCTCCCTGACCGGGACCGGCTCCAGGTTGTCGGGAACCGCCACGCTTCCAGCGCCCAGTTCCACTACCGCCTGGTTGGCCGGCATGAACCACTTCTGGGCGATCAGCGTGGGCACCACCGCGCTGCCGATCACCGCGGTGACCAGGATGGTGTACTGCTGCTGATCGATGATGTGGTTGGTCAGGCCGAACAGCGCGGAGATGCTGCCGAAGGTGAGCCCGGTGGACATCAGCAGCGTGGTGTACATGCCTTCGCGCGGCTCGAAGGCGAACAACCGCGTCAACGGCAGAATGCCGGCGAACTTCGTGACCATCTTGACCAGTAGACAGAGCACGATGAGCCCGGCAGCGGCCGCCACCGCGTGGGCCTCGACCAGCGAACCGGCCTTCAGGAAGTAGAACGGCGTCAGGATGGTGAAGGCCACGACGCGCATCCGGTTCGGCAATTCCCGGTCGCGCAGGAAGGTGGGTGCGAGCACCATGCCGACCAGGTAGGCGGGCAGCACCGACTCGCTGCCGGCGATGCTGGCCAGGCCTCCCAACAGCAGCAGCACGAGGGCGACGAATTTGGTCTGCGGCTCGCTGACCCGCTCGCCCAGGAACTGCAGCACGTGCGGTGCGAATCGCGCCAGCAGCCACAGCGCGACCGCGGTGATGGCGACGAACAGCGCCAGCCACAGGTCGGAGTGGGCGAACACGAGACCGAGCGCCAGCACGGTGCCAAGGTCGTTTACAAAGCAGGCGGCGAGGATGATCTTGCCGAGTTCTGTCCGGTTGAACCCGGTCTCCACCATCACGGCATAGACCACGGCGACCGAGGTGGTGGAGAGCGAGATGCCGGCGATCTGCGCCTGCGGCCACGGCCAGCCGACCAGGTAGCGCGCGAACAGCAGGACGCCGGCATAGGGCGCGGCAAAGCCCACCACGCCGATGCTCATGCTGGGCCAGAACTTTCGCCGCACCACTTCGGGATCGATCTCGGCACCAGCCAGGAAGGTGAGAAGAATGGCGCCGAAACCGGCCAGGAAGTTCACCCAGGGCGCCAGCGGCAGTCCGAACAGGTTGCCGGCGACGGCACCCACGACGATCTCGGTGAGCGCGACCGAAATCGCCACCCAGACCGAGAGCACCGACGCGATGAGTGCCAGGCCGATCCACAGAGCCGATGCCAGCCAGACGTTGTCCATGCCTTCCTCCATGCCGCTTCGGGTCGCGCACAAAGGAGGCATCGGGGACCCCACCGCATCCCTTGCGCGGCAGGGGTCATCAGCCCTCGGACAGGGCGGTTTCGGGGAACCCCATCCCCATCGACGGGCAGAGGCTAGGGCATCGGCCCCGCCCGTTCAATGCCGCATGAGCACCGGCAGATCGGCGTGGGCGAGCATGTGACGTGTCACGCCGCCCAGGATCAGGCTGCGCAGCGGATGGCGTGCGAAGGCACCCATCACGAGCATGTCGGCGCCCAACCGGTGCGCCGTCTGCAACAGGGTTTCGCCGAACGCCTGCTGCCCGGTGACCTGAAGCACGTGCAGTGTCGCCGCGACGCCATGTTCCTCGAGGATGGCCGGAAGGCTTGGTGGCCGCGCTGCGTCGCGGGTTCCCGCCAGTACATGGATTTCCCGCGCCTCGGTGGCGCAGCGGAGCAACGAGAGCACCGCCTTGATGGTGCGTTCATCGTCCCGCCAGGCGATGGCGATCCGCTGTCCGAACTGTGCCGCCGACCGGTCCGGCGGCACCACCAGGACCGGCCGACCGGTATCGAACAGGGCGGCATGGATGGCGCGCCGCTCCTGCTCCAGTTGATGATCCGTTGGCCGTTTCAGAACAATGAAATCGGCGCGCTGCCCCCACTCGCCCACCAGCAGGTCGGCCAGTCCCTCGATGTCGGCCCATTCGGTGGTCGGTCCCGCCGCCGGGGCCGCGCGGGACCAGGTATCGAAAGCCTGTTTCAGCGCCGCGGCGCGCAGGGTTTCCTCTTCGCGTATGTGCTGCTCGCGCGGCACGGTAAGAACTTCCTCGGACGGCACGATGGTGGACAAAGGCGGGGTGCGGATTGCCAGCACGTTGATCCGGCGGGCGCCAGTCAGTTCCGCAAGCCGTGCCGCGCCGGCGAGCACGTGCGCAGCGGCGTCGGGACGGTCCAGGACGGCCAGGATCACGCCGGACATGGCCTAGAAGTGGCGGTTGATCGCAGCCGCCCCATAGTGCCCCATCGCCACCGCCGCAAGACAAAGCAGCACCGACAGCGCGATATTGCCGATCGCCTGGACCATGCGGCCGTCGCGCGCCAGTTCCAGCGTCTGCAGGCTGAACGAGGAGAAGGTCGTGAAGCCGCCGCAGATGCCGACCATGACGAAAGCGCGCGCATCCGCCGGGGCGGCGAATCGGCTGCCGCTCGCCGTAAGCGTGCCGAAGAACCCGATGACGAACGACCCCGCGATGTTGATCAGAATAGTGCCCCACGGGAACTGCGGCCCGGTGATCCGGGCAACCGCGACGGCGAGCCATGCCCGGGCCATGCTGCCCAGCGCGCCGCCGATGCCGATCCAGAGATAGCCGGTCATGCACAGCAAATACCCCGGTACACCACTCCCGCGAAGCGGGGGAGGTCGCCAAGCGCAGCGCGGCGGGAGGGGGTCAGGCCCAGTGCCCCGGCACCCAGACGGTGCCCTGCCAGTGCGGCGGCACCCACACCCGCCGGGGCGGGGCGTAGTACGCCGGTGGCGGTGCGTAATAGACCGGCGGCGGGGCATACACCGGCGGCCCGACCACGACGGGCGGCAGGACGACACCAACCCCGACCCGGCAGCACCACCATCCGCCGCGCCACCACGCTTCGGCCTTGCCAGGCAGCGCCACTGTCAGCAGGCCGGCACACCCGGCGACCACAAGCACGGTTCCCAAGCGCCTCGATTTCGGCATGGCAGGCACCTCCCGGCGGTCGCGGATACGCGCGGTTTGTGTCGCCAGGTTGACCGGATTGTATCGACCTTTATCCGGGGTCACTCCGCCGCCAGCCGCGGCGGCTCCGCCATCTCCGCCGCGCGCTGCAGATCGACCGACAACAGCCGCGACACCCCGCGCTCCTGCATCGTCACGCCATACAGCCGGTCCATCCGTGCCATGGTCAGCGGATGGTGCGTCACCACCAGGAAGCGCGTCCCGGTGTCGCGTACCATGTCCTCCAGCAGCGTGCAGAACCGGTCCACGTTCGCATCGTCAAGCGGCGCGTCCACCTCGTCCAGCACGCACACCGGCGCCGGGTTGCAGCGGAACACCGCGAAGATCAGCGATAGCGCGGTCAGCGCCTGCTCGCCGCCCGATAGCAGCGACAGTGTCGCGAGCTTCTTGCCTGGCGGCTGGGCATAGATCTCCAGCCCCGCCTCCAGCGGATCGTCGGAGCCCACCAGTGCCAGGTGCGCCTTGCCGCCTCCGAACATGCGGGTGAACAACGCCTGGAAGTTGCGGTCGATCTGTTCGAACACCGCGCCCAGCCGCTCGCGCCCCTCGCGATTCAAATGGCCGATCGAGCCGCGCAGCTTGGCGATCGCGGTGGTCAGCTCCTCGCGTTCCGCGGTGATGCCGGCGATCTGCTTGTCCACCGCCTCCGCCTCGACATCGGCGCGCAGGTTCACCGGCCCCATCTCCTCGCGCTCCTTCAGCAGCCGTTCAAGCCGCCGGCGCGCCTTGTCTTCCGTCTCGGCGGACAGTTCCGCCGGTGGATCGGGGATTGCCGGGTTGGCGCCCAGGCGTTCGACGATCCGCTCCTGCACCGACTGCCATGCCTGTTCGGCCTGCGACGCGGCACCCTCGGCGCGCACTGCCTCCTCGCGCGAGATCCCCAGCGACCCATCCGCCGCGCGTGCCCCGCGATCCGCCTGCGCCGATCGGTCGGCGGCCTGCTGCAGCGTCTCAGCCGCGGCCCGATGCGCCGCCTCGGCCGCCTCCAGCGCGTCGAGCGCCTCTGCCCGTCGTGTCGCGATCTGTCCTGGCGCCGCCTGCAACGCAACGTGCTCCGCCTCCGCGGCGTGACGCCGCGTAGCCAGTTCCTGACAGCGGCGCTCGGCGTCCGCGGCCCGCTGCGCCCAATCCGACCGTTCCGCCGCGGCGGCGGCGCGGCGTGCGTCGCGCACCGCGTGCTCGCGTTCCAGCGCCTGGCATTCGGCCCGTGCCGCCGCCTCGGCTGACCGTGCCGAGGACAGCGCGGCGCGCGCGGCCTCCACCGCGTTACGGAGCGCGCCGAGATCCGGCAGCGCCTGTTGCGCCTCTCGCGCCTGCGCCAGCGCGCCGCCCGCTTCGTCGCGTTCGGCCGACAGCCGCTGCAACTGGGTCTCGGTCGCAGCCAGGCGCGCCGTCACCTCGGCGGCACGCGCACGGAGCTGCTGATGTGCCGAGCGGGCCCGCGCCAACCGCTGCTCGACCGCCGATCGCTCCGCGCGTGCTTCCCTCTCAGCCGCGGTTGCCGTCTGATCGGCTTCAGCCGCTGCCTGGCAGGTCCGACTGGCCGCTTCGGCCTCGGCTGCCGCTGCCGCGAGATCGCGCTGAAGCTCGGACAACCGGTTCCGCTGCTGGAGCCGGACCGCCGCTGCCGTGGCTGTGCCGGCGCGGATGGTATAGCCGTCCCACCGCCAGACGGCGCCCTCACGTGAGACCAGCACCTGGCCCGGCGCCAGAACCACCTGACAGGCTTCACCCGTGGCCTCGTCCACCAGCCCGGTTTGCGACAGCACCCGCGCGAGCGCCGATGGACCCTGCACCAGCCCGCTCAGTGGCGCTGCCCCTTCAGGCAACGCCGGCGGCGGATCGAACGACGGCAGCTCCCGCCAGTGCCGTGCCGCGTCGCGGTCGGCCGCGGATGTCAGTTCTTCTCCCAGTGCGGCACCCAGCGCCGTCTCCAGGCCCGCCGGGACGGTGAGCGCATCCACCATGGGCAGCCAGCGCTCGCCATCCTTTACCGCCAGCACCTCCGCGAGGGCGCTGGCCTCCGCGGCCAGTTTGGCGTGGGTGGACTGCGCCGCCGCCAGCGCTTCCCGCGCTGCCAGCAGGGCCGGACCGGTTACCGCCCGCGTTTGTTCGGCGATAGCCAGCGCCTCGCCAGCCGTCGCGAGGGTCGCCTCCGCCGACGCCTGTTCCACGCCAGCGGCGTCGAGTGCCGCTGGATCGATCGCCTGCGCGGCGACGCGGCCGTACTCGGCCTGAACCTCCGCGAACTGCCGCTCCAGCCGCTGCCACCGCGCTTCCGCGTCCGTCATCTGGCGGGCCAGGGCCTGGGCGAGGGCATTTGCCTGCGCCGCGGCCTCGGTGGCACGGTTGGCGTCCCCCTCGGCCGAATGCACCGCTTCGGCCGCGGCAGTGGCCGCCGCTTTCGCCGATTCGGCCAGCGACGGATAGCCCGAGTCGGCTTCCGCCAGGGCGGCATCCTCGGCGCCGAGGCGCGCCTCGGCCGCCGCCGAGTCGTTCCTGAGCTGTTCCGCGTGCATCAGGTCTTCACTGAGCTGCGCCAGCCGCTTCGACGCGTCGGCCAGCGCCGAACGGGCGCGTTCTTCCTCGGCGGCGAGCTGCTCCTGTGCCACACGATGGCGCTCCAGCGCGGTGCGCGCCTCCGATTCGGTGCTGCGCAACGCGGGCAGCGCGGCGGCTGCCTCGGTCGCCTGTGCGGCTGCCTGCATCGCGGCATCGGTGGCAGCGGCGACCGCCATGCGCGCCGCGTGCAGCGCGGCCTCGGCCTCGGCGCGAACCGCCGCCGCCCGCGCCCGCTGGATGGACAGGAGTTCCGCCTCCGCCTGACGGACGGCGCCCGAGATATTCCGGTAGCGGCTGGCCTGCCGCGCCTGGCGCTTCAGCGCCCCCAGTTGCACTTCGAGCTGCCCGCGCAGGTCGTCCGCCCGCGCCAGGTTCGCCTCCGCCGCGCGGAGCTTCAGCTCCGCCTCATGGCGGCGCGCGTGC
>DATBKQ010000099.1:0-18917 GCA_036555825.1 Acetobacteraceae bacterium | reverse complement strand
GTCGCCAGGATCTCGAACGGGGAGGCGCCCATGGCGCGTGCCACCGCGTGATAGCGATGCAGCACGGTGAACGCCTGTCCCATGCCCTCTTCGTTCAGCCGCCCCGTCGCCTGCAGGCCGCGACCAAGCCGCAGCACCGCCTTCTCATTGAAGATCGCCGCCGGGTTGCGGCGTTGGCCCTCGAACACCACGAGGCGCACCGAGTTCGACCCGAGATCGACCACGGCGCAGCGCGGCGCGCCGGCAGGCGGCTGGAACGGCATGCGGTCAATCCTGGTTCACGCGATCCGGGCGACGATGATTGGCCAGCGGCGAGGCGACCGCCGACCCGTGCAACGCCGAACCCCGTCCCGACAATGAGGGGTTGGTCATGAAGTAATCGTGCGCCGACATCGGCTTCTTGCCGGGCGCCACGCGCTTCCAGCTTCCGTCCGGACCCAGCTCCCAGGACTGCATCGAGTCCTTCAGATTGACCACCATGATCTGGTCCAGCACCTGGGCATGCACCGTCGAATTATGGATCGGCACCAGCGCTTCGACGCGCCAGTCCATGTTGCGCACCATCCAGTCCGCCGAACTGATGAACACGCGCGCATGCCTACTCGGCAGGGCATGGCCGTTGCCGAACACCAGGATGCGGCTGTGCTCCAGAAACCGTCCGACGATCGACTTGATGCGAATGTTCTCCGACAGGCCGGGTATGCCGGGTCGCAGACAGCAGATGCCGCGCACGATACCCATCACCTTCACGCCGGCGCGCGATGCGTCGTACAGCAGGTCGATCAGCGTCTCGTCGACCAGCGAATTCATTTTCAGCCAGATCCCGGCCGGCTTGCCGGCATGCGCGAAGGCGATCTCGCGCCGGATCAGCTCGACCAGCACGGCGCGCATGGTCAGCGGACTGAACGCGAGCGCCTCCATCAGTTCCGGCCGCGCATAGCCGGTCATGAAGTTGAACAGCCGCGCGGCATCGCGCGTCAGGTCGGGATCCACCGTGAAGAACGACAGGTCGGTGTAGATCCGCGCGGTGATCGGATGATAGTTACCGGTACCAAAGTGCGCGTAGGAGCGCACGCCGGTACCCTCGCGGCGCACCACCAGCGACAGCTTCGCATGTGTCTTCAACTCGGCGAAGCCATAGACCACCTGCACACCCGCCGCCTCCAGGCTGCGCGCCAGGCGGATATTCATCTCCTCGTCGAAGCGCGCGCGCAGCTCCACCACCGCGGTGACGAACTTGCCCGCCTCCGCCGCCTCGATCAGCGCCTTCACGATCGGCGAGTCGCGGCTGGTGCGATACAGCGTCTGCTTCACCGCGATCACGTTCGGATCCTGCGCCGCCTGTCGCAGGAACTGCACTACCACGTCGAAGCTTTCGAACGGGTGGTGGACGATGATGTCCTTGGCGCGAATGGCGGCGAAGCAGTCGCCGCCGAAATCGCGAATGCGCTCGGGAAATCGCGGCGTGTACGGCGGGAACAGCAGGTCCGGCCGGTCATCGACGATCAGTTGCTTCAGATCGACCACCCCCAGGATGCCGTCCGCCACATGCGTCTCGTCCGGGGTTGCCCCCGTTTCCGCTGCAACGAGCGCCCGCAGTTCGTCCGGCATCCTGGCGTCGAGCGCCAGATGGATCGCCACGCCCCGCCGCCGCCGCTTCAATGCGCTCTCGTAGGACCGCACCAGGTCCTCGGCTTCCTCCTCGAACTCCACATCCGTGTCGCGGATCAGCCGGAAGATGCCGTGGCCGGTGATGCGGAATCCCGGGAACATCCGGTCGAGGAACATCGTCACCAGGTCGTCGAGGATGACGAAGCGGATCGGCGCGCCGGCCGCGCCAGGCAGCCGAATGAAGCGGTCCACCTGGCTGGGCAGCGGCAGCAATGCCCGCATGCCCTGGCCATCCTCCTCCCGCAGCAGCAGCAGGGCCATCACCAGGCCCATGTTGGGGATGAACGGGAACGGATGCGCCGGATCGATCGCGAGCGGTGTCAGCACCGGAAAGACCCGCTCCATGAACCACGCGTCCAGCCACTTCACATCGTCCGCGGTCAGGCCCGACGGCTCGCAGACCTCGATGCCGGCTTGTCGCAGCAGTTCGCGCAGCTCGCGCCAGATCCGCTGCTGGTCCGCCAACAGCGCCTCGGCCCGTACCTTGATTTCGGCAAGCTGCTGCGCCGGCGTGCGGCCATCGGGGGCGACCGCGGTCAGACCCGCCTTCGCCTGTCCGATCAACCCGGCGACGCGAACCGAATAGAACTCGTCGAGGTTGGAGGCGCCGATCGAGACGAAGCGCAGCCGTTCCAGCAGCGGATGGCGCGGGTTCTCCGCCTCTTCGACAACACGGTGGTTGAAATCGAGCCAGGAGAGCTCGCGGTTGATGAACCGGTTCGGGCTCTCCGGCGCGATCACCGGCTCGGGTTCCGGTCGCAAAACCGGCCGGCGCTCCAAGGTGGCGGCCCGATGGCCCGGTATCAGCAGTTCCTGCTCGGCCGATCTGTCCATCCGGTGATCCTTCAGGAGGGCCTCGCGCCCCTGCGAGGGGGTGCCGTCGGTGCCGGTAGGTTCCTCCGGCGCCAGGATATCGGCCAGCACGCCCGCCGCGAAGTGCACGGTGA
This sequence comes from Acetobacteraceae bacterium, assembly GCA_036555825.1. Taxonomy (GTDB): domain Bacteria; phylum Pseudomonadota; class Alphaproteobacteria; order Acetobacterales; family Acetobacteraceae; genus JAMXLO01. Next base: position 16,299 of record DATBKQ010000099.1, on the reverse strand, counting down.
TGTTGCGATGCTGGTCGAGTGCGGCGGTGTCGAGGCGTGCAACCGCATCGCGCAGGGCGGCCGCGCTGCGCGGCAGGCGCCGCACCAGCCAGTCCTGTACGGGCTCAGGCGGGCGAAGCTGGCGCTCGGCGAGCAGTCGCGCAAGCAGAATGCCCAACAACTCATCCTCCGGTGGCCCGATCTCGACGGCGGTGACGGCGCGCAGCCGGCTTGCCAGATCGGGCAGGCGCGGTTGCCAGCGCGCCGGTGGCGCGCGGGCCGCCAGCAGTACCGGCAGCCGGGACTCGGCCGCCGCGTTCAACAGGTGCAGCAGCGCGGTTTCGTCCGTCACCGCATCGGCCTCGTCGATCGCGACGCCCGCACTCACCTGCGGCACGCCAACCACTTCAGGCCCCGTGCAGATCCCGGCTCCGTTGCGCTCCGCCCAGATATGCAGGAGATGCGTCTTGCCGCGCCCGGCCTCGCCCCACAGCGCCAGGCGATGGTTCGGCCATTGCCCGGTTCGGCGCAGCCACGCCCAGGCATCGGCATTCGACGGAGCGACGCGGAAATCCACCTCCGCGAATCGCGGGCCGCGGAAGATCGGCAGCGTCAACTGACTTGGGCTCTGCACCCGTGCACTGCTAACCGGCGCGCCTGCGGCGTCAAGCCGCGGAAAGCTGTCCGCTGGCCTTTTCGCCCAGGAACAGCCGGTCGAGGCTCCAGCAGCCCCCGCCGGCTGCCGCCAGGTACAGGAAGGTGAAGCAGAACAGAATGGCGAGATCGCCCCCGTTCAGGAAGGGCATGAACGAACGGGGCGCGTGCACCATGAAATACCCGATCGCCATCTCGCCGGAGAGCAGGAATGCCACCGGTCTTGTGAACAGACCAAAGATCAGCAGCAGGCTGCCAAAGGTTTCGAGAAGACCTGCAAGCCCGGGCGACAGGCTGAACAGGTGGTAAGGGGCATGCGTGGCGGTCGGAGGGAAGTTGAACAGCTTGTTCAGGCCATGCTGCAGGAAAAGCAGCCCCGCCATGATCCGCAGGATACTCAGTACGTGTGGCTCCAGTCCGCCGAGGCTCTTCGTATCAGTCATCCATCCGGTCTCCTCTCAGGGTGGAATCTCGCAAACTTGCTCGCCCCCAGGATAAACGCCAAGCACCCGGGAAAAGTCCCGGGTGAGCGAAGCATCGGACGTCTCGATCCGCGCTCAACCAACAAAGCTGATGCGCGGCGGGGTCAACCTGACCTCATCATGCCTTAGCGCGTGATGACCATAGGCGGAACCGTCGGAGGTCTGAATCACGCGCGCAAACAACGAAAATAAAGCGTGATGAGGTCAATCCGGCCTCGTCATGCTTTAGCGCTTCGAGGGCGGGTCGAGGTAGAGCGGACTGGCCAGGTATCGGCGCAGCCAGAACCGGCACAGTACCCCGATGGTGGCCGCGACCGGGACCGCCAGCATGACGCCCAGGAACCCGAATGCGGCGGCGCCGGCGAACAGGGCAAAGATCACCCAAACCGCCGGCAGTTCCACCCGGTCGCCCAGGAAGCGGGGGTAGATGATGTAGCCTTCCAGGACCTGTCCGATCACCAGCACGCACCCCACCACGATAACCCCGCGCCAGTGCGGGAACTGCGCCATCGCCAGCCCAAGCGAGGTGACGCCTCCGGTGATCGAGCCGACATACGGGATGAACGACAGCAGCCCCGCCGCCATGCCGACGATCAGGCCAAGGTCCAGGCCGGCGACGGTCAGCGCCAAGGCGTAATAGAGCGCAAGGATGATGCAGCATAGCGCCTGTCCGCGCACCCAGGCAGACAGAATTCGATCGACCTCCCGCGCCTGCGCCCGGATGACATCGGCGTATCGGTGCGGCAGCCACGAATCGACCATGCCGATCAGCCGCGGCCAGTCGCGCAGCAGGTAAAAGCCGACTACGGGCGTCACCACGGCAAGCGTGAGGACGTTGAAGATCGCGAACCCGGCGCCGGTCACACTGGTGAGCGCGGTCGCCAGAAAGGTGAGCATGTTGCCGGCCTGGCTGCTGACCAGGTCGCGCAGCTTGTCGTTCACCACGTCCGGGCCGAAGTTCTGCTGCAGATCGGTAACGACCTTGCTCGCCCACACCTGCAGCAGTTGGACGTATTGCGGGATGCGGCCCAACAGCAACCCGATCTGCTGCAGAATGAGCGGATAGAGCAGCAGCACGAACACCAGCACACTGGCCAGCAGCGCCAGGATCATCAGCAGCGCGGCCAGACCGCGGCCCAGCCCCAGCCGGGTCAGCTTGGTCGTGGGGGGGTCGAGCACGTAGGCAATCCCCGCGGCGGCGACGAACGGCGCCAGCACCGAGGCGAACAGCTGCAAGGCCAGCCAGGCCACCACGAGCAGCCCGATGATCAGCGCCACCCTCTGCCCGCGCGTGGCCTGCCCAGGGATCGATGCCGGCTCGGGAAACCAGGTTCGCCTCTCCGAGGGCGGTCGCTCCTGGGTGTCGCTCATCGGCGGCGAACCGTGATCCAGACATAGGCGGCGCCGGACGACAGGGTGGTGGCCGCCACCATCCACACCAGCACCGTCATCAGCACCGGCGCGGCGAGATGGAAACCCGAGAGAAACAGCGCGACGGCGACCAGCGCGAGCTGCAACGCCGTGTTAAGCTTCGAGACGTAGAGCGGGCGGATCAGCACCGACTGTCCCAGCAATGAGAGCACGACCACGCCACCCACGATCACCATGTCGCGGAAGACCACCAGGATCGCCAGCCAGTCCGGCAAGACCTTCACCGCTGCCAAGGTCACATACATGGTGACCAGCAGGGCCTTGTCAGCGACCGGGTCCAGCAGCGCCCCGACGGTGTTGCCGCCGCCGTTCCGGCGTGCCAGCCAACCATCCAGCGCGTCCGACAATCCCGCCGCGAGGAACAGGTAGAACGCATGCGCGAACTGGTGCTCCACCACCTGCCAGAATGCCAGCGGCACCGCGCAGAGCCGCGCGAAGGTGATGATGTTCGGAAGCGTCAGCAGCGCGGGCGAGGCGCTTCGGTCGAGCTGCGATCCGTCAGGCATCGGCCCGCATTCCCTCGCTTGCACAGCGTGCGTTGCATCGGGTGGCGGGCCCCTGGTTGCACCCGCCACCGAGCGGTTGGACAAAGCAAGGCAGTAGCGTATCGAGGGCGCACATGACCAGTGGCCAGCGCGATTCGGCGGCCGGCGGCGGCAATGGGCTGACCTATCGTGCGGCCGGCGTGGACATCGACGCGGCCGATGCGCTGGTCGAGACGATCAAGCCGCTGGCCCGCGCGACCGACCGGCCAGGTGTCGTCGGCAGCCTGGGCGGGTTTGGCGCGCTGTTCGACCTGAAGGCTGCGGGTTTCTCGGACCCGGTCCTGGTCTCCAGCACCGACGGCGTCGGTACCAAGCTGAAGGTTGCGATCGAAACCGGCATCCATGAAACCGTCGGTGTCGACCTGGTCGCGATGTGCGTCAACGACATCGTCGTGCAAGGCGCCGAACCGTTGTTCTTCCTGGATTATTTTGCCACGGGCAAGCTCGATCAGCGGCAGGCGCGGGAGGTGATCGCCGGCATCGCCTCGGGGTGCAACGAGGCCGGCTGTGCGCTGGTCGGCGGGGAAACCGCCGAGATGCCCGGGCTGTATCGCGAAGGCGACTACGATCTAGCGGGCTTCGCGGTCGGCGCGGCCGAGCGCGACCGAGTGCTGCCCCGCCGCGTCGAGCCTGGGGACACGATCCTCGGCCTCGCCAGCTCGGGCGTCCATTCCAACGCCTTCTCGCTGGTAAGGCGCGTGGTGGAAGTCAGCGGCCTGCGCTGGTCGGCCACGGCGCCGTTCGATCCGCAGCAGTCACTCGGCCAGGCCTTGATGACCCCGACGCGGGTCTACGTGCGGGCCCTGCTCGCGCTGCATCGAGCCCGGCTGCTGAAGGCGGCAGCGCACATCACCGGAGGCGGGCTGCCCGGCAATCTCCCGCGAGTGTTGCCGGATGATACCGAGGCAGTGCTGGAGCCTTTCTGGTCGATCCCGCCGGTATTCGGATGGTTGGCGCGCACAGGAGGCATCTCGCCCGAGGAAATGTTGCGGGTGTTCAATTGCGGCGTCGGGATGGCGCTCGTGGTCGCCGATCCCGACGCCGCGGCCGAGCTGTTGCGCGATCAGGGCGAGAGCGTGGCGCGGATCGGTCGCATCGCCGCGGGCAGCGGACCGGCGCGAGTGCGGATCGGGCTCCCGCCCGGTTGGCCCGGGTGATGGCGGGCACTGATCCGCGCAGGGCGCGGACCGCGATCCTGATCAGCGGCCGCGGTTCCAACATGGCCGCGCTGGTCGCGGCGGCACGCGATCCGGCGTTCCCGGCGGAGATCGTGCTGGTCGTGTCCAACCGTCCGGGTGCGGCCGGCCTCTCGCTGGCGCGGGATGCCGGGATCAGGGCGATCGCGATCGACCATCGTCCGTTTGCCGGGGACCGCGCCGCCCATGAAGCCGCGATCGACGCGGCGCTGCGCGACGCCGGCGCGCGCGTGGTCTGCCTCGCCGGCTACATGCGGCTGCTGACGCCCCTCTTGGTGGACGCCTGGCAAGGGCGGATGCTCAATGTCCATCCCAGCCTGCTGCCCGCGTTCCCAGGTCTGGATACCCACTCCCGCGCGCTGAAGGCCGGCGCGAAGCTGCACGGCTGCACGGTGCATATCGTCACCCAGGCAATGGACCAGGGACCAATCCTGGCGCAGGCCGCGGTGCCGGTGCTGCCCGGCGACAGCGCCGAGATGCTGGCAGAGCGGGTGCTGGTGCAGGAACACATCCTCTATCCCCGTGCGCTACGCTGCTTTGCCGCCGGCGTTTCGGGGGTTGCCCCATCAACGAATGTTGCGCTGGCCAATCCGGCCGGATGACTTCGATTCAACAATCCGGACGGATACTGTTCAGCCAACAGGTCCCATCTGTGCAATCGTGCCCGTAACGGAGGGCGCGAAAGGACAAGCTAGATGCTCATCTCCGACGTTTTGCAGCATAAAGGTCACGAAGTCGTGATGGTTCGCCCGACCGACCGCATTTCGCTGGCGGTCGGCAGGCTGGCCGAGCACCGCATCGGTGCGGTTCTGGTGCAGGACCAGTGGATGAAGCCGGTGGGGATCTTCTCGGAGCGCGATTTCATCAACCACGTCGCGCGCCACGGGGCGGCTGTACTGGATTTCGACGTGCAGCAGGTCATGTCCTCGCCGGTGATCTCATGCCGGTCCAGCGACCGCGTGGACGCGGTGCTGGGCGCCATGACCCTGGCACGCATCAGGCATATGCCGGTGATCGACGGCGGGAGCCTGCGAGGGATCGTCAGCATCGGCGACCTGGTCAAGCACCGGCTGGATGAAAAGGAACTGGAAGCGAACGTGTTGCTCGACCTCTCGCGCATGCACGCCTGACTTTACCCTGGCCTCGGGTGCCGGTGACGGACCTGCCGCGCAGGCTTGCCCGCCCTGGTCCGGCTGCCATAGAAACAGCGGCAACCGAACCGCCCAAGCCGAGGTCGCATGTCCGAGCACAGTCACGCCGTTCGCCCGCCGATGCGGGTCGAGACGCCGGAAGCCTTCCTGGCCGACCGGCAGCGTTTCTGGAACAGCTTCACCCATTTCACTCTGGGATCGGTGGTGTTCGTCATCCTGCTGCTCATCGGGATGGCGATCTTCCTGCTTTAGCCGCCGTTGGGCACCGCGCGACGCGTCACATTCACCGCCGACGACTTCGGCCTGACGGTGTCGGTCAACCAGGCCGTGGAGCGGGCGCACCGTGCCGGAAAGCTGGACGCGGCGAGTCTGATGGTGGCCGGAGCCGCGGCAGTCGATGCCGTGCAGCGCGCCCGCTCGATGCCCCGCCTGCGTGTCGGGTTGCATCTGGTCGTTGTTGAAGGTCCGGCCGCGCTGCCGCCCAGCGAAATCCCCGATCTCGTTGACACGCGAGGCCGATTCCCATCGGACCAGATCCGGCTGGGCATCGGTTATTTCGCGCGGCCCCGCATGCGTCGACAGCTTGCCGCCGAGATCCGCGCGCAATTCGCCGCGTTCGCCGCGACCGGCCTCGCGCTGCATCACGCCGATGCGCACAAGCATATGCACCTGCATCCCACGGTGGGGCGGCTGCTGATCGACATCGGCCGCGAGTTCGGGCTGCCACGCGTGCGCGTACCGGCCGAGCCGCCGGCGGTGCTGGCTCGCTGTGGCACCCGCGCCGGCTTGGGTGCACGAGCGCTGTATCACTGGTCACGTGTGCTGCGCGGGCAGGTCCTGGCGGCGGGAATGACCACGACGGATCATTGTTTCGGCATCGCCTGGAGCGGGCACATGACGCCCCAGCGCGTGCGGCGCCTGCTGATGGTGTTGCCGGATGGCGAGCACGAAATCTACTTCCATCCCGCGGTCGAGCGGGATACCGAGCTACGCCGCCTCATGCCCGGCTACGAGCACGAGGCGGAACTGCAGGCCCTGCTGCAATCCTAGAGCGCGATGACCGAAGGCGGCATCGCCGGTGGTCTGAATCGCGCGAAAGAACAAAGGGATAGAGCAGGATGGCTTCGCCTGCCAGAAGTCATCCCGCGCCAGAGCGCGATGACCGAGGGCGGAATCGCCGGAGGTCTGAATCGCGCGGAAGAACAAAGGGACAGAGCAGGATGACTTCGCCTGTCAGAAGTCATCCCGCGCTAACTCGCGATCGCTTGAGGCGGGTTCGTCGGAAAGCGTGGATCGCGCTCTATATCAATGAGTCGCTACTGTCCTGAGTCCAAAATTCGTTGGATCAGGGATTCGAATCGCATAGCATGCGATTCGGCACGTTCTGCCAAGCTTGCTGCCTGCAAGGGAAGAGGCGACGGTGGGCATTGCGCGCGGCAAGCTGGTTCTGAGCGAGGCGGAGCGGGCTGAACTGAGGTCGTTAGCCGCCCGGCGGAACACGGCGCAGGCTCTGGCGCTTCGAGCACGCATTGTATTGCTGTGCGCGGAGGGCATTGAGAACAAGACGGCAGCAGCGCGGCTGGGGGTTTGTGAGGATACCGTCGGCAAGTGGCGCCGACGGTTCATCTTCCAGCGTCTGGACGGTCTGCGCGATGAGCCAAGGCCCGGCACGCCGCGCAGCATCAATGACGAACGCATCGAAGCGGTCATCGTCAGGACGCTGGAAAGCCTGCCGGCGGATGCCACGCACTGGAGTTCGCGTGGCATGGCGCGCGAGAGTGGACTGTCGGTGTCTACCGTGCAGCGCATCTGGCGCGCGTTCGGCCTGCAGCCGCACCGGCTGGAAACCTTCAAGCTTTCCACCGACCCGGATTTCGTTGCCCAGGTTCGCGATGTGGTTGGCCTTTACATGAACCCGCCCGATCGGGCGATTGTGCTGTGCGTTGACGAGAAGTCGCAAATCCAGGCGCTCGACCGCAGCCAGCCGATGTTGCCCATGCGCCCGGGTCAGGTAGCCCGGCGCACACACGACTATACGCGGCACGGCACGACGTCATTATTCGCCGCGCTCGATGTGGCGACCGGCCGTGTGATCGGGAAGTGCTATCGCCGCCACCGTGCCACCGAGTTCCGCCGATTTCTCGACGAGATCGAGGCCAATGTGCCGCGCGACCTCGACGTGCATCTAGTGATGGACAACTATGCCACGCACAAGACACCGCTGATCCGCGAATGGCTGGCCCGCCGTCCGCGCTGGAATGTGCACCTGACGCCAACCAGTTCGTCCTGGCTCAACCAGGTCGAGCGCTTCTTCGCGCGGCTGACCGATAAACAGATCAGGCGCAGCGTCCACCGCAGCGTTGGCGAACTGCATGACACCATCACCGCCTTCATCAGCCAGCACAACGCCGATCCGAGGCCCTTCCGGTGGACCAAGTCCGCCAATGACATCCTGGCCAGCGTCGAGCGATTTTGCGCGTTCAATGCCCAGCAAAGAACAGATCCGTGATCCAACGAACTTCCGGTTCACGACACTAGTCAGCGCGCCGCGTACATCGCGGCCGCATCGTCGCGCAGCGCCGCTCGCGAGGCGTCGGTCAGGTAGAACATGTGACCGCCCGGATAAGTGGTCAGCCGGATGCGGCTGCCGATTCCGCGGTCCGGCACCTGGTCCAGCAGCATCTGCGTCGCCAGGTACGGGGTCATCAGGTCGAACAGCCCATGCGCGATCAGCACGCGCATGCGCGCATCGATCGCCAGGTCCGAGCGCAGCGCCGACATCGCCTGTGGCGGATGCCAGATCCGGTTGCCCCAGTCCCAGGCCCGGTTCACCTCGGAATCGCCGAGCAGGTACGCGCTGTCCGGGTGCCAGTTCAGGCGGTTCTGGTAGATCGCCACCATCGCGCTGCTGACCGGCGCCTTCAGCGCATCCAGCACCGGATCGGGATAGTCGCTGAACGGCTCCAGCGGGAACGGGTCGAGGCTGGTGATGGTCGCGTCGTAGACGCTGCCGACGCGCCCGCGCGCGCGTTCCAGTTCGTGCAGGAACACCTCGTTGCTGATCAGCCCGTGGTATCGCCGCACCAGCGCCGGATCGAGCCCGGTGAATTCGGCGACCCTCGCGCTGCGCCGCACGATCGCGTCGGCATCGGTCTCGCCGCGCAGCACATCCCGCAGATATTCGCCCCTGGCATAACTTTCGATATCGGCGAGCTGCGCCCGCGTCACGACGCCTTGCTCGGCGCGCGCCGCCGCCGCCATCGAGGGCAGCCGCGCCACATAGGACAGCGGATTGAACGCGGTGCTGAGGTCGCCGAAGTCGAGCTTCGGCGATATCAGCACCATGCCGGACACCCCAGTCCCCTGGCTCGCCGCCAGTTCGCGCGCGATGCGTGGCGCCCGGAACCCGCCGTAGCTCTCGCCCAGCAGATACTTCGGCGAAACGCTCCGGTCGAAGCGATCGAGCCAGCGGCGGATCGCTTCGGCCAGGTAGGCGATGTCGCCGTCCACCGAGAACAGCCGGCGCCGCGCACGCTCGCCGCTGTCCAGCACGCGCGAATACCCGGTGCCCGCCGGATCGATGAACACCAGGTCGGTGAAGTCGAGCCAGGTCTCGGTATTGGGCATCGTCTCGGGCGATGCGGAAGCCGCAACCGCGTCGGCGGCGACCGAGATTCGCCAGGGACCCACCGCGCCCACGTTCAGCCAGCCGGAGGCAAAGCCGGGCCCGCCGTTGAACGCAAAGGTGACTGGCCGATGCGCCGGATCCTCGCCGTCCAGCTGAAACGCAATGAACGCCAATTCGGCGCGCGGGGCGTTGTTCTCGCCGCTGAGCGAGATGCCGCCCGCGGTTGCCGCAAAGCGGACGGTCCGGCCGGGGAGCTCGACGCTATGCCTGGTCGTGACATCAGCCGGCAGGCGCCGCTGTTCGCTCGCTGCCTGGGCCTGCGCCTGAACCCGGAGAGCGCCGACCGCCCACGCAAGCCCGCCCAGCGCAATGACGCTGCGGCGGTCGATGCCAGTGCCGTTCATTTCCGACGCAACAAGTGGAAATCGCCCCTGCTGTCAAATGACGCCTCGGCAACTCCGCGCCTCGCGGCTTGCTTCAATTCTCCAGGAAGACACCTGTTCGGCGCTGGCCCCGCGCAACCCGCTTGAGCGGCGGCCGTTCGCGTCGGTGCGAGGCGTATCGGCTGACCACCTCGCACATGGATCAGATCTCCTCGAGCTGGAGGCCTCGGCGGTGACAGCGCCGGGGCCTCCTGCTGTCCTGCCGGGTCGGCGGCTGAGACCCTGTCAAAGCTGCGATCAGCTCCTCGTAGCGCGCCATGTATCGGTGCATCGCCAGCTCTTTTTCGGCGTACCGCCGCGCGCCGTCGCGCAGCCGCCGCGCCGTCGGCGCATCCTCCAGCACCCGCAGCACCGCGCGCGCCAGCCCCTTCGGATCGAAGAACGGCACCAGGAGCCCGTTCTCCTCGTGGCTGACAAACTCACTGACGGTCGGCGTGTCGCCACCGACCACCACGCATCCGCTGGCCAGAGCCTCGCGCAGCGACCACGATGCGACAAACGGGTAGCTCAGATACACGTGCGCGTCCGAGCGCTGCAGCATGGCAACGTATCGTGAGTAGTCCAGCCGCCCGGGAAACAGCACGCGATCGGGATCGATGCTGCCGCCGAGTTCCTGCAGCATTGCCTGGCGCCACGTCCCTTCCGGCGGAGGCCGGCCATAGCTGATCCCATCGGCGCCCACCAGCACGACGCGCACGTCCTTGCGCGCCCGCAGCAGATGCGGCACGGCACGCATGATGACGTGGAACCCGCGATACGGCTCCAGGTCGCGCGCGACATAGGTGACCAGCTTTTCGCCCGGCTTGATCGTCGTGCCGTTGATCTTCAGCGGACGCCGCCGCACGTCCGGGTCCGGCCGGCAGACATCGAGGTTCACGCCTTCCGGCAACAGCGAGATGTACTGCTGCGCCCACGCCGGATAGGTGGAGAGCTGCCACCGCGTCGGCGTCTGCCCATGGGCGCCGAGGTTCAGCGCCAGCAGATTGACGCCGTTCTTCGCCCGGATGCGCGGATGCTCGGCCGGGTGCGTCGGGAACTCCGGATCGAAACCCACATCGATGCCGTCGGAGCTGTAATAGAACTCGAAATAGCCGAGCAGCGGCGTATCCGGCCAGACATCGCGCAGATTGAGCAGCTCGCCCCAGCCGTGGTGCCCGATGATGATGTCCGGGGTGAACCCGAGCTGCCTGAGGTTCGCCGCGGTGCGCGCGACCACGTCGGCGCGGCGCAGCGCCGCATCCAGTTCGCGCACCGCGACATGCACCTCCGCCGGCGGTCCGGCCGGCTTCGGATAAGGCACCACCCTTACCCCGTCGATCCGGTTGGCGTTTGGCTCGCTGATGAACACCACGTCGTGCCGCTTCGCGCCGACGAGGTGCCGCACGATGTGCAGGTACTGGCCCGGGAAGTTCTGGTGGACGAACAGGAACTTCACGGCTGCGCGGACAGCCTGAAGCAGGATGAGGTCAGCTTGACCTCGTCCTGCTTCAGCTTTCCTTCGTTGCGCGCGCGATCCACACCTCCGACCATCCCGCCTCTGGTCATCACGCGCTAGCGCGACTTCTTCCGCGGCGGTGCCTTGGTTGGCGCCGGCTCCTTGCCCTTCCGGCGGATCACCACCTGGAATGCCTCCAACGCCGCGAGGCTCTCCGCCTCGCAGGTCTCGCCCCCCGCCACCGGCCCAACGGCGCTGCCGTCGACGAACGTCGCGGAATAACTGCACACGTGCGTCTTCGCCGCATTGCCCTTGAGCCGCAGCTTCAGCCCGAGCAGCGGCAGCGCCATTCCTCGACTGCCGCAGAACTTGCCGCCTTCGATCCACGGCGACATCCAGCCGCGGCCCAGTACCGCCTGATACTCGACTTCGTCCGGCTTCAGGCCGTGGCGGGGTGTCAGGCTGAACCCCTCGATCCACAGCCGGCTGCCCCGCCGGCCGACCCAATCGCCCAGCTTGGCCGGCATGTCGCCGGTGCGCTGCACGTGCGCAATCGCTTCCGCTCCGGCGAGCGCGACGGCGGCCGCCGCCGCCTGGGGCGGCACGCCCGGCGGGACCTGTCCATCCGCGCCAAGCCGCATCACCTGCAGCCGAGGCGCCGATTCGGGCGGTGCCGACGGCGCCTGGTACACCGTTACCAGCACCTGCGCCGGCCCTTCGGCGACACGGATCAGCGCGGCCGAATCCCCGCCGTTCATCCAGCCATCCTCGCGGAAGGTGCTGATGCTCACCGCCTCCGGCCGTCCCGCCGGTCCGGGCGGGGCGGAAATGCGCACCCCCGGCAGTCCCGAGTGGTGGTTGGCACGCGGCGATCCAGGCGGCTGGAAAACGCAGAACAGTCCGGTGTCCAGGGTCATCAGGTGACCGGATACCTTCAGTTCGGCGATGCGGCCCGGTGCGGCGGTTTCGCCAGGAGCGGGCTTGGCGGGCGGCGCTTTGGGGATGGCAGTGACAGCTTCCGACATGCAGCATTCTCGCGTTGGTAGTTGTATTTATCCCGAGTGCCGCAATTCATGCCGTGTCAACGCGGTCTCTGCAACTATCGCGTCATTAATTTGTGGGGGTTTCAGTGCCAGAGGTAGCAGAAAGCCTCGGCCGGTCCGGCGAATCCGTTCGGCTTGAGACCCAATGTCGAACGCGACGACCCGCAAACCCGCGCGCCAGGCTTCCGACAAGGTCAGACACCAGGTCTCCGGGAAGATCGATGGCAGCAGCGCCAACGTTGCACCCTGTGCCTTGATCAGCGCCACCGCCTCGCCCGCGGCATACGGTCCGGTGACGAACACTCGCCCGGTGGCCAGCAATGCGCGGTCGTCGATCGTGTGACCGACAACGACAAATTCCAGCGGGAGCTCTCGCTCCGCCGCGTCGCGCGCGCAGTCGAGCAGCACCTGGAATCCCTTGTGCACGCCGATCGCGCCAATGACGCAGACGCGGCACCGGTTCACCGCCGCGGCCGGCGCAGGATCGCCGACGGCGGCGTCATCCTCGTGCGTGTGCACCACCGGCCGCACCGTCGGAAAGTGCCGCCGGATCCGCGCCGCGGCATCGTTGGATGGCACCACGACGCGACGCGCCGTTGCCAGCAATCCTGCGGATCGCTGCCGCAGCGCCGCGACCGATATCGGCTCGCCGATCAAGCTGCCGGCCGACGCGACGCATGCCTCGCATTGCGCGACATCCGGTTCGCCGCAATAACGACCGGCGGCCCCCACCAGCGCCACGCGTCCGCACAGCCAGGCATAGTCGTGCACGTGCACCTCGTACGGTACGCCGAGCGCGGTGATCAGCTCGATCAGCGCCGGATGGTGGCCGGCGAGATGATGCAGTTCGATGCCGACCGGGTGCTCGGCCGCAAGCAGCCGCCGCAGCGCGCGAAGCTCGTCGGGCAGCCGGTAGCGCAGGTCGGGAAACCCGTCGCCCACCGCCACGCCGCCGCCATCGTTGTGGCGAGCCGGCCGCAGCACGACCGGCCGCAGCCCGCTCGCCCGATGCCGCGCGCCCGCCGCCTCGATTTGCCGCTCCACCCCGCCGCCCTCGGCGTGGGTGACCAGGATCATCGCCCTGCCGCCGCGCCGCCGCCCGTCGCGCCAGCGTGCCAGGTCGAGCCGCCGCCGCGCGGGCGCCAGCGGATCCGCCCGCACATGCGTCTCGATCAGCGTCTCGTAGCCCGGATGCAGCCGCTCCAGCAGTGCGGCGTTGCGCGCCCGGAGATACTGCGCCGCGGCGCCGAACGAGCGCCCGCCGAGATGCGCGACGAACACGCCGGGTGCCGCGACGTTCCGCCAGCCGAGACGGCGCGCGCGCAGGCAGAAGTCGTTCTCCTCGCCATACCCTTGGGCGAAGATGTCGGCGCGCAACCGCCCCACCTCGTCGATACAGGCCCGGCGCAGGTACAGGCAGAACCCCACTCCCACCGGGATATCGACGGCCGTCGCACCGTTCGTGCGACGCGCCAGCGCATCGAGGCGGATCGTTGCCGCCAGGTCCGGCGGATCGTGGCGATAGGTCACGATGCTGGCGTCGTTGGACAGCGGCGTCGCGGTGCCGATATCCGGCGCGCTGTAGGCCACCTCGCGCAACGCCTCCAGCCACCCAGGCGCCACGAGCGTATCGCTGTTCAGCAGCACCACGTCGCGGCCGGATGCCGCACGAATGCCCTCGTTGGCGCTGGCCGGGAATCCGCGATTGCGCCGGTGCCGGATCAGCAGGATGCGCCGCCGCCGTGCCAGGACATCGAGTGCGACGCAGAGCTCGGGCTCCTCCGAGGCGTCGTCGATCACGATCACCCGGCTGCCCCGCGGGCGAGCCTTCAGCACGCTGTCCAGGCAGGCGAGCGTGTGCCGCGCACCGCCGTGCACCGGCACCACCACGTCGACCGGCCGCCGCGGCGGCGAACCCGTCCGATGCGGTGGCGTTGCCATCACCGGCAGCGGCACCAGCTCGGCGCGCGGGTCCAGCGGGCTGCCCAGCAGATCCTTCCCGTCGCTCCCCAGCACCCGCACCATGCCCTTGAAGGGCAGTTCGCGGAGGAGAAAGCCGCGCGGCCGCGTCAACGGCCCCGGGGCTTCCGCCTCGCGATCGGTCGCCGCGATCGTCAGCCGTCCGCTCCCCTTGACCGGCCGGATCGTGAGCACGGCGTCCCGCTCCGGGTCGCCAGGATGCCAGGCCCAGCCTGCCAGACCGCCATCCCGACCGCTCACGCAGCCGACAAGACCGGCCCTCCCCTCGCGGGAGCGGGTCGGGGGGAGGGGAAGGCCCAGCCGCCGCCGCGCTGTTGCCAGGCCAAGCCACGCCTCGTGCACATCGTGTTCGGCGACGACCTGGGCGAACAGCGCCTCGGCGCGCCGGTCGTCATGCCCGAGGCACGCAGCCGCCAACGCGAGCGCGACCGTGGCGTCCCCCGGCGCCAGCCGCCGGGCGCGATCCAGCCAGCGGCGCGCCGCCTCCCTGTCGCCGGCGGCCATCGCCGCCTGACCCTGGTGGAACGCATCCAGCGCGAGTGCCGCGTGGCTTTGGTTGAGCGCGTGATCCAGACCGTGGACGATTCCGTCTCCGGTCATCACGCGCCAGCCGGCTCGTTCAGCGGCCGACCGCCTGCGATTCGATCTGCTGGGTTTCGGGCGGCGGCGGCAGCGCGGCAAGGTCGCCCCGCGCCTCCTGCAGCCCTTGCGCGAGAGCGCGCTCCAGCCACACGCGCGCCCGCTCGAAGTCCTGTTCGCCCGCGAGGCCGCGCGCCAGGTAGCGGCCGAGCATCATCTGCGCATAGGCGTGGCCGCGCTCCGCTGCGGCATGGAACCAGCGCTGCGCGGTCAGCCGGTCGGTCGGGACCTCGTGCCCACCGCCGTGCATCGCGCCCATGGCGAACATCGCGCCGACATGCGCGCGTCCCGCCGCCTTTTCGAACAGCGCCAGCGCGCCCGGATGGTCCTTCGGACCGCCGCGCCCGGTCAGCATCAACTCCGCCAACAGGACCTCCGCCTCCACCATGCCGACATCGGCCGCGCGCTTGATCCAGGCGCGGCCCTCCTCCGGATTGGCGTCCAGGCCGCGGCCTTCGATCAGCATGCGGCCATACCAGTACTGCGCGTTCACCACCCCGTCGGCGGCCCGACGCAGCCACTGCGCCGCCTTCCGGTCGTCGCGTTCGACACCGACCCCTTCCGCCAGGCAGACGCCGAAATTGAACGCCGCCACCAGGTCGCCGGAGGCAGCGGCCTGCTCGAACCACTCGCGCGTGCGGATCGCGTCGTCGGTGCCGCCTTCGCCGCGCAGCAACAGGTTGGCGAGATCCACCCGCGCTGCCCCATCCCCGGCCTCGGCCGAAATCCGGAACCAGCGCGCCGCCTCTTCCGCATCGCGCGGCACGCCCGCCCCGGTCAGATGCATCATCCCGAGCGCCCGCGCCCCGCCGCGATGCCCAGCCTCGGCCGAGCGGCGGAACCACATCGCCGCCTCGGCGTAGTTCGGCGGCAGCTTGCCGCCCTTGGCATACATGTCGCCGACCACCGCCGCCGCTTCCGGGTCGCCGGCGAGCGCCGCCCGGCGCAGCCACGACTCGCCCTCCACCGGATTGGCGGGCACCGTCAGTCCTTCCATCAGCGCCATGCCCCAGCGTGCCTGGCTGGGCCGGTTGCCCTTCTCCGCGGCCTGGCGGAACAGTTGGATGGCGGCAGGGCGATCCGCCGGCCCCGCCATGCCGCGCTCGGTCACCACCGCGAGCAGATAGAGCGCGGTGGGCAATCCCGCATCGGCGGCCTTGCGCAGGTGACGGGCCACCTCGGCGTGTTGCTCCGCCGTCTTGGCATCGCGTGCCAGCGAGAGCGCCAGCCCAAGCGCGCCTTGCGGGCTGCCGGCCGCGGCCGACCGCTCATACCAGCGATGCGCCTCTTCCAGGTCCCGCGTCTTCTCCGGACCCGAGGTCAGGATGTAACCGAGTACCGCCTGCCCGTCGGCCGAGCCGCCCTCGGCCGCTTTGCGTGCCCAGCGCAGGCCCGCCTCGAAATCGGGAGCCACCGCCTCCTGCGAGGCGAACAGCCGTGCCGACTGCCCACCTTCCGGCTGTGCCACCAAGCCGTGTATCGCGAGTGTCGCGAGCTGCGCCTGAGCCTCGACATAGCCCTGGCTGGCCGCACGCTCCAGCCAACGCGCCCCTTCCGGACGGCTCGGCGGCACGCCCGCGCCCTCCAGGTAGCAGCGCCCCAGCCGATACTCCGCTTCCGCGATCCCGGCCCGAGCCGCCCGCACCAGCAACGGGAGAGCCTGCTTGAGGCTTCCCTGTTCGGCCAGCCGCAC
>DATBKQ010000098.1:0-4545 GCA_036555825.1 Acetobacteraceae bacterium | reverse complement strand
GGCAGCCGCGCCTGCCGCCGTCGCGCCCAGCAGCAGCGCGACGACCGCGCGCACCTACGGCACTCGCACCAGCCGGTGGTGCTTCCGCCCGGCCGACAGCTTGATCGTATCGTCGTGCAGATCCGCCACCGTGACCGTCTGCCCCTCATCCTTGACCGGGGTATCGTTGATGCGCGCGCCGCCACCGCGGATCAGCCGTCGCGCCTCGCCAAAGCTGGCCGCGAGTCCGGCCATCGCGAACAGGCGGAACGCCGGTATTCCGCTTTCCAGCTCCGCCCGCGGCACGTCCATGCCTGGCAGCATGTCGGCCGCCTCGCCCTCCTCGAACGCCAGCCGCGCGGTCTCGGCCGCCTCGGCGGCGGCCGCGGCACCATGCGCGAGCCGCGTGGCCTCGGTCGCCAGCACCTTCTTCGCCTCGTTGATCTCGGCGCCCCGCAGCGCCTCCAGCCGGGCGATCTCCGGCAGCGCCAGGTCGGTGAACAGGCGCAGGAACCGCCCAACGTCCTCGTCCTCGGTGTTGCGCCAGAACTGCCAGTACTCGTAGGGCGCCAGCCGGTTGCGCGCCAGCCACACTGCGCCGCCGACGCTCTTGCCCATCTTCGCTCCCGAGGCGGTGGCGATCAGCGGCGTGGTCAGTCCGAACACCGTCCTGTTGTCGGTGCGCCGCGTCAGCTCGATGCCGGAGACGATGTTGCCCCACTGGTCCGACCCGCCCATCTGCAAGGTGACGCCGTGGCGGCGGTTGAGCTCGCGGAAGTCGTAGCTCTGCAGGATCATGTAGTTGAATTCGAGGAAGGTCAGCGGATGCTCGCGGTCCAGCCGGATGCGCACGCTGTCGAAGGTCAGCATTCGGTTGATGGTGAAATGGGTGCCGACCTCGCGCAGCAGCGGGATGTAGCCAAGCGCGTTCAGCCAGTCGCCGTTGTTCGCCATGATCGCATCGGCGGGACCGTCGCCGAAGCGCAGGAACGGGTCGAAGCAGCGCCGGATGCCAGCCATGTTGGCAGCGATCTGCTCGTCCGTCAGCAGCAGCCGCGCCTCGTCCTTGCCGGACGGATCGCCGATCCGCGTCGTGCCGCCGCCCATCAGCACCAACGGCCGGTGCCCGTGCTTCTGCAGCAGCCGCAGGATCATGATGCCGACCAGATTGCCCACATGCAGGCTGTCGGCGGTGCAGTCGAAACCGATATAGGCGGTCACTATGCCGGCGCGCAGCGCCGCGTCCAGCCCTTCGGCATCGGTGCACTGGAAAACGAAGCCGCGCTCGGCGGCTTCGCGCAGGAATTCGCTTTGGGCCATGGTGCGGCTGAGCTAGCACAGACGCAGTCGGGAAAAAATGCTGCGCACCATAGGACTGATGAGCGGGACCTCGCTGGACGGCGTCGACGCCGCCTGGCTGGAAACCGATGGCGAGCGGATCGGCGCGTTCGGTCCGGCCTTGACGTTGCCCTACGACGACCGGCTGCGCGCCGACCTGCGTCGCGTGTTGGACCATGCGCCGACGCTTGACCCGGCGGACCGGCGGCTGAAGAGCGCCGAGGCGCGGCTGACCGAGTACCATGTGCGGGCGGTGACGGCGCTAGGCCGCGAGGCTGACCTGATCGGCTTCCATGGCCAGACGATCCTGCACCAGCCGGATCGGCGCAGGACCTGGCAGATCGGCGACGCGAGCGAACTCGCCTGGCGAACCGGACTGCCCGTCGCCTACGACTTTCGTTCGGCCGATTTGGCAGCGGGCGGCGAGGGTGCCCCGCTCGCTCCGGTGTACCACGCGGCGCTGGCGCGCGAGTTGGCGAAGCCGCTGGCGGTGCTGAACATCGGTGGCGTCGCGAACGTGACCTGGATCGGGCCGGACGGGACGCTGATCGCTTTCGACACCGGGCCCGGCAATGGCCCGCTGGACGACTGGGTGGCGCGGCGGGCTGGAATGCCGTTCGACCGCGACGGCGCGCTTGCCCGATCAGGCCAGCCCGACCCCGCCGTACTCAACCGGCTGCTGGCCGATCGCTATTTCTCCCGGCCGGTGCCGAAGTCGCTCGACCGGCTGGACTTCGCCGCGAGCCTGGCCGCGAGCGGAGTGGACCGCCTATCGCCAGCCGACGGGGCTGCCACTCTGGTTGCCTTCATCGCCGCGGCGGTCGCCGCCGCACCGTTGCCGGCGTCCCCGTCGCATTGGCTGGTCACCGGAGGCGGCCGGCGCAATCCAGCGGTCATGATGGCGCTGCGCGGCCTCCTGGCCGCGCCGGTCGATCCGGTCGAGGCGGTCGGCTGGAACGGCGACGCTTTGGAGGCGCAGTGCTTCGGCTTCCTGGCCGCTCGCGCGCACGCTGGCCTGCCGCTCAGTTTCCCGGGAACGACCGGCGTGTCACGCCCCATGACAGGCGGCAGGATCGCCGCCCCGATTTCCCTCCCCCGCCGCGCGGGGGAGGGCCAGGGAGAGGGTGAGACGGCCTAATCTGCCGCCAGCGCCATGGCGCGGCGCGCGATTGTCTTGCCGCAGTAGTCCTCGATCGCGTCCGAAACCCGGTCAGCGTGCTCGGCGAACACATGGTCGGCTCCCTCGACCACGCGATAATCGACGCTCACCCCTTTCTGCGTGTTCAGCTTGTCCACCAGCTTGCGGACCGCGTTCTCGGGCACCAGTTCGTCCGCGTCGCCGTGCAGCATCAGCCCGCCGCACGGGCACGGCGCAAGGAAGCCGAAATCGTAGTGGTTCGCCGGCGGCGCCACGCTGACCCAGCCGGAAATCTCGGGCCGCCGCATCAGCAGTTGCATGCCGATGAACGCGCCGAACGAGTAGCCGGCGATCCACAGTCCCCCGTGGTTGGGATTGACCGCCTGCATCCAGTCGAGCGCGGCCGCGGCGTCGCCGATCTCGCCGATGCCGCCGTCGTAGCGGCCCTGGCTGCGGCCCACCCCGCGAAAATTGAACCGCATGACGGAGCAACCGAGCCGTTGGAACGACTGGTACATCGAGTAGGTTACCCGATTGTTCATCGTCCCGCCGTGCAACGGATGCGGGTGAAGGATCAGCGCGACCGGCGCTCCCGTCTCCTTCGAATGATGATAACGACCCTCCAACCGGCCATCAGGGCCGGCAAACATCACCTCTGGCATGGCGTCCCGAAACCGCTTTCCTGTCCCATCGGGCAGCGCCCGGCCGCGGCCCCCTCGGCCTCGCCCAGCGCCGCTCCTGACAAACCTCAGCCACTCTCCCCCGCGCCCGATCGGGTACCGACACTAGATAGGAACGCATGCCCTCGCATTTCAGTTTCGCGTGAATTCTTGACCACAGGGGTCGGAATATCTACGCTCTCGCAAAGCGGCATTGGTGCCGCAGGGTCTCTGCTTCCTTCGTATCGTGTTCGGCCCCCGGCCGGCCGTCCCCAGGATAGGCTCCAGGTCCCAGGGCTGACCACTATAGAGTAGAGGGCCGGTCCATCATACCGGAAATGACGCATGGCTTTCATGTTCTTGCGTGAGACGATCCGGACCTACCGCGAGCGCGACCCCGCGGCACGTTCCAACCTGGAGGTGCTGCTGTGCTATCCGGGTCTCCATGCCGTCATGTGGCACCGGCTGTCGCACTGGCTCTGGGGGCATGGCCTTCAGGTGTTGGGCCGCTTCTCGTCGCATATTGCCCGTTGGCTGACCGGGATCGAGATCCACCCTGCCGCCAGGTTGGGCAGACGCTTCGTCATCGACCACGGCATGGGCGTCGTGATCGGCGAAACCGCCGAGGTCGGCGACGACTGCTACTTTTATCACCAGGTCACGCTGGGTGTCGCGCGGGCCAGCGGCGGTGGCAAGCGGCACCCGAGCGTCGGCAACAACGTCATCATTGGCGCCGGGGCGAAGGTGCTCGGGCCGATCCGGGTCGGCGACAACGCCCGCGTCGGCTCCAACGCCGTGGTGCTGGACAACGTGCCGGACGACACCACGGTGGTCGGCATCCCGGCGCGGCCGGTGGATCGCAAGGCGACCCGCGACCACAAGGTCCCGGGGTTCGATCCCTACGGCATCCCGTGCGACGACAGCCTCGATCCGCTGCTGCGCGACCTCGACCAGATGCACTGCGAACTCGCCGAACTAGAGGCACGGGTGGCGCGCCTGGCGGAAGAGCAGATGCGCCAGCGCCAGGCGGCGGCGGAGTAGGCGTGCAGCTCTCGACCCGCGGCCGCTACGCGGTGATGGCGATGGTGGACCTGGCCACCCGCCAGACAATCGGCTGCGAATGCGGCCCGGTCTGCCTGGCCGAGATCGCCGCCCGGCAGAAGCTCAGCCAGCCCTATCTGGAGCAGTTGTTCGGTAAACTGCGGCGCGCCGGCCTGGTCGGCTCGGCGCGCGGTCCTGGCGGTGGTTACCGGCTGGCACGCCCATCCGACGCGATCGCCGTCGCAGACATAATCGCCGCGGTCGATGAGCCGATCCACGCCACGCGATGCGACATCGGCAGCCCCGGTTGCATCGAGGGCGGCGCCGATGCGGGCCCGACCCGCTGCCAGACGCACGATCTGTGGGATGAGCTGGGCCGCCAGATCTGTC
>DATBKQ010000097.1:0-3286 GCA_036555825.1 Acetobacteraceae bacterium | reverse complement strand
GGCGAGCGTCGCATCCCATTGCGCCGCGTGCTTGGCGTTGCGCCACCCGGCCCGGTTGGCAGCGATGTACTTCGCGGCGCAGTCCTCGAATGTCACGGCGCTCGCGGCTGCCAGGCGTCGCGCATCGCGCTCGGCGTGCTTCCTCTCGATGGGGTCGATGCCGTCGAGACAGAGGCGGCGCGCGGCGCGCGCCCGTTCGCGGGCTTCGGCCAGTCCGATCGTATGCAGCGGTCCGAGCCCCATTTCGCGCGCCCGGCCATCGAGCATGTAGCGATAGAGCCAGGACTTGTTGCCCGCCTCTCCCACATTGAGCCAAAGCCCGGCACCGTCGCCGTACACCCCCGGCTTGCTCGCGTGCCTCACCTTGGCCGGTGTCAGCTTGCCGATTTCCCTCGACATCCGCCTAAACTTCCGCCCCGCTATTTGTCCCACAAATCATTTCGCTATATAGGCGCATAGCTGCGCACGGGCAAGCACAACTCTCAGGATCAGAAGGTAGTATTTTCAGGGGGTTCCGCACAGCGGCGCACACAACTGCAACTTGTGGTGGCGGATGGGGTGGGATTCGAACCCACGAACCCTTGCGGGTTGGCGGTTTTCAAGACCGCTGCCTTAAGCCGCTCGGCCACCCATCCCGGCGTGTCATTCTAGCCCGAGACAGGCCTCGGTGGAATCGCGGCGGGCCGGCAGCGTTCCGCCCGGTCAGCCCGATTGCTCGCCGGCCGCATCACGCATGAGCGCCGCAGGCGCGTACGCCGCGCCGGCGCGCATCTCGGCGGCCACCCAGATCGCCTCCATCAGCTCCTCGGGTGTCGCCCCGGCCCGCAACGCGGCCCGGGTATGCCCCTTGATGCAATACGGGCATTGCGTCACGTGGGCCACCGCCACGGCAATGATCTGCTTTGTCCGGGCAGGCAACGCGCCGTCTGCGAACACCGCTTTGCCGAAGGCGTCGAACGCCGCCTGTTGCGCCGCGGCCAGTCCGCGCCGCCGCTGTGCCATTTCCATCGTGGCCTTGGGATACATTCTATCAGACACCTTTCCTCTCCGTTCAGCCGTCACTCACCTCGCAGCAGTACGTCGCGCAGCACCACCGCGTCGTTGTGCTCTTCGTCGCGCGCTCCGTAGACCAGGGTCACGGTGTCGTGCCGCGAGAGTTCGCGCAGCTCGTCCACCGCCTCCGTCTGTTGCCGCAGTTCCGCGGTGTAGCGCCTGCGGAACTCCGGCCAGCGTTCCGGGTCGTGCCCGAACCATTTCCGCAGTCCCGCGCTGGGCGCGATGTCCTTCATCCAGCGGTCCACGGACGCCTCCGCCTTGCTCAGCCCGCGTGGCCAAAGACGATCGACCAGCACGCGTACGCCATCCTCGGCAGACGGCGGCTCGTATACGCGCCGCAGCCGAACACGGTTCGCCGCGATCCGGTGCGAGGTCATGAAGCCCTCGTCTCTTCCAACGCCGCCTCCGCCTGCAGGCTGGCGATATCGCGACCGACGGTCGCCACGGCAAGCCTTCTGCCGTCACCCCAGAAAGTCACGGCGCAGTCGTGCGCCGCGGGATCGCCATCGATTTCGAGACGGTCCCACCGTTCCGCATGACCGACGTAGTTGATGGCCGTGTCGTAGTGCTGGCTCCAGAAGAACGGCACGGCTGCGAAGCGCTGCCGCGCTCCGAGCATGTTGCGTGCGGCGGTCCGGCCCTGGCGCTGCGCCACCACCCAGTGCTCGACCCGGATGGGCTTGCCGGTCAGCCGGTCGGGCCAGCGTGCGATGTCGCCCGCGGCGTAGATGTCCGGGTCGCTGGTCCGCAGGAACTCGTCCACCGCCACGCCCCGGTCCAGCGCCAGTCCGGCCTGCTCGGCGAGCGCGACCACGGGGCGCACGCCGATGCCGACCACGACCAGGTCGGCCGCTAGCTGCTCGCCGGTCGAAAGCGTCACCGTCTCCGGTGCGATCGCGGCAATCGTCGCGCCGAGATGGAATCTGACGCCGTGCTGCTCGTGCAGGGCCTTCACCATGTCGCCGATCGCCGCGCCCATGACGCGCTCCATCGGGCGCGCCTCCGGCGCGACCACGTGCACCTCGAGCCCCCGCGTACACAGCGAGGCAGCGGCCTCCAGGCCGATGAAGCTCGCACCCACCACGACACAGCGCCGCGCGGCGCTGGCGCGGGCGATCAGGGCGTCGCTGTCAGCCAGGCTGCGCAGCACGCGCACGTGCGGCAGTTCGGCACCCGGTACGTCCAGCCTGATCGGTTCGGCGCCGGTGGCGAGCAGCAGCCTGGCATAGGTCAGCCGGCCGCCGTCGGCGAGCTTCACCGAATGGCTGGCCGGTTCGATCGCCGCGACGCGGGCACCGAGCCGCAGATCAATGGCATGCTGGGCGTAGAACTCGGGCGGGCGCAGCGGAATCCAGTCCGGCTCGGCGCTTCCGGCGAGATAGTCCTTGGACAGGTTCGGCCGGTCGCACGGCGGTGCGGTATCGGCGCTCAGCAGGGTGATCGAGCCGGCGTATCCCTCCTGTCGCAGCGTCTCCGCGGCGGCATGTCCGGCCGCCCCGCCGCCGACGATGACGATCGTGCCTGGCTGGTCCGCGCCCGCGCGGGGCCGCGGCGCCGGCGGCTCCAGTTCCTCGCGCACGAAGGCCTGGCCGTCGCGCTGTTCCACCCGCCAGGACGCCACGGGGTTCAGCGCCGGCGGACGCAACATCGCGCCCGAGCGCAGGCTGAAGCAGGCGTGATGCCAGGGACAACGGATCGTGTCGCCGACCAGGAGGCCCTCGGCCAGCGGCCCGCCGTAATGGGTGCAGGTCGCACCGATTGCCAGCACGTCGGCGCCCAGCCGCACCAGCAGCGCCGGGGTACCGTCCACATGACCGCGCAAGGGCGTCCGTTCGGCAAGCTGCGCCAGGCTGACCCCTTGCCGGAAATCCGGTCCCTCGGGCGCTTCGGCTCGATTGCTCATGAATTCCTCCCTGATGTGGGGGCGGACGGCGTGCCTGCCGTGCTGCGCCTAAACGTGTGGGGTGGAGTCTTGGTTCAGTACTTCACGCTTCCTGG
Organism: Acetobacteraceae bacterium; assembly: GCA_036555825.1. GTDB lineage: Bacteria > Pseudomonadota > Alphaproteobacteria > Acetobacterales > Acetobacteraceae > JAMXLO01. The sequence goes on along the minus strand of DATBKQ010000097.1, from coordinate 232 downwards.
TCCGCCGCATCTCAAGTCGCCGATAGCACCGCATCTACATCCGCCGTAGAATGAAGCGCCTGACACAGAGCACTCGTATGGAGGCAGCATCGGGGGCGGTCTGCCCGCGATCACCGGCGGGGCGCGGCGATTGGCGGCATTCGTGCATGCCGACATGGTGGGATACAGCCGCCTGATCGGCCAGGATGACGCCGGAACCTATGCCCGCCTGGCCCGGCTCCGCCGATCGCTG
>DATBKQ010000096.1:0-5928 GCA_036555825.1 Acetobacteraceae bacterium | reverse complement strand
AAAGCGTGCAGGAGCAACGATGCATCTGTCCGAGCACGACGGCCAGATAACCTACGATTTCGAGGAGTTCTTCCAGGATTATGGACACCCGGAGGGGCAATTGTTCACCTTCGAAGTCACCTGCAACGCGGTTACCTACGTGTACGCGGGTGTCGCGGGGGTTGTGCGTGCGGGGAAGGTGATTTTCGAGCTCAGCGGCGACGACCTGGTTTGCACGCGAAAGGCTCATTGAGTGTGCGGCCGCGTCGGGGACCGCCAACAGGTTACGGACAGCCATGGCCGATGCGGATTATCGCGTGATTCAGCGGGAAGACGACAGCTTCGCCGTGGAGGTGACCCGGCCCGGAAGTCTGCTGCACGTGGCAACCGGTTTTGCCTCGCAGGACGAGGCGGACGCCTGGATCGTGCAGGACAGGCGGCTCTGGCAGGCCGCGGATCCTTTCAGAGCACCGGCGCATCGCCGGCGGGGCGGGTTCTGAGGCTGATGCGCGCCCGGGGACCGGCGCGATTGCTGAAATACGTCGGGAGGAGTGCCATGGAAGCGCGCAAGTTCGCTGTTGGAGACCGGGTTCGCCTGCTGCTGGACGGCAGCCACCCGCATGGCAGTCCCGCCGATGTATATACGGTCTCGCGTGCCCTGCCGGCGGAGGCCAAGGCGTGGCAGTACCGGGTGAAGCGCGTGGCTGACGGGCAGGAACGCGCGGTCAGCGAGCAGCAACTGGCGAAGGCTGTCCTGTCTGCGGACCGGTCCACGGCCGAAGCGCAGCAGGACATCCAGAGGATCCGCAACGCCCGCGCCGCTTCGCGGGCGCGCGAGATGGCGAGGCGATCGGAGGAGCGGCCTTCCTAGGGCAGGATGACTTCTGACAGGCGAAGTCATCCTGTTCTATCTCTTTGTTCTGCCGCGCGACTCAGACCTCCGGCGATTCCCGCCTTCGGTCATCGCGCTCTGTCTTCTGCCGCGCGACTCAGACCTCCGGCGATTCCGCCTTCGGTCATCGCGCTCTAAGCCGAGCGCGGCAGTGCCGTGGTGGCGGCGGGCGGGATCAGCTCGGTTCCGAGATCGGGCAGGTGCAGTTCCACGTCGCGCGTTTCCGGCCCCAGCAGTGCACCTGCGATCATCAGCACGCCGGCGAGCACGAGCAGCAGGATCGGCGCGAACAGGTACGGCACCAGGTGGGAGAGCCACAGCACGTAAATGCCGGAGAAGGATGGGATGACCACCGCCAGGCTGTAGCCGATGCCGTAGCCGCTGGCACGGACGTGTGTAGGGAAGCGCTCGCAGATGTACACCGTCACGGAGCCCCAAGGGCCGATGGCCAGGATATGGAATATGCCGAAGAGGGCGGTGGTGAGGAGCAGCGGACCGCCGACGAGTGCGTTGGAGATGGCAGCGTAGTAGAGCGCGGGGCAGAAGATCAGGACCACCACCGCCGAGATCACGATGGTGCGGCGCCGGCCGATCATCTGGCTGAGCAGGCCATAGCCCACGAAGGCGAAGAACAGGCCGATGCTGGCGAGCAGAAAGCCGTTCGACGTCATTGTGCCGGGGATGTGCAGCTGGCGGATCATGATGCTGGGCAGCAAGGTTGACGGCTGGCCGAGCAGCCAAAACCCACTCATCATGATGAAGATCTGCGCCAGCGTGCGCAGATGCCGGCCGGACAGCACGGTCTTCAGCGGAGCCTCGCTTTTTTCGGTGGACTCCCACAGCGTCGATTCGGGCACCCTGCGGTAGTAGGCCAGAAAGGCCATCGCGATGGCGAAGCCGATGACGAAGGGGATGCGCCATCCCCAGGCGAAGTACTGGTCCTTGGTGGTGATGGTCAGCATGATCGTGGTGACCAGCGTGGTCATGGCGAAGCCGACGGGGAAGGCGCCCTGGATCAGTCCGCCGACGAAGCCGCGACGCTCCTTCGGCACCATCTCCAGCGCGAGCGTATTGTTGGATGTGTATTCGCCGCCCATGAATACGCCGCCGGCGAAGCGGATGGCGATCAGCAGGACCAGCGACCAGATGCCGATCGTGGCGCTGCCCGGGATGAACGCGATCAGCAGCGTGAACGTGCCGAAGCCGGCGATGCTGATCATGGTGCTGCGGCGTCGGCCGATCTTGTCGGCCCAGTGGCCGAAGATCACGGCGCCGCAGGGGCGGCCGAGCAGCGTGGCAACGATGGTGAAGTAATAGACGGTGGTGCTTGCCGTGGCGCCAAGGTCGTTCGGCTCGAAGTAGCCCATCACTGGCGCGAGCACGAGCGAGGGCAGGTAGATGTCGAAGAAATCCACGGCGAAGCCGACGAACCCCGCGACAATGGCGCGCCGCGCATCCAATGGCAGTGATTCGCTCGCGAACAATCCCGATCTCATGGCTGCTACCTCCCGCGCTTTGCAGGTTTCGCCCAGCCCGGTGCCGAGGGTCGGCTTCTTGTGTTTGCGTGTTGTGTTTGCGTGCGGCTTCTTTGCGTGTATCAGGCCACACACTGCACGCTGTCATTTGTCAAGAATGCCGGGTTCCCTCCGGGCAGTGGCAAGTCCGTGCAACGCTACGCGCGGATTGCAGCCGATTGCGGCATTCTACAACCGCCTTTTGCGGTTTCACGCAGATTTGGTCGGCGGCATGGTCGCAGGCTGCTGCCGGCTGCCGTCACGACGATCGTATGGATCGCTACGACCTGCCGGGCGTCTCGTAGATCAGGATCCCGTCCCAGAATCCGCAGCGGTGCTCGGAAGCGAACTGCGCGGCGGTGGTCGGCGCGAGGCCGGTCACATTCTCCGACAGGTACAGCTCGGAGCCCTTCTTGTAGCGCGGCCAGGGTCGGTCGCCCTTCAGGTTGGGGTTGCCGGTGTACATGAAGTTGGTCCAGGCGCCCACCAGCTCACGCGACAGGGCGCGTTCCTGCGCGTTGAGGCCGTGCTGGATTCCCAGAGGACCGCCGTGCCAGTCGGGAAACAGGAACTGGATGTCGATGGTGTGGGCGGCGCCATGGTCGAAGTGCACGGCGGGGAAATACCAGGGCGCCTTCCTGTAGGCGAATTCGTAGGCGTAGAGCGGCGCGAACTCCGAGGCGTGGTTGTTCAGGTAGGGATGGCGGCAGACGTTGGCGTCGGTGGCGATCGCGGTCCACGCCGCGCCCGGTGCCGGATAGGCGCTGAGCGGATACTGCTCCATCACCTTGGCCGCTGTCCCCTCGGGGTAATTGGGCGGGCCGTTGCCGGGTCCGGCCGGGCCGTCGTAGGTGGTCTTCACCAGTTTGGTGAAGCGCTCGACGGACATCGGGCCGAAAAACAGTTCGTCGATGCTGGCGGCGAACGCGCCTTCGTCGGCCACCGGGCCGTTCATGATCGGCATCCGGTTGAACTTGCCGGTGCGCCAGGCTTCATCGCCGGAGATCGGCAGGACGGTGCCATCGACCATCAGGCCGGTGACATAGGGGCCATTGGCGGCGGCGCTGCCTTGCAGCGACAGGATCTTGTCCACCGACAAGGCGCGCAGACAGGCGGCGGCCTGCGTCGAGGCATCCGTGCCGCAGCCTGCCGCCTTGGCGAAATCGGAGCCGCGCTGTTCCGCCAGCGTGAGCGGCGCGACCGTGAGCAGCGGACCGCTCTGGAAGATCGCGCGATGGAACAGGCCGGCGCTTGCCGGCGATATGACGTTGGCGGCGGTGCTGGTCGAGCCGGCCGACTGGCCGCCGACCGTCACATTGCCGGGGTCGCCGCCGAACGCGGCGATGTTCCGCTGCACCCAGCGCAGCGCTTCCTGCTGGTCCATCAGTCCGTAGTTGCCGAAATTGTGGCCCTCGGCGTCGAGCGCGGGGTGACCCAGATAGCCGAGCAGGCCGAGCCGATAGTTGATGGTGACGACGACAGTGGGGCCGGCGGGGCCGCCCTTGACCAGGGCGCTCGCGTCGTAGTCGTTGCTCTCGCCGTCGAACAGTCCGCCGCCATGGATCCACAGCAGGACCGGCAGCTTCCTGCCGTTGCCGGCGCCGTTGGCGTGCGGGGTGAAGACGTTGAGATACAGGCAGTCCTCGGTCAGGCTGACCGGGCCGGCGAACACGCCGAGTTCGGTGATCTGCGGACAGGTGTTGGCGAACTTCGTCGCCCCGAGCGTGTTGGTCCACGCCGCATGCGGCTGTGGCGGACGCCAACGCAGGTCGCCGACGGGAGGCGCGGCGTAGGGAATGCCAAGGAACGAGCTGATGCCGTTCTTGGCGAAGCCCTGCACCGGTCCTTCCTTGGTGTGAACAACCGGACCGGACGTTTCGGCGGCATTGCCCGCCTGCGGTATGCCCGCGGTGAGGCAGAACAGACCGAGCAGGACAGAAGTTGTGTGTAGGAGCCTGGTTCTCCGCTTGGTCATCGCCCCATCCCCATGCGTGTTATCGCGTGCTTGTTGGCGGCGAGGGTGCGCGCGGTTGGCGGTGTGTGGCAAGAGGCGCTCAACGCGGGCCGTGGATCCGGATTCGGGGACCGACTGACGCGCCGCACCGCCGATGTGCGCCGAACGTCGCGCCTCGTCTCGGCTTTATCAGGACCCGACCCGGGCGGGCGAGCTGGTCGAGCTGGACGAAAATCTCTGCACCGCTATTCATGCCGAGCGGTGGCAAGCACCGGCGGCAGGAGCCACGCTTGCGTAGCAGTCGGTTCGGTAAATTTTCGGACCTTCCTTCAAGCGAAAATATTTTGCCAACGCCCGGAATGGTTGATCCAGATCAAGGCGCGACGCCGCATGGCCCGTCAGCCTTTCATTAGAGCGTAGTAAATCCCACGGCCCTGCTCAGTATGGTGCGTCCAAGGTGCTTGCCTCCTTGGCCGTCTGGGGGGTCCTATGGGAGGCAATACATGGACAAAGCCCCTTGCGTCGTCTTGCACCTAAGACTGCGCTGCGATCCGAAGAATCGGGACCAGCTTCTTAGCTTCTTGCATGAGGCTGTCCCGTTTTACGAACAACCGGGAAGCATACGGATCCGATTGCTTGAGGATTTGGCGGATCCGTCCCGGTTCATCGAAATCGTCGAGTATGAGACCGAGGACGCGTATGAGCGCGACCGCCCAAGGGTAGAAAGCGACGAACAAATGCAAATCTACCTCCGTAGATGGCGGTCTTTGTTGAACGGCCCGGTCGAACTTGAGACCTACAAAGAAGTAAGTTTGGATATTGACAAGGGGCCGGGGTGATGGACAGCCATCCTGCCGTGGTCACGGCTTTCGAAGCTCCCTTATATGTGGCTTGGGAGATCACCCATCGTTGCAACGCACGATGTCTCCATTGCTATTCGGCCTCTGGACCCGATGCTGACCGTAGCAATGACCTGTCGGTAGACGAGGGCCTGCGGTTAATAGATCAGCTCGCCGATGCAGGAGTCATGGTTTTGGCCTTTTCCGGGGGTGAGCCCATGCTTAACCCGCATTGGCGTACGCTAGTCGGTCATGCCAAGGCGCGCGGGTTGGCCACGAACATCGGCTCGAACGGCTCCTGCATCACCGAGCGCACAGCCGATGAAATCAAAGTACTTGGGGTGCAGAGCGTGACTGTCAGTCTGGACAGTCTTCTTGCCCAAACCCATGATCATTTCCGCCAATGCCAGGGGCTCTATCAGCGGGCCATTCGTGCAATCCAGCTGCTTGTCGCTCGCGGCGTTCGCGTGGTCGTTGGCTTCACTCCGACGCGCCTCAATTGGCAACATGGGCCGGAAGTTGTTCGGCTGGCCTGCGAACTGGGGGCAGATGCGGTCAACCTCTCCGAGTACGTGCCGGCAGGACGGGGCGGAGTTGGCCTAGCCCTGACACCGCAAACGCTGCACCAGGTACTGCGGGACTGGATCGCTCTTCGTGAGGAGTACTGGGGCCGGATACAGATTATCTGGCACGACTGCCGCGTCGGAATGCTTGTTGCTGACAGCGAACAGCGCAAATATGTCGGGTGCG
>DATBKQ010000095.1:0-7772 GCA_036555825.1 Acetobacteraceae bacterium | reverse complement strand
GGTACTGTTCTATTACCTGTTCCGCAACAGGATGGCGTCGGGACTGACCCTGGGCGGCGTGAAGGGATAGCCGCCGCGGCCAGGCGGGATTGATGATGAGCGGTACGCAACAGGTTGTCGCGATCGCGCCGTCGATGGGGGTTGGTCGGGCCCGGCGCCCGCCGTGGCGCGTCCGCCTGCACGGCTCCGACACCTCCTGGGCGATCGCGTTCATCGTCCCCTATGTCGCGGTGTTCATAGCCTTCATCGTCTATCCGGTCGCATTCGGGCTCTGGACGGGCAGCAGACCGCGGCTCTTCGCCACGCTGTTCTCCGATCCGCTGTACCTCAACACGGTGGTCAACACGCTGCTGTTCACCGGCATCAGCGTGAACGTCATGATGTTCCTGGCCTTCCTGCTGTCCGGTTTCTTCATGAGCCGAAGCTGGTGGGTGAAGGCGCTGCTGGTGGTTTACCTGCTGCCCTGGGCATTGCCCGGCCTGGTCGTCTTCACATCCATCCATCTCATGCTGGTCACGCAGTGGGGGCTGCTCGACAGCCTGTGGCGCGCGGTGACCGGCAGCGATGGCCCGTTATTCCTGGTTTCGCAGCCCATGGCCGTGGGATCGACGATAGTCGCCTACATCTGGAAATGGATGCCGTTCTGGACCCTGATCTTCCTCGCCGCGCGGATGGCGATTCCGCGGGACATCTACGAGGCCGCCGAGGTCGATGGCGCCACCAGCTTTCAGCGCGCGATCTACGTGACCTTGCCGTTGCTGGGAAATGTCTACCTGATCTCGACATTGCTCTGCGCGGTCTGGACGATCGGCGACTACGCCACCGTCTATCTGGTCTCCAGCGGCGCGCCGGCGAGGTGGTCGGATGTACTGGCGACCTACAGCTTCAAGTCAGCCCTGGATTTCGGCTATCCGGACCTGGGATTCGCGGCGATGATGTCAGCGCTGCCCGTGCTGATCCCGCTGGTCATCCTGATGATGCGACGCGTGCACATGCGGGACGTGCAGCTATGAGCATCGCCTTCGCCCAGGACCTTCCGGCACCTCGGCCTCGCTACCGCGGGCGAGGACGGCTGGCCACGGCAGCCGCGGTGGTCCTCGGTATCGCGCTGCTGATCTGGACGCTGCTGCCCGTCTACAACATGGTGCTGATCGCGCTCGATCCCGAAGGCAGCGAGTTCACCGGCAGCATCTGGCCGCCTGATCCGAATTTCGACAGCTTCCGCTCGCTCTGGACCCAGGACTACTGGCGGATCATGAACCATTTCTGGCCGCAGTTCGCGAACAGCATCTATATGGGCGCGGCGACGACGGTATTGACCGTGCTGATTGGCTCGCTCACCAGCTTCGCCCTGGGCCGGCTGCGGTTGCGCAAGGGCTGGCTGCTCAGCGATGTCGCGCTGCTGACCTATGCGCTGCCCGCGCCGCTGCTGGCGCTGCCCTTTCTGCATATCATGCATGCCTACGGACTGTCGGACAATCTATGGGCGGTGATCGCCGCGGAAGTGGCGTTCGCCACCCCGTATGCGATCCTGATCCTGCACCAGTACGGCAAGCTGATTCCGATGGAACTGGATGAGGCGGCGAAGATCGACGGCGCGTCGCCGCTTCAGGTGTATCTGCGCATCTATGTGCCGTTGATGGCTCCGGCGCTGGTCGCCATCGGCATCTATGCATTGCTGCTGGCGTGGAACGAATATATCTATCAGTACATGATGCTGTCGTCGCCGGACCAGATGACGGTGGCGGCGGCACTCGACCAGTTCTTCGTCACGGATGAGTCGCCGTGGAACTACATGATGGCAATCGCCCTGGTCTATTCGCTGCCGCCGATCATCGCTTACGTTGCATTGCGCCGTTATCTTGTCGCTGGTCTGACACTTGGCGGCATCAAGGGTTAGGCGGACTTCAGCGATGGCAGCCGCTCGCGCAAGGCCCGCATGATCGCAACGTGCACCGCCTCCGCTGGCCCATCCGCCGCGATCAACAGGCAGCGCGCCGGCGCCGCCGCGGCAATGTCGCGAAACCCTTGCCTCACCCGTGCGTGGAACGCCGGATCGAGCCGCTCGTAGCGATCCGCATCGCCGGCGCGCAGCACCCGCCGCGCCGCCGCTACCGCATCGCTCACATCCAGCATCAGCGTGACATCGGGAACAATGCCAAGAATCCCGGTCAGCGTCGCGATCACACCACGATCGGCGCCCTGTCCGTAGCCCTGATACGCCACGGTCGAATCGTAGAACCGATCGCAGACCACCCACATCCCCGCGTCGAGCGCCGGCCGGATGGTCTTCGCGACATGCTCGGCGCGCGCGGCGAAATGCAGCAGCGTCTCCGCCAGCGGGGACCAGGCCACGCCGCCGCCCAGCAGCAGACCGCGCAACGTCTCGGCGCCAGGTGCACCGCCAGGCTCGCGCGTTCGCAGCACCGGAAGCCCCAGCTCCACCAGCGCATCCGCTAGCAGCGCGGCCTGCGTGGACTTGCCGGCGCCTTCGCCGCCTTCCAGCGTGATGAAGCTAGCCACCCGTCACGTAGTGCGACAGCACGGCGAGCGCGCGGCCAGGCAGGCTGAGTTTCGGCACATCCTGGCCGGCGAGCAGCGGCACCTCCATGCCGGGCACCCCGTCGCCGCTCACCGCCAGCTTGCCCAACGTCGTGCCTTTCGCCACCGGCGCCCTGATCGGCGAATCGTAGCTCACCTTCACCGAGGCGTTCTTCCGCCAGTTGCGCGGCATCGTCACCACCAGGTCGCGTCCGCCGACCAGCGGCACGGTGGACGACGCGCCCAGCCATACCGGCACGCGCTCCACCACATCGCCGGCCGCGAACAGCGTCACGTCCTCGAAATTGGCGAATGCCCAGTCCATAAGCCGTTCGCCTTCCTCGGCGCGCTGGTGCATCGAATCCAGGCCGTTCACCACCACGATCACCCGCCGGTCGCCTCGCTTGCTGCTGGCGCAGAGCCCGTAGCCACCCGCTTCCGTGTGGCCGGTCTTCAGCCCATCGGCAGTGCCCTTCTGCACCAGCGGATTGCGATTGCCCTGCTCGATGTTGTTGTACTTGAATGTCTTCTCTGAGTCGTAATGATAATACTCCGGGAAATCGCGGATGATACGCCGCGCCAGCGTGGCGATGTCGCGGCAGCTCATGTGCTGCTCGGGATCGGGCCAACCGGTGGAATTCCTGAAATAGCTGTTGGTCAGCCCAAGCTCCTTCGCCTTCTGGTTCATCAGCTCGGCGAACTGCTCCTCGGACCCGGAAATCGCCTCGGCGAACACGATGCAGGCGTCGTTGCCGGACTGCACGATGACACCGCGGATCAGGTCCTCCACCTTCACCTGCGTGCCCACCTGCACGAACATCTTCGAGCCGCCCATCTTCCAGGCGCGTTCGGTCACCGGCAATTCGTCGTCGAGCCGCATCTTGCCCTGCTTCAGCCGCTCGTAGACCAGGTAGATCGTCATCAGCTTGGTCATCGACGAAGGCGGCATCTCGGCGTCGGCGTTCTTCTCCAGGAGCGAGGCACCGGTGTTGAAGTCCTGGATGTAGGCCCAGCGCGCCAGGGTATCGACCGGACCGATCGGCGTGTCCGCCGGGCTGCCGCCCGCTCCGGCGTCCTTCTTCCCGCCGTGCGCCCCTGCCTTCGCCTGCGCCGGATGACGCGGCTGCGCCATCGCCGCCGGCGCGGTTGCGGCGAAGATTGCCGATGCCGACAGGGCTTCGCGACGCGTGAGCATTCCGACTCGACTCCTATTCCACGACGATCCTGGCATCGGTTACTCCCGCCCGAAGCACTCGGTCCAGCACCATATCGGCTTGTTCGACGCTCGCGAGTGGGCCGATGATCACGCGGTAGCTCGCCTGTCGCGCCTGCGATGTGCTGACGATGGTGGCACCCAGTGCGGCGGCCTTGGCGCGCTGAATGTCGGCGTAGCGATGGTTCTGGAATGTGCCGAGTTGGATGAACAGGCGGCCGGGATCGGGTGCGCCCTGCGTCACGCTTTCCGGCAACCGTCCGACCGGCGTGGCTGCGGGTTCCGGTTCGTCGCGCGGTACAGGCGGGTGCGCTGCGGCCGGCGCGGCGATGGCGCCGGGCGGCGGCAGATCGACCTGCCGCACCACGACAACCGGCGCGGCGGCGATATCCAGTTTCGGCGCGCCAGGCACCGCATCGACCGCCGCATGGCTCTCGCCGGGCAAGATATCCAGGCGAACGCGCACGCCGTCATCGCGCGGGAACCGCAGCAGCGCTGCGACACGGTGGGTCACCTCGATGACCCGGTGAGGCGTCGCCGGGCCGCGGTCGTTGACGCGGACGAAGGCCTGCAACCCGTTCTCCAGATTGGTAAGCCGAACCACCGCGGGAAGTTGCAGCGTCTGGTGTGCCGCGGCGAGCGCCGATTGATCGAACACTTCGCCATCGGCGGTCAGCGGCGCATGGTTCGGCGGATACACCGACGCCAGGCCGGTTTCCACGCCCTCGTAGCTTTCGCGCGGGTAGTACCAGACGCCCCCGGCCTGATATGGCGGACCAAGAACGTAATGCGGATTGGCGGGCGGCGGCCGATGGCATGAGGCCACCAGCAACGCCAGGGACGCTGCGCAGGCGAGCTTCACGCGACCAGCGCGTCGCCCAGCAGTCCGACCGCCAATGCGTAGTAATCCGACGGGTTGTAGCGGCGAATTGCCGCGAAATTCGCATACACCAGGAACGCCTCGCCGGACGGCCCATCGGGCAGCAGCACCGCGGCCGAGGCGTCGCCGCGCGGCAACGGCCTGCCGTCCGCCGGACGCACGCCCAGGCGCGCCCACTCGCCAACGGGCCTACGCCCGTCCCGGCCCGTTGCCACGCGATCGAAGCTCGCCGGCAACGCGACCGGCTGGCCCCATGGCTCCCCGCCCCGCCAGCCGGACTGGGCCAGATAATTGGCGATCGATCCGAGCACATCGGGTTTGCTGGTCCAGATATCGCGCCGCCCGTGACCCTCGAAGTCCACGGCATAGCGCAGATAAGACGAGGGCATGAACTGCGGCTGGCCCATGGCCCCGGCGTAGGAGCCGAGCATGTGCCCTGGCGATACGTCGCCGTGGTCCAGAATGCGCAGCGCGGCGATCAGCTCGCCGCGGAAGAAACTGGTACGGCGGCCTTCCCATGCGAGCGTGGCCAACGCCTCGATCACATGGAAGTCGCCCATGCCGGCGCCGAAGCTGGATTCCAGCCCCCAGATACCGGTGATCACGCCCGGGTCCACACCGAACCGCGCCTGCACGCGCTCCAGCAAGGTCCGGCTCTGGGCGTAGGCCGCCCGGCCGTTGGCGATCCGCTGCTCGGTGATCAGCAGGGCGCGATACTGCGCCCAGGTCATGGTGAACTCCGGCTGGTGCCGGTCGCGCTCCAGCACCTTCTGGTTCGGCTCCACCCCGGCGAAGGCGCGGTTCAGGGTGGCGGAAGAAATCCCGGCGCGGCGAGCTTCGGTCCGCAGGCCGGCAAGGAAATTCTGGAACCCGTCCGGCGCCGCGCAAATGGTGGAAAGCGAGGCAGCAAGCAGCAGGCGGCGATTCAGCATGCGACTGTGTCTGCCACGCGGGCCCGCGCCGGGGCAACAAAAGACGTGGCGTCCGGCCGGCGGGTGGACCGAGGATGTCAGCCTGGCGGCGCTACCGACAGGCGGCCGGCCACACCGTGCTTCTCGATCAGCCGCGCGACCAGGCCGGAGCGCTTCGCCTCCTCGACGAAGTCGCGCAGGAAGGCCGCCCCGGCGGCATTGCCGCGCGCGGTGCCGACCGCCTGCTGCACCGCGGTAAACTGACCGGCCAGGATGCGTGCGCCGGGGAACTTCGCGATGTCGCCCAGCAGGCCCGGGCGCAGGCCGGCCAGCGCATCGAGCCTGTCACGGGCGAATTTCTCCACGGCACTCGCCAGGCTGTCGGACCGCACCAGGGTCGCATGCCGGATGTTGCGCTCGAGCCAGAGGTCGTAGGCGCTGCGCGCCGTCACCGCGATGCGCACGCCGGGCTTGTCCACCTCCTCGATCTTCTGCAGCGGCGAGCCGGCCGGGACCAGATAGGTCGCCTCGATCTCCACGTAGGCCGGCGTGAAGGCGATCTTCTCGGCCCGCGCCGGTTCCGCGCCGATCAGTCCGATGTCCCAGGCGTCGGTGCCGACCGCATCCGCCAGTTCGCCGGGCTTGGGAAACGGCACATACTTCACCGCGACCCCGAGCCGATCGGCGATGGCGCGTGCCATGTCGGGCGAGACGCCGTCCGGATCGCCGGCCGGCGTGCGACCGGTCACCAACAGGAAGTTGCTCATGTTGATCGCGGCGCGCAGCACGCCATGGGGGGCGAGTTCGGCGGCGGCTGACTGGGACATGGATGGAATCCTCTACTTGTTGGTCTCGATTATCCCCGCGCCACGATCTGGGCCAGCGCCGTGCCGACATCGGCCGTGCCCGCCTGCCCGCCCATGTCGCGCGTCCTGGGTCCGCTTTCGCGCAGCAGCGTCTCGATCGCCGCGACAATCGCTCGCCCTGCCTCCGCCTCGCCGAGATGCTCCAGCATCAGCGCCGCCGACCAGACCTGTCCGATGGGGTTGCAGATGAACCTGCCGGCGATGTCGGGCGCCGAACCGTGCACCGGCTCGAACATCGAGGGGAATTTCCGCTCCGGGTTGATATTCGCCGCGGCGGCGATGCCGATCGACCCCGCCACCGCCGGACCTAGATCGCTCAGGATGTCGCCGAACAGGTTGGAGCCCACCACCACGTCGAACCAGTCGGGGTGCTGCACGAAGTGCGCGCACAGGATATCGATGTGGTACTGGTCGGTGCGGATATCGGGATAGCTCCTGCCCATCGCCGCGAAGCGTTCATCCCAGTACGGCATGGTGAAGGTGATGCCGTTCGACTTGGTGGCCGAGGTCAGGTGCTTCTTCGGCCGCGAGCGCGCCAGATCGAAGGCGAATTTCAGGATGCGATCGACTCCTTGGCGGGTGAATACGCTCTGCTGGCTGACGAACTCGCGCTCGGTGCCCTCGAACATGCGGCCGCCGACCGACGAGTATTCGCCCTCGGTGTTCTCGCGCACGACATAGAAGTCGATGTCGGCCTCGGTGCGGTCGGCGAGCGGCGTGCGCACGCCGGGCATCAGCTTGCAGGGGCGCAGGTTCACGTACTGGTCGAAGCCGCGGCGGATCGGAATCAGCAGGCCCCACAGCGAGACATGGTCCGGCACGTCGGGCCAGCCCACCGCGCCCAGCAGGATCGAGTCCGACTGCGCCAGTTGCCCCATGCCGTCGGACGGCATCATCGCGCCGGTCTTTTTGTAGGTCTCGCACGACCAGTCGTAGTGCGCGAATTCCAGGGCGAAGCCGAAGCGACGCGAGGCAGCATCCAGCACCTTGATGGCCTCCGGCACGGTCTCCTTGCCGATGCCGTCGCCGGGGACCACCGCGATCCGATGCGTGCGCGCCATCAGGTTGCTCCTCAGTAGGTGGCTGGCAAATGACCGCGCTGCGCCGCGATCGTCAATCGGCTATGAAGCTCATGGACTGCCGGCGCGCTCCTGCGAAAGCCACTCGATCACATCGCTCGGATTCCGGTCTGGGGGAAACACCGGGTAGAACACGTGCTCGATCAATCCGTCCTTGATCACCAGCGTGAGGCGCCTGAGCAGCGTCGTCCCATCCACATCGAAGGTGGGCAGGTGCATTTTCCGGGTCAGCACCAGCCGCTGATCCGAGAGCAGCGCGAACGGGAGGTGCAGGCGCTCCAC
>DATBKQ010000094.1:0-3523 GCA_036555825.1 Acetobacteraceae bacterium | reverse complement strand
GAAGATCCGAGCCAGGCAGCGACACAATATCGCACAGCGCTGGCTCGTGCACGCACCCGCGACGATGCCGGTGCAATTGCCGATACCGGCTTCAACCTTGCGGCCGCTGAGCTGGCGCAGGGGCGGCCTCGCGATGCGATGGATACAGCACACGAGTTGCAATTGGAATTGGCCCGACGTGGAATCGTCGATCCGGGTTTCGATCTGATTTTGGCGGTTGCGCTGTTCCGGTTGCATGATCTGGCCGGTGCCGACCGGATTGCCGCCGGTCTTGCGACCGATCACGATGTGGCGCGAGCAAATGCGGCCTGGTTCCTGCGGGGCCTGATCGCGGATGCGCATAACGACCGGGCAGGTCTGCGGCGCGCGGTTTCGTCCTTGACCCCGACTGCCGACCCGGGAGACGTGGCCGAGCTGCAGGCGAGGTTGTCGCATAACGCCGCGCTGGCACTCCAAGCCGCCGACCTGCGGCGAAATAAACTGGACTACCGCGGGATGGCGCGCGACCTGGCATTGGCCGCGCAGTTGACGCCGAGTGGGCCTGAAGCGGCGGATCTGTATCTACGCGCTGGACGAAGCGCGGCGGCTCAGGGTGACACCGCGGACGCGCGTATCTGGCTGGGGAATGCCCGTAAATTGGCGGTTGATATCGCTCTACGAAGCGACGTGGAGCAGGCTTTGCACAAACTACCTCCGCATTGAGGCACGCGCGCCGGAACCATGACTGCCCCGGGCAAACACATAACTGGAGGAAACATGATCAGCTACGATCTGAAGGGTAAGACCGCGCTGGTGACCGGCGGCGCGTCAGGTATTGGTTTTGCGACCGTTCGCATGCTGGCGCAATTCGGTGCCACGGTGGCGGTGAACTATCTCGCAGACGATCCGCGTGGTGCGGAGGCGGTCGAGAGGATCAACGCCGAGGGCGGTAAGGCGATCGCCGCGCCAGGCAGCGTGAGCGAGGCCGGCGGCTGCGAACGCATGGTGCACCAGGCGATCCAGGACCTCGGCCGCCTGGACCTGTTGTTCAACAACGCCGGCACCCCGGGCACCCGCCGGCGGATCGCACCAGCCGAGCTCGACATGGTCACCGAGGAGCTGTGGTCGCTGTTGCTGCAGACCAACCTGCTGGGCGTGTTTCGCGGATCGAAGGCGGCGGCGCCTGCCCTGAAGGCGGCACGCGGCGCGATCGTCAGCACGGCGTCGATCGCCGGACTGGGGCGCGCCGGGTCCAGCCTGGCCTACAGCGCGACGAAGGCCGGCGTGGTCAGCCTGACGCAGAATCTGGCGCGCGCGCTCGCGCCGGAGGTGCGGGTCAACGCGATCGCGCCGGGCGCCGTCGACAGTCCCTGGATGGTGGAGTGGACCAACGAGGAGCGCCAGCAGTCGATCGAGCGGGCGTTGCTGAAACGCCGGTGCCAGCCGGAGGACCTCGCCGAAGTGGTGCTGTTCCTGGGCTTCGGCGCGGCGATGGTCACCGGGCAGACCATCACGGTGGATGGCGGCCTGACGCTTTAGCGCGTGAGGACCGGGAGGCGGAACCGTCGATGACGGCGAAGGCGGATGTCAGCTTCCTGCTCCGCGGCTGCGACGGAACTCCTCGATGTACGGTGCGACCTCGAGCGCCAGCATGCACGCGAGCAATGTGGCGACCAGGCCGGCGGGAAGCGGCGTGCGCTTGCGCCGTATGCTCCAGTCGCGGCGCCGCCGGCCGATACCGAACAGCGCGCGCAGTTCCGGCCAGTGCAGGACGGCGACAAACGACACCGCCATCAGCGGAACCATCTCCAGGTAGCTGTGCACGTGCTGCTCGATGGGCGTCACCTCGCGCCGCTTCACGGCGTAGCTCACGTCCCACAATGCGGTCGCGGCATGGGCGGCGACGGCGGCGAACATCAGCAGCAGGATCGGGCTGGTGATCTCCAGCAGCAGCCCGGCGGCCACCGGCACCGCCGCCTCGGCCAGCATCAGGAGGTGCAGGGTGGATTCGGTGCTGCCGGCGCGCTCGATGTGCGCGCGCCGGTGGCAGAGCCAGTCGGAAATGCCGGCCGCCAGCCAGAGCGGCAGGATGAATCCCAATATGAAGTTTCGGGTGATGTTGGTGAGTTGCGCGGGAGGTGTCGCGCCGCTGTCGGCAGCAGGCGCGGCGCGGACGGGTGCCTTGTCGGGCCGGGGCCGCCGCGCGCGGAACAATCGTCCGGCGAGCGGAATCAGGACGCCCGCCGCCCACTGCCAATCCGCCAGCCAGGCGCCGCCTGGGCTATCCAGCTCACGGCGCAACCGGTCGAGCGTACGCGTAAGGCCTGCGTCGGACATGGGCATACCCCCCTGCCGGTATGCCCGTGCAACGCCGTGCCCGGTAGCGCCGTCGCGGTCAACAGTTGGCGTGCAGAGCGATCAGCTTGCTGCCTTCGCGTCGAGCGGGACGATCACCTCCTCCGCCTTGCCGTGCAGGTGGATGCAGTGCCAGGTGGTCGGCCGATGCGGGAAGCTGTCGGGGCCGCTGAAGGTCTCGGTCACACCGATCGTCGTCACCGGCACCGACTGTCCCAAGGCCACCTGCACCTGCGGCAGGAAGAAGCCGAACCGCGTGCCGCCGGCGTCGATCGTCTGCACCAGCGCCACCGAGACCAGCGTGCCAACGCTGGTATTGTCGGTGGTGACCTGGGCCGGCGTGAAGTTCCTGGTGTTGCCGCCTTCGGTGAAGCTCAGTGCGGTGAAGCCGGGATTGCCGCCGATCGTGTAGTCCACTTCGACGCCATTCCCTTGCAGTACATACCTGTTGGCCATCGGCCATCCTCCGCTGTTGCCGTGCCGGCGCGCCGCCGGCGGCGGGACGCTTAGCGGAAGGAGGCGCCTGGAATGGTGACCCGGTTCACACCGGTCTCGGCTCAGTTGTCACGGCGGCGTGATTGTCGCGCGGTCTCACTCGCGCAATTCAGGAATGACCCACAGCGGCTTGTCGCCGCGCGCCACGCGCTCGACGTTGTCGAAGCCGTTTCTGAAGCGCGCCGACTGGTTGTCCCAGGTCGGCCCGGCGTAGTGCGGGGTCAGGATCACGTTGTCCAGGGTGAACAGCGGGTTGTTCGCGGGCGGCGGCTCCTGATCGAATACGTCGAGGCCGGCGCCGGCGATAGTACCGCCGGTCAGCGCCTCGTAGAGCGCCGGTTCGTTCACCACCGGGCCGCGACAGGTGTTGACCAGATAGGCGGTGGGCTTCATCAGCCGGAACTGCGCCGCGCCCATCATGTGACGGGTGGCCGGCGTCAGCGGCACATGCAGCGAGACAATGTCGGAGGTGCGCAGCAGCTCGTTCAGCAGCCGGAACTTCACCCCGAGTGCATCGGCCGCATCCTCGCTCAGCCTGGCGACGTCGAAATACTGCACAGCCATACCGAAGCCCTGGGCTAGGCGCGCCACCTTCTTGCCGATATTGCCGAGGCCGATGATGCCCAGCGTACGGCCATGCAGCTCGTAAAGCCGGACGCTCGCCACGTCGTTGCCGCGCCAGCGGCCGGACTTG
>DATBKQ010000093.1:0-6416 GCA_036555825.1 Acetobacteraceae bacterium | reverse complement strand
GCGCCCCTGGCATGAGCTACTTCAGGATGCCGATGTTCTGCTGGACCTCGCTCGCCGCCAATCTGCTGATTGTCGCGGCCTTCCCGGTGCTGACCGCGACGCTCGGAATGCTGATTCTCGACCGTTATCTCGGATTCCATTTCTTCACGAATACCGCCGGCGGCAACATGATGATGTTCGTCAACCTGATCTGGGTCTGGGGACATCCAGAAGTCTATATCCTGGTCCTGCCGGCGTTCGGCGTGTTTTCCGAGGTGTTCTCGACCTTCTCCGGCAAGCCGTTGTTCGGCTACCGCTCCATGGTGGCCGCCACGCTGTTCATCTGCCTCGTGTCGTTCATGGTGTGGCTGCACCACTTTTTCACCATGGGGGCCGGCGCCAACGTCAATGCAACCTTCGGTATCGCCACCAGCATCATCGCGGTCGGTACCGGCGTGAAGGTTTACAACTGGATCTTCACCATGTACGGCGGCCGCGTCCGCTTCGCCACACCGATGCTGTGGTCGCTCGGGTTCATCGTCACCTTCATCATCGGCGGGATGACCGGGGTGTTGCTGGCGGTGCCGCCCGCCGATTTCATGCTGCACAACAGCCTGTTTCTGGTCGCGCACTTCCACAATGTCATTATCGGCGGCGTGCTGTTCGCCGGGTTCGCCGGCCTCACCTACTGGTTCCCCAAGGCATTCGGCTTCAGGCTGCATGAAGGTTGGGGGAAGGCGGCATTCTGGCTCGGCCTGGCCGGCTTTTATGTCACCTTCGTGCCGCTCTATGCGGCCGGCCTGCTCGGCATGACCCGCCGTCTGCAGCATTACGACGTTGCCGCCTGGCGGCCCTGGATACTGGCCGCCGGGGCCGGCGTGCTGATCCTGCTCGCCGGGGCGATCTGTCAGGCGACGCAGCTCCTCGTCAGCATTCGCCGCCGCGACCAGTTGCGGGACGAGATCGGCGATCCCTGGAACGGCCGTTCGCTGGAATGGGCCACGACCTCGCCACCGCCGCCGTTCAACTTCGCCGTGCTGCCGAACGTACAGGGTGAGGAGCCCTATTGGGAGATCAAGCGGCGCGCCATCGAAAGCCAGCATCTCACGCCCGAGCCGGAATACGAGGCCATCGAGATGCCGCGCAACAGCCCCACCGGGTTCATCACGGCCTTCTTCGCCACGATCACCGGCTTCGCGCTGATCTGGCACATCTGGTGGTTGGTGTTGGTCGGTGTTGTCGCGGCCTATGCGGTGTTTGTCTGGTTCGCCTGGCGCGACGTGGAGGAATACGTCATTCCCGCCGAGGAGGTCGCCCGCCTTGATCGGGAGCGGCGGCACGTCCGCCAGGCATGGCTCGACGCGCACGCGCGCGCGGAGGAACCGGTATGAGCGTCAGCAGCGAAGCGCTGCCGCAGCCGCATAGGCGCGACATCGATCCGTATCGGCTCGGGCGCGGCCATGCGCCCGGCCGAGGCGGCGGCGGACGTGACTACGCCACCGGGCATGGCGAGGGCGGACCGGCCTCCAAGCGGGTCATCGTCGGCTACGGCTTCTGGATCTTCCTGCTCAGCGACATCGTCATGTTCTCCGCGTTCTTCGCCGCGCACGCCGTGCTGCAGACGGAGACCGCCGGCGGCCCGTCTGGACGTGACCTGTTCGATCCGTCGCGCGTCGCATTCGAAACCGGCTTCCTACTCGCCTCCAGCTTCACCTGTGGCATGTCGGCGGTGGCGAGCAGCGTGCGCAATCAGCTTTGGACCCAGGTCTCGCTGCTGGTCACCGGCCTCCTTGGCGCATGCTTTCTCGCGCTGGAGGCGTACGAGTTCACCCACATGGTCGAAATCGGCGCGCCGCCACAGCGCAGCGCGTTTCTGTCGTCGTTCTTCGCGGTTGTCGGGCTGCACGGCTGCCATGTCAGCGCCGGGCTGCTGTGGCTCGGAACCATGATGGCGCAGATCTATGTCAAGGGCTTCCGGCCCAATATCCAGCGCCGGCTGCTCTGCTTCAATCTGTTCTGGCATGCGCTGGATATCATCTGGGTGGCCCTGTTCACCATCGTGTACCTGATCGGAGAAGGCCGATGAGCGGTCGAAGGGAACACCTCGAGCGCGATGGCGAGGACGTCGCGCCCGGCGTCATCGACGCACCCGAGGAAACCGTGCGTCAGAAGATCGAGGGTTACCTGCTCGGCCTGGCGCTCGCGACATTGCTGACCATCGCGTCCTTCTATGTCGCCGGCACGCATTTCATCTGGGGGCCCGGCATCCCGGTCGCCCTCGCAGTGCTCGCGATCGCGCAGATCGGCGTGCATCTGGCGTTCTTCCTGCACATCACCACGGCACCGGACAACACCAACAATATCCTCGCGCTGGCCTTCGGCGTGCTGATCGTCGTGCTCGTGGTCGCGGGCTCGCTGTGGATCATGGCGAACCTGAACCAGAACATGCTGCCGATGGACCAGATGCTGCAGATGCAGCGCTGAGCGGTATGACCGGCACCAGCCGGCACCGACGCCCTACCCCTGCCACCCCGCCTTGCGAAGTCCATCCAGAAGATGCTCGTAGTCGACCGTACGAAACCCGGGCAACCGCCGAAACCAGGGGAACACGAAGCCCTGCGGTGAGACGTCGATCGCCGCCTGCAGTGCGGCGCGTGCCTCCTCGATCCGGCCAAGCTGACCCAGGGCGGCCGCCAAGGTCCGGTAGCCGAGGGGCATTTGCGGATAGCGGAACGCGGCGCGCCTCGCAGCATTCACCGCCTCCGAATAGTTCCCTTCGAGATAGTAACTCAACGCAATCTGCGACAGCGGGAAAACGCTGACCGGACCGCTCGGATCGAGTCGCAGCGCGACGCCATGCGCGGTACGCGCTTCCTGGAAATGTCCGCTGAATAGCAGCGTCGCGCCGTGTGCAGCATGTGCCCAGGTCGAGTTCGGGTTGATCGCCAGTGCGTGCAAAAGTCCATCGAAATGTTCCTGCGAGATACCCTGGGTCGCCGAGACTATCCAAGTCAGAATCGCCAGTGCGTCGGCATCCCACGGATCTAGCGCGACCGCTCGTCGGGCCCAGTGCTGCCCGTGTTCCACCGACTCGTTCAGCGTATGGGTCGCGAAGACGAACCCCGCGAGCATCCACGTGTGCGCCATGGCCGCGTGCGCCCGGGCAAACATCGGATCGAGCGCCACCGCACGCGCCAGCAGTGTACGCGCCTCGTTCATTTCGGGCAGGCTCGCGCGCCCCATGTGCCACAGGCCGCGATGATACGCCTCCCATGCGCCAAGGTTCTCCGGAGAGATTCGGAACACGCGCTGCGCCTCGGCGTCGGCCAGCGCCGGCTGGACCGCGGTGACCACCGCGCTCGAAATGTCGTCCTGCACCGAGAACAGATCGGCGAGGTCGCGATCATAGCGCTCGCCCCAGACCTGGCGTCCGCCCTCCGCGTCGATGAGTTGCGCGAAAATCCGCATCCGTTCGCCGTCGCGCCGTACGCTGCCCTGCACGACGTAGCGCACGCTCAGCGCCAACGCGATCGCCTGCGGGTCGCGGCCACGTTGCGCGAAGCTCGAGCCACGCGCGATGACCGTTAGGCCGCGGTTGCGTGAAAGCGCGGTCAGGATGTCGTCGGCGATCCCCTCAGCAAAAAACATCTGCGCGGGATCGGCGGCGAGATCGGTAAATGGCAGCACCGCGATCGAAGGCTTGTCCTGCACCCTGCGGGCCGCATCGGCGATCTCGGCCCGCTCGCGCACAACCTCTACTCCAAGGACATAGCCCCGCTTCGGCAGCGTTCTGATGATGCGCTGCGCCTCGTCACCCAGCGCCCGGCGGATGTCGCGGACGCACTGCGTGATGCCGTCATCGCCGATTGTCACCTCCGGCCAGACCGACCGCATGATGCGCTCGCGATCAATCACCTCACCGCCGTTCTCAACGAGCAGGCGTAGCAGTTGCAGCGCCTTTGGCCGTAGCGCGATCTCTTGGCCCTCAGGCGACAGCAGGACGCCCCTGTGGTTGTCCAGCGTGAATCCCCCGAAGCGATGGACGGACAAGACTGCGGAACGGTCGTTCGGCACGGGTCGCTCCCTTTCGGTGGAACCCTGGCACAATTTCGGCGCATTTTCACCCTGCTTACAGGTCTTGCGGTGGCCGCACATGGTTGGATCGGATCAATAGGAGGCGGAGGTCACCATGCCTGTCATCGATCCTCAGTCACAGCTGCACCGCGACATGATCGCCTGGCGGCACGATTTGCACAGACATCCGGAGCTTGGACTGCAGGAACAGCGCACGAGTGCGATGGTGCAGACGGCGCTGCGCCGGTTCGGGGTTGACGAGGTCATCACCGGGCTGGCCGGGACCGGCGTGGTAGGGGTCATCAATGGCCATCGGCCCGGGCGCGCAATCGGTCTGCGCGCAGACATGGACGCCCTGCCGATCCGGGAAGAGACCGGTCTGCCGCATGCGTCCTGCACCGACGGCCTGATGCATGCCTGTGGTCATGACGGTCACACGGCGATGCTGCTGGGGGCCTCGCACTACCTCGCCGCGACGCGGGATTTCGCAGGGACGGTCTATGCGATCTTTCAGCCCGGCGAGGAGGGGTGTGGCGGCGCCGCGTTGATGATCCGCGACGGCCTGTTCGAACGGTGTCCGATGGAGGCGGTCCATGGCCTACACAACTGGCCGCAGCTTCCGGTCGGCTGCTTCGGCTGGAGGCCCGGTCCGATTACCGCTGGGGCGGCAAAGCTGGAAATCTCGATCTTGGGTCGGGGCTGCCATGCCGCATTCCCCCATCTCGGGGTTGACCCCGTCGTCGTCGCGAGCCACGTCGTCTGCTCGCTCCAGACGATCATCTCCCGAATGATCGACCCGGTCGAGAGCGGCGTTGTGACAATCGCGCAAATGACGGCGGGGTCGGCATGCAACGTCATTCCCAATTCGGCGACCATGCATGGGACGCTGCGCTGGTCGCGGCCGTCCGTTGGCGAATTGCTCGAGACGGAGGTCCGGCGCATTGCAAGCGGCATCGCGGAAAGCCTTGGCGCCGTTGCGGACATAACGATCGAGCCTGTAATGCCGGCCACCATCAACGATCCCGCGCTCGCCGAACGATCCGGTCGCGCCGCTGCGGCGGTGGTCGGAGAGACACGGGTAGAGCGGCTCGAAAAGCCCAGCATGGCCGGCGAGGATTTCGCCTTCATGCTCAACGCCTTGCCCGGCAACTATATCCTGCTCGGCTCCGGACAATCGGCGACGCCCGTGCAAAGTGCGGAGTACGACTTCAACGACGACATCCTGCCGCTCGGGGCGTCGTACTGGATCACGCTCGCCGAGCAGTCGCTGAAACCAAGTCCTGGAAGCGCGATGTAGCAACGGAGGACGGGTCAGTCGAACAATGTGGCCAGGCGTTGCTTCATGCTGCCAGCGACGTAAAGGGCCAGCGCTTGGATCGTCGAAGTCGGATTCACGCCGCCCGAGGTCACCCAGATACTGCCGTCCACGATGAACAGGTTTCTCACGTCGTGACAGCGGCCCCAGGCATTGACCACCGACCGTTCGGGGTCGTTGCCCATGCGCGCGGTGCCGAGTAGATGGCCCGGGCTGTTCAGCACGGTGCGGGAGGCATACAGGTTGGTCGCACCCGCCGCGGTCAGGATCTCCCAGGCGCGCGCGATACCGTGCTCCATCATGCGCCTGGTGTTTTCGCCGATGGTGTAATCGATCCGCGGAGCGGGGATGCCATGGTCGTCCCTCAAGACCGGGTCGAGCGTCACCCTGTTGTGCTGTTCGGGAAGGTCCTCGCAGGCGACACCGATCAGCAGCCGGTGATCGAACAGTTGCCGGAATACGCGGTGATGGTCCTCGCCCCAGGGCAGACGGCCAGCGGCGACGCTGGTCACCGCCTCGGCCACCGGCCCGGTGCCGCGGGCGAATTGCAGCGTGTAGCCGCGGACGAAGCCACGCGACAGGTCGGTCTCGTAGAACTGCTTGCTCCATAGGCAGGTCATCGGGCCGCGACTGCCATCGACCTGTTCATCGACATAGCCGGTGACCTGCGGCCAGGGGTGCAGCATCAGGTTCCTGCCGACCAATCCGCTGGAATTCGCCAGGCCGTGGGGAAAGCGCGCGGAGGCGGAGTTGAGCAGCAGGCGCGGCGTGCCGATGCCGTTGCAGGCGAGGATGACGACTTCCGCCGGCTGGAAGCGCTCGACCCCGTCAGCGTCGTAGTAGATGGCACCGGACGCTATGCCGTGCTCGTTGGTGGTGATCTCCCGCACGCGGCAGCGAGTACGCAGTTCGACGCCGGCGCGAACGGCGCGCGGCCAGTAGGTGATATCAGTGCTGGCCTTGGCACCTTGGGCGCAGCCGGGCGTGCAATGGCCGACATTGATGCAGGCTGCCCGCCCATCATAGTCGGTGGTCGCGACCGTGGTGT
>DATBKQ010000092.1:0-7037 GCA_036555825.1 Acetobacteraceae bacterium | reverse complement strand
TTGCCGCACGGGAACTCCAGCATCTCGACCCCAAGCTCCGCGGCGGTGCGGAGCAACTCGTCCAGCGACAGATTGCCCAGACCGTCGGTGACCATGCCGATCCGCATCGCTAGGCTCCCGCGGGCAGTTGCACCGCCTGGCCGGTTCGCGCCGACGTGGTTGCCGCATCCGCCAGCAACAACGCCTTGAGGCCGTCTTCGCCATCCGGCTCGGGAAGGCGACCGGTCGCAACGGCGGCGACGAACGCATCCAGTTCGGCACGATAAGCCGCGGCATAGCGTTCGAGGAAGAACGGCAACGCCGGATCGGTGACGAACCCGCCCCCGGTCGCCAGTTCCACGGTGGTGGCGGTGACATTGCCGGCGCGCAGCAGACCCTTCGAGCCGTGCGCCTCGATTCGCTGATCGTAGCCGTAGGTGGCGCGGCGCGAATTGGAGATCTGGCAGAGCCGGCCGCCGGCAGTTCGCAGCGAGACCACCGCGGTATCCACGTCACCCGCCGCGGCGATCGACGGATCGACCAGGCAGGAGGCTGCAGCGTGCAGTGCCACCGGCTCCTCGCCCAGCATGAAACGCGCCATGTCGAGATCGTGAATCATCATGTCGCGGAACAGCCCGCCCGAGGTGGCGACATAGGCCGGTGGCGGTGGCGCGGGATCGCGGCTGATGATGGTCAGCAGTTCCAGCTCGCCGATTTCGCCCGCATCCATCCGCCGCTTCAGCGCGGCGAAATGCGGATCGAAACGGCGGTTGAAGCCGATCATCAGCGGCACGCCCGAGCCCCGTACGCCGGCCAGGCAGGCGCGGGCGCGATCCGCGGCGAGGTCGATCGGCTTTTCGCAGAAGATTGCCCGCCCCGATGCGGCGGCGCGTTCGATGTAGCCGGCGTGGGTCGGCGTCGGCGAGGCAATCAGCACGGCATCGGCGGCGAACGCTTCGTCCAAGGAAATCGGGCCGGCGCCGCAAAGCTCCGCCAAGGCCGCCGCCGCCGCGGCGTCCACATCGGCCACACCGGCCAGACGCGCATCGCCGTGCGCGGCGACATTGCGCGCGTGGATACGGCCGATGCGGCCCGCGCCGATCACCGCAATGCTCAAGCTCACGCGGCCCTCCCGTTTCCCTCTTCCGCATGGGACAATAGCAAGACAGGCCCCGCCTGGCAGGAGGAAACGATGGCCACGATCCGCTTGACGATGGCACAGGCGCTGGTGCGCTACCTGGCTGCGCAACGGGGTGAACTCGGCGGCCGCACGGAACCCCTGTTCGGCGGCGTGTGGGCGATTTTCGGGCATGGCAACGTGGCCGGGATCGGCGAGGCGCTCGCGGCGCATCGCGCGGAGCTGCCGACATACCGGGCGCATAACGAGCAGGCGATGGCCCTGGCGGCGGTCGGGTACGCCAAGGCGATGCGGCGGCGGCGGATGATGGCCTGCACCACGTCGATCGGCCCGGGCGCGACCAACATGGTCACCGCCGCGGCGGTTGCCCATGTGGATCGGCTCCCGGTGCTGCTGCTGCCCGGGGATGTCTTCGCCTCGCGGCGTCCAGACCCCGTGTTGCAGCAGGTGGAGTGCTTCGCCGATGGTACGGTGTCGGCAAACGACTGCTTCCGGCCCGTCTCGCGCTTTTTCGACCGCATCACCCGGCCGGAGCAGATTCTGACGGCCTTGCCGCGGGCGCTTTCGGTGCTGACCGATCCGGCGGATTGCGGACCGGTGACACTGGCGCTGTGCCAGGACGTGCAGGCGGAGGCATTCGACTATCCCGAGCGGTTCTTCGCACCTCGCCTGTGGCACATACGCCGGCCGCACCCGGATGCCGTCGAGCTCGCCGAGGCTGCCGACATGCTGCGAAACGCCAAGGCGCCGCTGATCGTCGCCGGCGGCGGCGTGCACTACGCGGACGCCACCGGGGAGCTCGACCGCTTCGCCAGGGCGCATGACATTCCGGTGGCCGAAACCCAGGCCGGCAAGAGTACGCTGCGGCACGATCATCCGCTCAACCTGGGTGCGATCGGGGTGACCGGCAGCGCCGCCGCGAATGCCGCCGCGGCAGCCGCCGATGTCATCCTTGCAGTGGGCACGAGGCTGCAGGATTTCACCACCGGCTCATGGGCGCTGTTCCGCAACCCGGCGCGGCGGCTGATCGGCCTGAACGTACAAGTGCTCGACGCGACCAGGCATCACCTGCAGCCGCTGGTCGCCGATGCCCAGGTCGGACTGGCCGAGTTGCACACCGCGCTTGATGATTATCGCGCCCCGGCCGGCTGGATGCGTGGCCTCGGCGAGCACGTCGCGGCGTGGCGTGAATCGGCGGCCACGGCCATGGCGCCGTCGAACACGGCGTTGCCGTCGGACGCGCAGGTGATCGGCGCGGTGCGCCGCGTCGCGCCGGACGAAGCGATCGTTGTGTGCGCCGCCGGCGGCCTTCCTGGCGAGCTGCACAAACTGTGGCCGGCAACGCAGGCCGGCACCTATCACCTGGAATACGGCTATTCCTGCATGGGCTACGAGATCGCCGGCGCTCTCGGCGTGAAGCTTGCCCAACCGAACCGGGACGTCATCGTGCTGGTCGGCGACGGCAGCTATCTGATGATGAACTCCGAGATCGCCACGTCGGTGATGCTCGGGCTGAAGCTCACCATCGTCGTGCTGGACAACGGCGGCTTCGGCTGCATCGACCGGCTGCAGCGCGCGACCGGGGGCGAGGCATTCAACAATCTGCTTGCCGGTTGCGGCGCCCCAATTGCCGTGGATTTCCGCGCCCATGCCGCGAGCCTCGGCGCCGAAGCCGAGCAGGCGGATGGCATCGGGGAGCTGGAGAGCACATTGCGCCGCGCCCTCGCGGCGGGGCGCACCAGTGTCGTGGCGATCCGCACCGATCCCCGTATCGCAACCGCAGCCGGCGGGCACTGGTGGGATGTCAGTGTGCCCGAAGTCTCCTCACGCGCTCAGGTGACCGCCGCCCGCGCCGAGTACGAGTCGCATCGCGCGGCGCAGCGGCTGGCCGATTGAACCAGTGCCTGTTGCAGGTTGTTGCGGAATGCCGCCTCGGAGTAGCGCGCAGCGGCATAGTCGACCTGCGCGATGGCGCACTCGGCCCAGGCGGTGCCGTCGGTCAGCAGCCGGCAGACGGCATCGGCAAACGCCGCTGGTTGGTCGCGGATCGGGAGAATGTCCTCGATACCGGGCAGGCCCTGCGCAC
The DNA here is from genome assembly GCA_036555825.1 of Acetobacteraceae bacterium. GTDB lineage: Bacteria > Pseudomonadota > Alphaproteobacteria > Acetobacterales > Acetobacteraceae > JAMXLO01. Next base: position 3,834 of record DATBKQ010000092.1, on the reverse strand, counting down.
CGACCGACGTAGTGACCAACGGCAATCCCTCGCGCAGCGCCTCCACTACCTTCAGCTTGACGCCGGCGCCATATCGCAGCGGCGCGATCGCCACACGCGCGTTGCGATACAACGCGCGCAACTCGGTGTCGCTGACATTCGCGCGGATGCTGATGCCTGCTCCGTCGAGCGCCTGAACGTCGGCTGGCGGATTCGACCCCGCGACGACAAGGTGTGCGGCCGGCAGTCGTTGCTGGATAGCCGGCAGCACCTGTTCGAGGAACCAGCCAAGGCCGTGCCGGTTCGGCGGATGCGCGAAGCTGCCGACGAACAGCATCATCGGGCTCTCGGGAGGCGGGCGCGGTGCGGCAAACTGCTCGAAGCTGTACGGCAGCAGAGTTCGTGCCGTGACTGCGGGCTCGGTCGCCGTCACCAAGTTGCTTTCCTCGTCCGATGGGTAGAGCACGACATCCATGTCGCGCCACACCGAGCGCTCCAGCAGCTCCATGCTGTGCGCCTGGCGCAGGACAACCAGATCGCCCAGTTCCTTGGCCTGAAGGCGCATCCGGTCGAAATGCAGGTCGTGGCCGTAGTACACTCGGCTGATTCGAGGATACCGTTTCAGGTACGGCAGGAATTCCGCCGCCACATGCGGGCGCGACAGCAACACATGGTCGATGTCATCGGCGTTCTCGGCAAGCCATCGCGGAAAGCAGTCGGCTGCACCATAGGCGACCTCTACCCCGAGATCCTGCAGCGCTTCCGTGTAGCCGGGGTTGAAGTAAAGGTTCTGCGGCCAGAATTTCACCACCATGCCCAGTTGCAGCAGGCCACGGATGATGCACAGCATGGTGCGGGAACCCGCGTCGCGATCCGGCTCCGGCACATAATGGTCTATCACCAGAATGACTTCGTGCGCATGCGCACGGTCGCGCGCGCGCAGCACGTGCTTCCCGTTCGGCAAATGCCGGGACGCAAGCATCGACCGCCAGCGAGCGAGAAACTGCTGCTGATTGCGAACCTGCCAAGCCTTCATGCCGTTGCTGAGCGAACGGCCGTGGGTGACACCCTCGAAGTGCACCACGCATGAACGCGGCTGATACAGCACCTTGTAGCCGCGTTCGCGCAGCCGAAAGGCAAGATCGCTGTCCTCGCAGTAGGCGGGTGCGTAACGTTCATCGAACCCGCCCATCGCATTGAACAAGGCCCGCGGCACCAACAGCGAGGCGGCCGAACAATAATCCACTTCCCGCCGATAATTGTAGGCGGGCCGATCAGGGCTGTCGCACCGGCCGAAGTTCCAGCCGGAGCCGTCATTCCAGACGATGCAACCCGCCTCCTGCAGCCGGCCATCGGGATAAAGCAGCTTCGAGCCGACGGCGCCCACGTCTCGGCAGCCACGGAATGGCTCCAGCAGCGCATCGAGCCAGCCAGGCATGACCTGCGTGTCGTTGTTCAGCAGCATCAGGTAGTCACCGTCGGCCACCCGGGCCGCGGCGTTGCAGGAACGCAGGTATCCAAGATTGCGCGGGTTCAAGATCAGCCGGAGGCCGGGTACTCCTGCGAGGCAGGCGGTTGAGCCGTCGGGGGTCGCATCATCGACCACGATCACTTCGATGGTGGCCTTGGGCGGATTGGCAGCGATCGATGCCAGGCAGCGCAGCGTGTATTCCACCTTGCCGTAGCACGGGATGATCACCGAGACGGTGGGATCGGCACTGCGCGGTAGCGCGATGCCGCCTGGTTCGGCGGCGTCAATCAGCGTCGGGCTCAGGTCCGCCGGGATCGGCGCGGCGCACCGTATGCGCCTCGCCCGCCGCCAAAGAACGAACTGGCGAGGAAGCTGCAGGGTGATCGTCCACCAGAACAGCAGAAACCCGCGGCGGGCGAGCCGGGTCATCCATGGCTGGACGACCAGAACGGGTCCGCGACCGACACGCGCGCTCATGCACGCACGCGTAGGCGGAAGGTGTTAACAATCCCTTGAAGGCACTGGTTATCCCGTGAAGCGCTTCGCCCCGTATGGCGCCGGGTCGATTCCCGGCGGCTGGCCGGTGATCAGGCGAGCCAGCAGACGGCCACTCGGCGGGCCGCCGCTCATGCCGAAATGGCCATGGCCGAACGCCAGGTAAAGGTCCGGATGACGCGTGCTCCGCCCGAGGATCGGCAGGCTGTCCGGCGTCGATGGGCGATACCCCATCCAGTGCCGGACATCGCTCGCCTGCAATGCGGGGAACAGCCGGCGCGCGTGATCGACCAGAACCTTGGCACGCCGTTCGTCGGGCGGAGCGTCGAGCCCGGCGATCTCCACCGTGCCGGCAATGCGCAGGCCATCCTCCATCGGTGTCATGAAGAAGCCGCGGCTCTTGTTGCTGATCGGGATCGGCGGCTGGACGCTGGGAGCGAACAGCATGGCGTGGTAGCCGCGTTCGGTCTCCAAGGGCACGCGAATGCCTAGTGGGGCGAGCAGTTGCCCCGACCAGGCGCCGGCCGCGACGACCACGCTGTCCGCCTGTCGGTTGGCGAGGTTGGTCATCGCCATGAACCCGCCGCCCTCGCGCGGGATCAGCTTCATTACCCGTTCGGCGATCATGTTGCCGCCACCGGAGCGAAACAGCTCGGCCAAGGCGTGCACGATCCGTTGCGGGCTGACGGTGTAGCCGTTGCCCGGCACCAGCAGACCCCGCGCGATGTCGCGCGCGATGCCGGGAAACATCTGGCGCAGATCGTCGGCACCGAGCGGCTGTGCGGCGATGCCGTGACGGTCGCGGATGCGCCGTTCAATCGCCTCGGTGGGGCCGCTGTCCTCGCCTTCCCACACGTGGACCTGGCCGGACGAACGGATCAGATCGCGATAGAGTGCGTCGCCCAGCAACTCCCGCCAGCAGGCGAGAGTATCGCGATGCAGTGCCCGCATCGCGTCCGATACGGCGAGCACGCGATCGAGACGTCCGGCTTTCGCCCATTGCATCAGCCACGGCAAGGCACGCGGGAAGTATGACGGGCGCACGACAAGCGGTCCCACCGGGTCGCGCAGCCAGCCCGGCACCTTGCGCAGCATGCCGGGCATGGCGATCGGCGTCGCGGTGTCGGGGCTGATCATTCCGGCGTTGCCGAACGAGGCACCGCCGGCGGGGCCAAGCGGGTCGAGAACCAGGGTGTCGAGACCGGCGCGCTGGAGGTAAAGTGCCGTGGACAGGCCGACGACACCGGCACCGACGACCAGGATCATCAGGGCCGGCGGAGCTCTGGGAAATCCTCCTCGCGGAATTCCCCTGGCGCACGCCCGCCTTCCGCCGCACGCCGGTTCTCCTGCTGGCGCAGTTCGACTCGGCGAATCTTGCCGGAGATCGTCTTCGGCAGGTCGGTGAACTCGATGCGCCGCACCCGCTTGAACGGTGCCAGCGCTTCGCGCAGGTGCTGGAAGATAGAGAGTGCCGTGGCGGCATCCGGCGCACTGCTGGCGGTCAGCGTGACATACGCCTTGGGCACCGCCATGCGGATCGGATCGGGCGCCGGCACCACCGCGGCCTCGGCTATCGCGGGATGCTCGATCAGCGCGCTCTCCAGTTCGAACGGGCTGATACGATAGTCCGAGGCTTTGAACACATCGTCCGCACGGCCGATGTAGGTGTAGTACCCATCGGTGCTGCGCGCGGCGACATCGCCCGTGCGATAGGCGATGGTGCCCAGCGGGACGAACGAGCCATCGTCGTTCTGGTAGCCTCGCATCAGCCCGATCGGCCGGGGGTCGAGATCGATGCAGACTTCCCCCTCCTCCACATCCTTGTCATCCGCATCGAGCAGGCGGATGCGGTAGCCTGGCGCCTCCTGCCCCATCGAGCCGGGTTCCAC
>DATBKQ010000091.1:0-10445 GCA_036555825.1 Acetobacteraceae bacterium | reverse complement strand
CGGCGGCCTGACCAGCATCGACATCATCGGCGGGCAGACGGCGAGCAACAACGGCAACGGCGGCAGTGTCACGGTCACCGATTCCGGCGCGATCACCACGGGCGACGGCAGCGGTGGCGGCAAGCTCGCCATCGGCATCCTGGCGCAGAGCATCGGCGGCGGCGGTGGCAGCTCCGGCGGCAGCGGCGTCGCCTTCCTCGTGGGCGACGCCGGGGGCAGCGGCGGCAGTGGCGGACCGGTATCCGTCGCCGTCAATGGCGGCCAGGTCACCACCAGGGACGATGGCGCGATTGGCATCCTGGCACAGTCGATCGGCGGCGGCGGGGGCAACGCCGGCAATGCCGCGGGCCTGTTCGTCGCCACTGGCGGCACCGGCGGCAATGGCGGTTCCGGTAACCAGGTGGCGGTGTCGCTCAGCAGCGCCAACGGCAGCGGCGGAGTAACGACCTCGGGTGACTTCGCCGCCGGCGTGGTGGCGCAGAGCATCGGCGGCGGCGGCGGCAATGGCGGCTATGGCGAAAGCGCCGGCATCTTCGTCACCTCCGCCATCGGCGGCCAGGGCGGCAATGGCGGGAACGGCTACACCAGCAGCGGGTTCGGCGGTAGCGCGACGACAAGCACCACCGGCTTCAGCTCCGGCGTGGCGATCCGGACGTCGGGTGAGCAGTCGCACGGCGTGCTGGTGCAGAGCATCGGCGGGGGCGGCGGCAATGGCGGCGCCGCAACCTCCCTCGCTGTTGGGGCGAGTTTCGCCGTCTCCATCGCGGTCGGCGGCCGTGGTGGCAGTGGCGGCGCGGGCGGTACGGTCAACGCGACGAACCAGGGCCTGATCGTCACCCTGGGGCCGGATTCCATGGGGCTGATCGCCCAGTCGGTCGGCGGCGGCGGCGGCAACGGCGGCGCCGCGACGGCAAAGTCCTGGGCCATCGCGTCGCTCCCCGACATTCCCACCATCTCGTTTTCCACCGCGCTGGGCGGTGCTGGTGGCGCGGGCGGCAATGGCGGCACGGTCACGGTCGTCAACCAGACCCAGCGGCCCGGATCGTCGGGCGGGCAGATCGCCACAACCGGGAACGCAGCCCATGGCGTGCTCGCGCAGTCGATCGGCGGCGGCGGCGGCAACGGCGGCGATTCCACCGCCACCTCGCTGGCGTTCGAGGGCGACGCGCCCACCATCAAGATCGGCGTCTCGCTGGGCGGCAGCGGCAACGTGGCCGGCAGCGGCCAGAGCGTCATCGTCAACAACGGTGCGACGACCGACGGCAACGGCACTGTCACCGGCTGCGCCGGATGCACCGGCATGATCGCGACAGCAGGCAACAACGCCGCCGGCATCGTCGCACAGAGTATCGGCGCCGGTGGCGGCAATGGCGGCGCTGGCAACGCCAGCACCTCAAGCGAGAATCTCGGCCTGGGCGGCGTTGCGGTCAGCGCGACCTATGCGATGGGCGGGCAAGGGGGTGCGTCGGGCAACGGCGGCGCGGTCACCGTCACCAACGGCGCAGGCAGCGCGATCACGACCATCGGTTCCGGCGCACAGGGCATCCTGGCGCAATCGATCGGCGGCGGTGGCGGCAACGCGGGCGGCGGTTCCGCCGCCGGCAGCGCCGATGACCTGAACATCAACGTTTCGGTCGGCGCGAGCGGGTCGGCCGGCGGCTCGGGCGGCGGCGTCATTGTGATCAACAGCGGCCGGATCACCACGGCGGGCGGCGACGCGGTCGGCATCGGCGCGCAGAGCATCGGCGGCGGTGGCGGCATGGCGGGATCGTCCGACGCGGACGCCTCGGTCAGCAAGCGCGGCCAGGTCGAGGACCAGTTCTTTCCGCCGGCCAACAGCTACAGCGCCAATATCGCGATCGGCGGCCATGGCGGAACGGGCGGCAACGGCGGCACCGTGGCGGTGACCAATGGCGGGTCGATCACGACGCTGGGCATTCGCGCCTACGGTATCCTGGCGCAATCGATCGGCGATGGCGGCGGCAGCGGCGGTGCGGCCACCTCGGCGGCAAATTCGGTACTGGGTGGGCCGAGCGGTTCCGAGAAGGGCGCGACCTATGCGGCCACCCTGTCGATCGGCGGCAGCGCCGGCGGCGGCGGTTCCGGCAGCACCATTACGATCGACAACTCCGGCAACATCCTCACCGCCGGCTACGGTGCGCATGCCATCCTGGCGCAGTCCGTCGGCGGTGGCGGCGGTGTCGGTGCCGAGGGCACCGCCAACAACACGACGACCATCGGCCTGGGCGCGGCGAGCTCTGGCAGCGGCGGCCAGGCGAGCAACGGCGGAACGGTAACGGTCACCAGCAGCGGCTTTATCGGCACGGTCGGCGACGAAGCCTATGGGATCGTCGCGCAGTCGATCGGCGGCGGGGGTGGCGCCGCCGGCGCGGGCTGCAGCAACTCGGCATCCAGCGGCATCCAGGGGGTATCCGCCACGCGCTGTTTCGGCAACACCGGGGCCGGTGCATCGGGCAACGTCGCGCCGTGGAACGATGCGACATCGCTCACCCTGCAACTCGGCGGGTCGAGCGGCGCGAGCGGTTTCAGCGGGCCCGTCACCATTTCCGAAAGCGGCGCCATCCAGACCACGGGCGCGCGCAGCTTCGGCATCGTCGCGCAGAGCATCGGCGGGGGCGGCGGAATCGTCGGCGCGAGCGCGGTCAACCTCGTGTCCACCAACCTGCAGACTCGCCCCGGGCAGAATCGGGGCAACGCCTATCCCGTCACGGTCACCCTCGCGCCAGGTGCCAGCATCGCGACTGCGGGTGGCGGCGCCTGGGGCATCCTGGCGCAGAGCATCGGTGGCGGCGGCGGGTTCGCCGGTGACCCGTCGCTTCCGATGCAGTTCCCGCAATCCAACACGCTGCCGCCGCTCAATCCGTCCAGCACGTCCAACAGCCAATATCCCGATGCCGACACCGTCACGGTCAACGTGTCGGGCAGCATCACCACCACCGGCGCGAATGCCCATGGCGTGTTCGCGCAGTCCGTCGGCGGTGGCGGCGGCATCGCCGCCGGTTGCTGCAACAGCGCAGGCGCGGTGCTGGTCGCCGGCAACTCGGCACAGCTCTACAGCATCGGCGGCGAGATCTATTCCGGCATCGGCCGCGCGGTGACCATCAGCCAGTCGCCCGGCTCGACGATCCGGACCTCCGGCCCCGGCTCGATCGGCATCGTCGCGCAGAGCACGGGCAATGCCGCCTTCACCACCCCTATCACCGTGACAATCGGGGGCGCGGTGATCGGCGGCACGAACAGCGGCTACAATTTCGCCACCGGCGGCACCGGCGCGGCCGGCATCCTGCTGTCGGGCGGCGGTGCCGTGGGCAATCCGAATAGCATCGCAGTGAACGCCGGCGGGTCGGTCAGCACGATGGACGGGGTCGGCGGCACCGCGATCACCACGAATTACGGCCTGACCAATGTCAGCAATGCCGGCACCATTACCGGCAGCGTCGATCTCGGCATCATGCGGGGCACGATCAGCAACAGCGGCACGCTCAACACCGGCGCGACCGTGGCAGCCGCAAGCCTCGACAATGCCGGCACGCTGAATGTCTTCGGCCCCGGCAGGATCGGTACCACCGCGCTCGACGGGAACCTGTTGCAGACCAATGGCAGGCTGGTGGTGGACATCGATTCCCTGGCCGTTCAGCAGGCGGACCTGCTGCAAGTGTCGGGTGGGGTCAGCGGTCAGGGGCTGGTGGTGCCGATCGCCGTCGCGCTGCTGCCCGGCGCGATCCCGGCGATCACCGCCCAGGGAAATTTCAATGCCGGGATCAACGTCGCATCGTCGCTGCTGTTCGACTGGTCCGGTTCCTTCGGAACAGCGGGTGGCATTCCGAGTTTCTCCATCGCGCCATCCGCCAACTTCGCGCCGCCCGGTGTGTCAATGACGCCGAGCGAAGCGTCGCTCGCCACCAACCTGACCAATGCCTGGAACAACGCGGACCGCAGTTACGCGGCCAAGTTCGGCTTCCTGTCGCAGATCGACAGCGCGCGCGTCTATACGGCCACGCTCGACGCGTTCTCGGCCAGGGCGACGCAGGCGCAATCGCTGGCCTTGGCCAATTCGGCGGGCACGATCCTCGGCGCGTCGATGAGTTGCCCGGTGTTCGTCGACCGGAGCGTGTTGCTGGGCGAGGACAATTGCGTCTGGGCCAAGCTGACCGGCCAGCAGAGCAATCAATGGCAGTCGAGCGATACCGCCGGCTATCAGGTCGCCTCCGCGCTTTATCGGATCGGCGGCCAGCATGCGATTGCGCCCGGTTGGTATCTCGGCGGATCCCTCGCGGCCGGCCAGACCTGGGCAAGCGCTAACGGCGGCTCATCGGGCCACGGCCACACGTTCGACGGCAGCGTGGCGCTGAAGCACACGATGGGGCCGTGGACGATCGGCGGCGCTGTCGCGCTTGCCAGCGGCGCGTTCCACTCCAGCCGCGTGGTCAGTCTGCCGGCCGTCGGCACGCTGCCGGCGGTGTATGCGGTGGAGAGCAGCGATCCTTCGATCTTCGTCGCCGGCGGTCGGCTGCGCGCCGCCTACGAGTTCACCTTCGGCGAGTGGTATGTTCGGCCATTCGGCGATCTCGACGTGATCTACACCCATACCCCCGGGTTCGCGGAGACCGGCCAGGCCGGCTATGCGCTCGACGTCCGCGGCAACAGCAAGACCAGCGTCGTGCTGTCACCGATGGTGGAGGTCGGCGGGCGCGCCGTGCTGGACGAGAGGACCGTGCTGCGGCCCTATGCCGCGCTGGGCGTGAGTTTCCTGCCGAACAACACGCGCTATGTCGATGCGAGTTTCGTCGGTGCGTTGCCGGGTGACGGCACGTTCCGCGGCTTCGTGAAGGCGCCTGGTGTGCTGGGCGATTTGGAGGTCGGCGCGCAGCTCTATTTCGCCGGCGGGTTCGAGGTGAAGGCGGAGTACGGCGTGCGCGCGGGCGGCTCCTATCTCAGCCAGAGCGGCAGCGCGCGCGTGGCGTATCACTTCTGAAGCGAGCTTCGAGCGCCACTCATCCGCCATCAGAGTTCGATCACCCCGTCGCGCAGGCCCTTGGCGACCGCCTCCGCGCGGCTAGTCGCGTCGAGTTTGGCGAACAGGGCCTCCAGGTGGAACTTGACGGTATGCACCGAGATGCCGAGCGCGCGGGCCACGGCCTTGTTGCTCATGCCCTGACCGACCAGGGTCAGCACCTCCGCCTCGCGGGGGGTGAGCAGCGGAGGATCATCGACGGCGGGGCGAAAGCCGTCGCGCCGCGCGTCGCCTGGCGTGCGCACGATCAGGCCGGCAACGGCGGCCCGCAATGCAGCGTCGAGCTGCGCCGCGCTGACCTGGCGCGGCAGCACACCGGCGGGCTGCTTGTCGCGGACTGGATGGTCGGTCAGGACGACCACGGGCGCTTCCGCTTCGTCTGGCACCGTGGCGTCGCGATGCAGATCGACGAGGACGATATCGGGGTTCTGCTGCGTCAGGTTGTGGCCTGCCGCCGCGAGCATGGCGGCCAGTCCCTGCCGCCGGACCGTATCCTCCGCGCGCAGTTGAATCCGTAACGGGGCGTTCATGCCCTGGCGGGGCGGGTGCCGATAATCACCGTCACCAGATGCACCTCCCCGGCGCGCAACAGCTTCAGCGTGGCGGGCTGACCGACGCGTTCCGGGGAGAGCGCGGCCGCCAGGCCGCGGGCGCGGCCGGTGCGGCGGCCATCGACCTCCAGGATGATGTCGCCGGGCAGCACGCCCGCCTGCTCGGCGGGGCAGCCGGCGGCGATCGCGACCACCATCATGCCGGCATCGCGGCCCGCCGCCTCACGGAAGCGTTCCGGCACCAGCACGTGCTGCAGGCCGACTCCCAGCCAACCGCGCGCGACGCGGCCCTCGGTCAGCAGCGGTGCCAGCACACGCTCGATGGTGGCGGCTGGAATTGCGAGCGCGGTGCGGCGAGGGCCGGCGGTGGACATGCCGATCAGCCGATTGTCCAAGGTCAGCACCGGGCCGCCTTCATCGGCACCGAGCCGGGTGTCCAGGCGCAGCAGCGCGTCGATGCGGCCGCCGGCCTCGCTGTGCCATTCCGGGCCGGTGGCGTGCAGCATGCCAAGGCGGCCGGTGGCAGCGCCGCCGCGGTCGGCGCCGACGACCAGCGCGAGCGAGCCGGAGCGCGGCGCGGCAACGGCGGCGGGGAGCGAGGGGGCGTCGAGTGGCTGGGCCAGGCGAAGCACCGCGACATTGGTTCCGGGATCGCGGCCGGCAAGGCGGGCGACGATCTCCTTGCCGCCGTGAACGACCGAGAAGTCGGTGCCCTGCGGCAGTATCTGCTCCGAGGTCACCACGACATCGTCGCGCCAGAGAATGCCGCTGCGGTCGCGGCGCCCGGTGCGGATGGCGACGACGAACCGGGACGCCGCCGCCACTCGGTCGGCAAGGGCTTCGGAAAGCTGTTCGAGATGGTCGGTGGTCATGGGCTCAACTCCAGTGCCTGCTGGCACTCTGCCGCCGATGGCGCGCCAGCGGCATCGGCCGGATGGCCGGTGCATGCCCCGGCCTGGTGGCCGGGATGCCCGGTTCCGGGGGCATTCCCATGTAGGGCGGCCAAGAGGACCTTGCCATGCCGCTCGATTTGATCGCCGGCGTTCCGCCGGCCGAGGAACTCGACCCCTATTCCGCGCGGATCGTGCACGCGTTCGAACGCGTCGGCCCAAGCGTGCTGCATATCATCGCATTCGATGCCGACGGCAGGCCGAAGGGGCAGGGGTCTGGGGTGATCTTCACGCCCGATGGCTATGCGCTGACCAACGCGCACGTGGTGGCGGGGGCGGCAAAGCTGCGCGCCTCGCTGACCGACGGGCAACTGCTCGAGGCGGTGCCGGTGGGCGCGGACGCCGCTACCGACACCGCGGTGTTGCGGCTCTCCGGCGGCGGGCTGCCGCATGCCGAGTTGGGGTCGTCGGCGAAGCTGCGGGTGGGGCAACTGGTGGCGGCGATCGGCAATCCGCTCGGGTTCCAGTGCACCGTCACTGCCGGGATCGTCTCGGCGCTGGGGCGCACGTTGCGCACTCCGTCCGGGCGACTGATCGAAAGCGTGATCCAGACGGACGCGCCGCTGAACCCCGGCAATTCCGGCGGTCCGCTGGTGAACGGCGCGGGGCGCGTGGTAGGCGTCAACACGGCAACGATCGCGCCGGCGCAGGGCATCTGCTTCGCGATCGGCATCGACACCGCCGTGTGGGTGGCCACGCGGCTGATGCGCGATGGGCGCGTGCGCCGGTCGCGGCTGGGACTGTCGGGACAAACGGTGCCGATGGGCACACGGTTGCGCCGGTTCCATGGCCTCGCGCAGTCGAGTGGCATGTTGGTGCTGGACGTCGTGGCCGATGGGCCGGCCGCGGCGGCCGGTGTGCAGCGCGGCGACGTACTGGTGGCGTTCGATGGCGTGCCGATCGCCGGCGTGGACGACATGCACCGGATGCTGACGGTGGATCGGGCTGGCCGGCCGCTGCCGCTAGCGCTGCTGCGGCGGGCGGCGCTTGTCACGCTGGAGATGACCCCGGAAGAGGCGTGAAGGCGCGGGTGTGCCCGGCGTGAGTCGCTGGCGAAAATCGGAGCGGGAAGGCGATTCAAGCCGCCCTTACTTCCGCGGCAAAAGAATTAACCTCGACCGTCAGTTCTTCAGCCTGTTTCGAGAGGTCGCCGGCCGCCTGGAGCACTTGGTCGGCGGCATTTCCCGTCTTGTTGGCGGCCTGGCTGACGCCGGCAATGTTGGAAGTTACCTCGCGCGTGCTCTCCGCCGTCTGCTGGACGTTGCGGGCGATCTCGGCGGTCGCGGTTCCCTGTTCCTCGATGGCGGCGGCGATGGCGGTCGTGATCGAGCTGAGCTCCTCAATGGTGTCGGTGATGCTCTTGATCGCCGAAACGGCCTGCTCGGTCGCTGACTGGATCTGAGCGATCTGCGAGCCAATTTCTTCCGTCGCCTTGCTCGTCTGATTGGCAAGGCTCTTCACTTCCGATGCGACCACCGCGAAGCCCTTCCCGGCATCGCCGGCTCGCGCGGCCTCGATGGTGGCGTTGAGTGCCAGCAGGTTGGTCTGGCCTGCAATGTTCGTGATGAGTTCGATCACCTGGCCGATCCTCTGAGCCCCTTCGGCAAGTGCCCGGACAATGGCGTCGGTTTGTCGCGCGCTGGACACCGCCTGTCCAGTGATATGCGCGGACCTGGACACCTGCCGATTTATGTCGGCAATGGAACTCGAAAGCTGCCCGGCTGCTGCCGCAACAGTCTGAACACCGGCGCTTGCCTCCTCAGCCGCTGCTGCGACATTGGATGCCTGTTGGTTGGTCTCGGTGGCGGTCGAAGACATCGATTCGGCGGTGGCCGCCATCTCGGTAGAGGCGGATGACAATACGCCGACGAGTGCCCCGATCTTTTCCTCGAAGCTGTGCATCATGCTTTCAAGGCGCTTTGTCCGCTGTTCCTTGGCCGCCTGTTGGGATTTCTCTGCGGCCGCCAGATCCTGGGCCTTGATCATGTTGTCCTTGAAGACCTGTACCGAGCGCGCCATGTCGCCGATCTCGTCGCGCCGCCCGGCATGGGGAATTTCGAGTGTGGCATCGCCTCCCGAAAGGCGGGTCATCGCGCGGTTCAGGGCGGCAATCGGTCGCACCACGCCCCGCGCCACGACGAGGTAGGCCATACTCGCAACCGCTGCGACGAGCAGGAGCGCAAGCCCGACCGCGAGCCAGGTTGCACGCCGGGTCATCCGTGCGATTGTGTCCTGCTTTTCGTGCGCCCGCTGCTCCGCGGCCTTGCCGAATGCGGCGAGCGCATTCTCGACCGATGCTTCCGCCGGCAGCACATCGTTCTGCAGGGTGGCGATGGCGTCGGGTTGCGCGAAGGAGGCAGCGAACTCGAACACCTTCCTGGACGTCGTGTCGAAGCGCGCGACAGCCGCATCGATTCCGCTGATGCTCGTAGCCAGGGCCTGGTCGCTCCCGTGCGCGGCCTGCGTGAGGTTCCTGATGGCGGCGAGATTCTGTTCAAGCTTCTGCTGCGAGGCCTTGAGCCGTTCAAGGTCCATCTCCGCCGGTGCCGACCGCACCTCGGCGAGCGCGCGTTCGATGGCGACCGAGAGGTCCAGGCGCGTCGTGTCGAGCTGGCTGCTTTCGACGTAGAGCTCATGCCCAAGCACCTGAATGGTGCGCGACGCGAAGACGGCGATCCCACCCATGACGCAGAGTGCGCAAAGGCTGACGGCGATGATCCCGTAGAGCCTGGCAGAGACTGTCGCGAGCGTTCGGCGTGCGGGCAATCGCCGCCGCGGCCAAGCCACGGCGAATAGCTAGCGAAGGCCAGGGTGCGCGGAGAGCCTGGCGGTTCGCCGCTGCTTCGCCCGCGCTCGTTCGGCCGCCACGATGTGCCGCTCGATCATAGCGGCGCTGCCGCGTAGACTTTCCAGTCGCCGCAGCGCCTGCGGGAGCGTGTCGGTCCGCTCCACGAACCGGCGCGAGCCATCATCTGCGGCCGCTTCGATCCAATATTCGCCGCCGTGCGGGATGATGTTGAAAACCAGCATCCGGGCCGTATCGCATGCTCGGCGCCAGGTTTGAAGCGATAACGGAACGAACTGCCCGAAAGGATGAGGCGCGGCTTGCGTCACTTCAGGTACCCCTCCCATGGCACCCTACCCGTGCTAGTCTTGTTGCCAATGCAACACTCGGGAGGATCGCGCCATGGATGCTCGCAGGCCCCAACCCGGCGAAATCACCGACCGCAATCTCGCGCTTGAACTGGTTCGCGTCACCGAGGCGGCCGCCATCGCCGCCTCGTCCTGGATCGGTCTCGGCAAGAAGAACGAGGCCGATGGCGCGGCGGTCGAGGCGATGCGCCGCGCATTCGACCAGGTGGCCATTTCCGGCACCGTGGTGATCGGCGAAGGCGAGATGGACGAGGCGCCGATGCTGTTCATCGGCGAACAGGTGGGCGCCGGCGGACCGGCCATGGACATTGCGGTGGATCCGCTGGAGGGCACCACGCTGACCTCGAAGGGCGGGCCAAGCGCGCTCGCGGTCGTCGCGTTGGCCGAGCGGGGCAATTTCCTGCACGCGCCCGACATCTACATGGACAAGATCGCGGTCGGCGGCGGATTGCCGGACGGTGTGGTCGATCTCGATGCGCCGGTAGCGCAGAACCTGCGCGAGCTCGCCAAAGCGAAGAAGTGCCAGGTGTCGGACCTGATGGCCTGCATCCTCGACCGCGACCGGCACAAGGAACTGGTCGCCAAGGTGCGCGAGGCCGGTGCGCGCATCATGCTGATCAGCGATGGCGACATCACCGGGGTGGTCGCGACGGCTACTCCCGAATCGGAGATCGACATCTATCTTGGCTCCGGCGGGGCGCCGGAGGGCGTGCTGGCCGCCGCGGCCCTGCGCTGCATCGGCGGGCAGATGCAGGG
>DATBKQ010000090.1:0-4168 GCA_036555825.1 Acetobacteraceae bacterium | reverse complement strand
GTTTTCCTACCCGGCGATGGGCCCGAGCCGGATCGAGGTGGATGCCGGAGCGGTGCGGATGACCGTGGTGTTGTCGCACGCCAGTCTGCGGCGGCAGCTTGCCGCGCTGCTGGGCAAGCCGCCGGATGCGCCATTGCGTCCGCCGCTGGAATTCGCGCCGGTGGTGGACCTGACCAGCGGTCACGGACACAGCATCGCGCGGCTGGCGTACTTTGTCCTGACGAGTTTCGAGCGCGGTGCGCCGCTGGCGCGAAATCCTGTCGCATTGGCCTCGCTCGAGCAGTTCGCGATCAACCAGCTTCTGTTGTCGCACCCACACAATTACAGCGGCGCGCTCCACGGTGCGGTGCCGTCGGCCGCGCCACGGGATGTGAAGCGAGCGATCGACTATATCGAGGCGAATCTCGCTTCGCCGGTCCGGCTGCCCGACATTGTTGCGGCAGCCGATGTGCCGGGTCGCACCCTGTTCAAGCATTTCGAGCGGTTCCGCGGCGTTTCCCCGATGGAGTATCTGCGGGCGGCCCGTTTCGAGGCGGTACGGCGGGCGCTGCAAGATCAGGCAACGGCCGACACTGTCGCGGACGTTGCCATGGCCTGGGGGTTCAGCCACATGGGCCGGTTTTCCGCCGAGTATCGCAAGCGCTTCGGCGAGCGCCCGTCGGAGACCCGCCGGCGGTGCCGTTAAAGCCTGATGAGGTCACGTTGACCTCATCAGGCCTTAGCTTTTCCTTATTTGAGCGCGCGATGGCCACTACACCTCCGGTGCCACACCAACATACCTGTATTGGTGCACCAAATCGTCGACCGGATGCGCCGCATCGTGCTTCACCTGGAACACCGCGACCACACGCTGCTTAATGTCGCCGTTCTCGTCGAAGCTGACCTCGCCTTGCAGCGTCTTCAGCCTGGTGGCGGCGATCGCGTCCCGCATGGCAACGCGCTCGACCGGCTTGCCGGAGTTCGCCACGCGCGCGATGGCATCGATCACCACCATCGCGGCGTCATAGGCGGTGATGGAGTAATCGGAAGGCTGGCGGCCGGTCTTGGCGGTGAAGCGCTTGACCCAGGGCTCCAGCTCCGACGCTTCCATCATATGCGGACACGCCACGGTGGCGTACCAGCCATCCGCCGCGGGGAAGCCGGCGCCCTGCAGGATCGATGGACCGTACATGCCGTCGCCGCCCGCCTTGATCACGTCGGGCATCAGGTCATAGGACTGCTTGGCCAGCTTCACCCCGGCCTGTGCGTCGCCGCCGTAGTAGATCGCCTGAGCGCCGAGCGACTTGATCTTGGTGAGCGCCGTCATGTAGTCGGCGGCCTTCGGGTCGAGGCGATCGTGGCCCAGGACCTCGATGCCGCGCTTCCTTGCCTGTGCCTCGAACGCGGTGGCGATGCCGATACCATAGGCGCCGCTGTCGTCCAGGCCGAACACGTTCTTCACCTTCAGCGTGTCGGCGAAGTAGTTCGCCATGTTGGGACCTTGGTAGGCGTCGGTGGTCACGGTGCGGAAGTAGATCGCCTTGCCGGCGGGCCGGTAAAGCGAGGCGAACTTCGGATCGGTGATGTCCGGGTTGGTCGAGGTCGGCGTGATGGTGGCGAGATTGCCCTGGCTGAAGATCGGCGCCATCGTCTTGCCGGGCGTGCTGCTCATCGGACCGAGCGCGGCAACGACCGAGTGATCGGCCACCATCTTGCGTGCGTTGGTGGCACCCTGCGCCGGATCGTACTGTCCGGCGGTGGCGGTGCCGTCGTCCAGCAGCAGGACGTTCAGATGATAGCCGGCGGGACCGCCTTTCGCATTGGCCTCATCGATCGCCAGCATGATCCCGTCGTGGATGCGCACCGCGGTTTCGGCATCGGCGCCGGTGAGCGAGAGGTCGATGCCGATGGTGACGGACCTGTCGGCGGCGCGAGCGATGCGCATGCCCAGGGCAGCGATGGCGGCGGACGAAGTGGCGAGACGGACGGCAGAACGGCGAGTGATTTTGATCATGTTCCAGCCCCCCATTTTCGGTCGGCTCAGCGTAGTCCCCGGATCACAAGTTCTCAACCGGGCTGCCCCGGGGCGGGCTTGCTGACATAACGTTCAGCAGTTCGGCTCCAGGCTGTGCAAGAGTATATGCGCCGTCACCGCGCTGGCGGCGGTGGTTCGAATAACAAGGGCCTTGAAACCACGGAAAACACGGATTCGTTGTCAGTTGCCGAGGCGAATGCTCCGGTCGAGTCACCTTGTCCATGTTCATTCGTGTTTTCTACGGCTATCGCGGTCTATGCATCGGTGAGCGTCGACCACAACGCGTCGGCGCCTTGGGCGCAGATATAAGCGCCAATTTTCGTCGCCCACTCACTCTCGCCCCCGAATTCGTCGCGCCACGACCACAGACGGCGCGTGCTGAGCTGCAACGCATACTCCTTGGTGAAGCCGATGGCGCCATGCACCTGATGGGCGATTTCCGATGCCAGCGTTGCGGCTTCCCCCACCCGTGTCTTGGCGATCGCGACCAGGAACTCCTGCTTCCTGCTGTCTTCGATCGCCAGCGCCTCGACCCCGGCATCGGCCGCTGCACCAGCGGCGGCGACCTGCCCCGCCATGACCGCGAGGTTCTGCTGCACCGCCTGGAACTTGCCGATCGGGCGACCGAACTGCCTGCGCTCCTGCGCGTAGTTCACCGCGGTATCCAGTGCGCGTTCCATCGCACCCGCCATCATCGTCGCGCGCGCCAGGGCGCCGCGCCGGTACAGGGCTGCCTGATCGATCCCGGGTGCGGCCGGCGCGACCTCGTTGCCGGACAGCCCCAGCCCGGCGAACTCGTAGGTGTCGCGCGGTTCGCCGGCCATGTTGGTTCCGCCGGCCGGCAGGCGTGCACCCTGAACACCGTCGCCGAACACCACCATGGTCCGGCCATCGGGATCGGTGGCGAGCAGCGCGATCCGCCCGGCGTCGCGTCCCCATGGCAGGCGGCTGGCGCGCCCGGACAACCGCCAGCCGTTGCCATCACGCGCCAGCCGCAGCGTCTCGCCGGCGCGTACCGGTCCCACAGTCATCGGCCGTTCATCGACGCTGAAGCCGGCGGACGATGCGGCCCAGGCCGCCAACATGGTTTCGGCGAGCGGGATCGGCGCGGCATAGCGGCCGGCGACACGCAGCACGGCATAGAGGTCGGACCATTCGACTCCGGAATCCGCCACGCCACCCAACGGCACGCCGCTGTCGCTGACCGCTTGCCACAGCGCGTCGGGAAACGTGCCGGCTTCGGCGGCTTCGGCGACCGGCTTGGTGCAATGGTCCTCGAACAGGCGGCCCATGCTCTCCAGCAGCATCCGGGTTTCATCGCGCATGTCCGCCTCCTTGTGGTTTGAGCGCTCGATCGGGGTGGTGCCCATCGGCCAAGCACCCCCTCCCCAACCCTCCCCCGCTGCGCGGGAGAGGGGGGGTGGGGATCGCCGCTGTAACTCGCGCTTCCGTGTCAGCAAGTACTAGCGCAGCCCGAGGCCGCGCGCGATGATGCCGCGCAGGATCTCGCGCGTGCCACCCTGGATGGAGAGCCGCGGCGCGTTGCCGATGCCGCGCGCCAGCATCGATACATACGTATCGACAGCAGCGAGGTCCGGCTCGGCCGGGAACAGTTGGCGTGCGATCACCGGCAGGTCCTGTTCGTAGCGGGTGCCGAGGTCCTTGGTGACGGCGGCCTCGTTCAGCGGCTGCAGACCGTCCTGCAGCATCCCGGCGATCGACAGCGACATGCGCCGCAGCGTGGCAAGCTGCGAAACGAGCCGTCCCAGCGCGGCCGCGGTGGCGCGGTCGGGATCGGGGCCCGCGACCCGCACCATCTCGGTCAGCAATTTGAACAGCACCAGGAAGCGATCGGGACCGCTGCGTTCGAATGCGAGCTCGCTCGAGACCTGGCGCCAGCCGTTGCCGATTTCGCCGAACAGCCGGTTGTCCGGCACGAACAGGTCGGTCAGGAAGAGCTGATTGAAGTGATGCTCGCCCAGCAGGTTGATCACCGGCCTGATCTCGATGCCCGGCGAGTGCTTCAGATCGACCAGGAACTGCGTCGCACCCGCGTGGCGGTCCACCTCCTGCTGGCCCGCATCGGCCATCTTGCAGAACAGGATCATGTAGTCGGCGCGATGCGCGTTGGAGGTCCAGAGCTTGCTGCCGTTG
>DATBKQ010000089.1:0-3947 GCA_036555825.1 Acetobacteraceae bacterium | reverse complement strand
CGCGCAAGGTAGGCGCGGTCGGTCACGAACACCGTCGCCTTCACCACATCGGCAAGCCCGGCCCCCGCCTCGCCCAACAGCACGGCGACATTGTCCATCGCCTGCTCGGCCTGCGCGCCGGGATCGCCGGCGCCGTGCATCGTCTCGTTCAGGTCGGTGGCGGTCTGCCCGCGCAGCACCACCTGATCGCCGGCGCGCACCGCCATGCAGAAGTCGCAGTCGAGCGCCTGTTGCTCGGAGCCGTAGCGCACCGCCCCGGAATGGTAGCGGCGCAGCCGCCGATGCGCGCCATCCCGTTGCCGCAGCACCTGGACGTCGATCTCGAACAGGATCTCCGGTCGTGCAAACCCGGCGACGATCAGCCCGGTGGACACCGGATGGATGCCGCGGAAGTGCCGGCCGATCACCGGATACACCGCCGCGCGATAGGCGCGGTCGCCGATATACACAGTGATCTTGCACACCTCGTGCATGCCCGACCCGGCCTCGCGCAGCAGGGTCGCCAGATTGGCGAGCGCGACATCGGCTTGCGCCGCGGCATCCTCTGGCCGGCGGCCAAGCCCCGCCATGGCACTGCCGTCGAGCACCGCCCCGGTCTGGCCGCGCACGAAGATTTCGTCATCGCCCGCGGCGACCATGGCGCCCTGCCAGGCGATGTCCTGGGCGAACCAGTCCTTCATCTCGAACGGGCGCAGCCGCTGCACCGGCGGCCCGATCACGGCCTCCGCATCGATCTGCACCATCAGTTCCGGCAGCGGCAGGCCGGGCACGACCAGACCGGTGCCGACCGGGAACACGTCGCGCAGGCGCTGGCCGATCGCCTCATAAACCGGCTTGCGATGCGCGCGATCGACCAGCGAGGTGGTGAGCCTCGTGATGTCGCGCAGCGAGCCGCCGGCTGCCTGCAGCGCCGCCTCGATATCGTCGAGCGCGGCGTGGGCCTGCGCCGCGGGATCGCCCAGGCCCGCCACCGAGCCATCGGGTCGCAAGGCGCTGCGGCCACTCAGGAAGACACGCGCCCCGCAGCGCATCGCGCCGGCTGCGGCTGATGGCGCCAATGGCGCTGGGGTGAAGGGCAACAGGGCATGGTGCGGCATAAACACATGAAACCACGGATGCGCACGGATGCACACGGAACGGCGCGGGGGTCATCACCCAAGAGGTGCAATACCGAATTCCTGCTCGCCGCGGCCCCCAACCGTCATGGCCCGCGCAGGCGGGCCATCCACGTCTTTGCTGATGTCGGCGGAAGGGGTGCACAGTGGTATAAGCTCCCCGGCACTCGAGGCCGCCGATGCAGAATCCGCAACACCGCAGACCGAACCGGCTGGAGATCGACACCGAATCCGTGGCCAGGCGCGTCGCCTCGCTGCGGCGGCGCGTCGGGCGGCGGGTGAAGATCTTCGCCGCGCTGAAGGCCGACGGCTATGGCTTCGGCACATTGCCGATGGCGCGGGCGGCGTTGGCCGGCGGAGCGGATGCGCTGTCGCTGATCGACCGCGCGGAGGCGATCGCGTTGCGTGAGACCCGGATCCACGCGCCGATCCTGCTGTATGCCGGCTCGCCGATCGATGCCGGGGCGGTCGTCGCGGCGGAACAGAGCCGTCTGATCCTGACGGTGTTGAACGAGGCGCAGATCGACTTCGTCGCCCAGCGGGCGCGCTCGCCGGTGGAACTGGCAATCAAGCTGGAGATCGGCGCGGAGCGGATCGGCGCCCTGCCGGACGAACTGGTGGCGATGGCACAGCGTATCGCGAAGCACCGGATACTCTCGCTGGAGATCGTCAACGCGCATCCGATGTTCCGAGACGATGCGCCCGATGCCGTGGTGAAAGCGCAGTTCCAGCGTTTCCTGGCGGCGGTTGAGCGGCTGCGAGAAGCGGAGCTGTCGATGCCTACACGGCTGTTCGCCTCGTCGCGGACACTGGGCCGGATGGCGGGGATGGAACTCGATGCCGTCGATCCGGGGCAGTTCCTGTTCGCCGATGCCAGCGAACGGCCGATCATCCGCGCATTGCGCAGCGTGCTGACCCAGGTGCGGCGGGTCACCCGCGACTTCGCGCCGGAGTACGCACCGTTCGATCTTGCCAAGGTGCGGCGCGTCGGCGTCATCCCGTTCGGCAAGGTCGATGGCGGCGGCCGCTGTCACACCGGGGAGGTGCTGGTGCGCGGCCGGCGCGCAGCGCTACTCGGCGGACCGTCGTTGGAATACATGCGCATCGATCTCTCCGCGATCGACGATGCGGAGGAGGGTGACGAAGTGGTGCTGATCGGGCGGCAGGGTGCGGCGCAGATCAGCCTGGCCGAGGTCTGTGCCGCGCGGGGCGCGACGCCATCCGACATCGCAATGGCGATCGGCCCCGCGGTCCTGCGTCAGTACTGGGAATAGTAGCCGGGCGGCGCATAGTAGCCGGGAGGCGGCGGCGCATAGACCACCGGCGGCGGCGGCGCGTAGTAACGCGGCTGCTGCGAGGCGAGCACGCCGCCCAGAATGGCCGCGGCGCCCAGCCCGAGCACGGCGGCGGCCACGCCGGCGCCGTTGTCATGGTTCTCGTGGTGCCAGCCCCCGTGCCAGCCTGGTTGCCAGCCACCGCCGTGCCACTGGTTGTGTCCGTGCCAGTCGGCATGCGCCGCAGGCGCGGCCAGCAGTCCCGCCGCCACCGGTGCCGCGACCACAAGGGTAGACCACATGCGCATCGAACGATCCTCTGTTCTGAACTCGCGACCGGTAGCGCGTGATGACCGGAGGCGGAATCGCCGGGAGGTCTGAATCACGCGCTCGACCTTTAGGTTGGCGAGCACTCGTGGCCGGAATCGGGCAGGACGGTGATTTGTTCGCGACCGGTTGAAGGGGTCAATGGAACGTCCGGCCGCCGTCCGCCGCGAGGCTGACGCCGGTGACGAACGAACTCTCGTGCGCGGTCAGGAACAGGATGGCGGCGGCGATTTCCTCGGGTGCGGCCGGGCGTCGGAGCGCGTAGCGTTCGCTGATCGCCGGGATCACTGCGCCGGCCGCATCGCGCAGCGTGCCGTCGGTCATCGGCGTTTCCACCGCGCCGGGGCAGATCGAGTTCACCCGGATCGCCGGCGCCAGTTCCGCCGCCATCGCGCGTGTCATGGCGATGACGCCGCCCTTGGAGGCGACATAGGCGGTGCTGCCTCCGCCGGTCGGCAGCAGCCCGACGCCCGAGGCGATGTTGACGATCGTGGCGCGGCCGGCCTCGCGCAGCAACGGCACCGCGGCCTTCACGCACAGGAACGTCCCGGTGAGGTTGACCGCGATCGTGGTGTCCCAGTCCTCGGCCGTGGTCTCCATCAGCCCCTTGTTGACGAACACCCCGGCGGCGTTCACCAGGCCGTCGAGCCCGCCCAACGCCTGCGCCGCCTCGCGCACGGCGCGCGCCACGCTGGCGGCATCCGACACATCTCCGGCAATGGCGTGCACCCCCGCCACGCGCGAAGCATCGCGGTCGAGCACGATGACCGCGGCGCCCTCGCGGGCGAACAGCTCGCAGGTGGCGTAGCCGATGCCGGAAGCGCCTCCGGTGACCAGAACCCTGCGACCTTCCAACCTTGCCATCGCTCATTCTCCCCCGGTGTTTGCCCAGCCCCACGCAGCATGACACGGTGCCATCGGTAGCGCGAAGGGGCGAGGGATGAGCGAGGAGCTGCTGTACCGGCTGGAGAACCGCGTCGCGGTGCTGACACTGAACCGGCCGGAGCGGCTGAACGCGCTGACCAGGGACATGATGCAGGCGCTGCTGGCGCGGCTCTTCGCGTGCGCAACGGACGATGCGGTGGGTTCGGTTGTGCTGACCGGCGCCGGCGGGGCGTTCTGTTCCGGCGGCGACGTGCGGGTACAGGCGAAGGTCGCGGCGGAGGGAACCGCGGAGACGCCGGAGCAGCGGACCGATCTGCTGCGCCGCTCGATGGAGGCGTCGCGGCTG
>DATBKQ010000088.1:0-2286 GCA_036555825.1 Acetobacteraceae bacterium | reverse complement strand
GACTGGGAGCAAGAGACTTGGCCTGACCGGCAAGACATGCCGTCGAACGTGCAGTTCGTGATCAACGATCCCGCACTCGCCGGCCGATCCGGCGGCACGTCCATAGAATTATGGCGCGTCCCGTGGGTGCGCAGCGAGATCAATGCGCAAGACCAGGCGATGCCGATCGAGGGCAGCCAATGGGCGGTGGCGCCAATCGAGGAGTTCAGCGTACCCTTCCGCTATGAGTCCCTCGAAGGCGACACCAGCATCGTGCATATCGTTCCGACGGCGCCACTCGAACCAGGTCTTTATATGGTGCGCGTCACTCCAGGCGCGCGCCAAGCGCGCATCGGCGTGGCGTGGAGCAGCGTCGATCAACGGCAATATGCTGCGGCGAATTGCGTCGATCGCTACGAAGCAGACCGTTATCGTCCGTGCAGCGATTCCGCTGGTGGGCAGATTGGGGCGCGATCAACGCCGGGCGCCGGTTATCCCTACAATCCCGGCGTGAGCGCGAACACGTCGAATGGCAGCCTTGGCAGCCTATCGGCCCCTGAACCTGCGCCGGCGCCCGCACCAACACCGGCGCCCATTCCGGCACCGGCTCCTACCGCCGCAGCGCCCGCTGCCACGCAGACCAACGGGCTGCAGATCGTCTTGACCGACCCGGTGCGGCAGAACGGCGGGCTGCTGATTCAGGGCGTGCTGATCAACACCAGCGGGCAGGTACAGGCCATCCCGAACATGCAGGCGAGCCTCGAGAACGAGGCCGGCCAGGAAGTGCGGCGCTGGGCGTTCCAGCCGCCGGTTCCGCAGCTCGGGCCCGGCGAGCGCGCAAGCTTCCAGACCGAGGTGAACCCGATGCCGCCGGGCGTCGCACGCGCCAGCGTGGCGTTCATCGCGGCGCAATGAGACGCGAACGCACCCTTGAGGAGTGTGGACCCGCATTGCGATTGGTCCGCAATCCTCGCCCGAAGCGGAGCAGCGATCACCGGATGATTGAGGCTCCCCCGGAGATTGTCCTCCGCTTCGGGCACCCGGTTCGAGCCAGCGCCGAGGTGTTCTAGCGGATTTCAACAAGCTCCCACCTTGCCCCTCTCCACGCGATGGATGTCGGCACTCGACATCCCCCCGAGCGAGCTCTCGGCATCCGTCAACGGGAGAGGGGATTTTTTTGCCCGCATTCTGGCGCTCTGATACCTGACTTCTGACCTCTGACTTGCCATCGGTACGCAATGGGGTTATGTTCCCGTCCTCTTTCAACGTCGAATCGCCGGGAGGCCTGCATGATTGGTATGTTTGTGCCGTACAGTCCCGGCTCGTCCGAGCATTAGGACACGCGACGCGCAGGCCGGTTCAGCACCGCCTGCTCTCACAAACCCCTAAGCGATACCGGCAGCCGCGACCCACCGCCTTCTCTGGCGTGTTTCGCGCTGTCGTTGGTTCCTGTGTTTTCGATTTGGAGCGGCTGCCGCCGAGCGTGGCGCCGGAAGATTCGATGAGCGTCCTAGACCGTTTGCGCGACCGCGCGGCTCCGTTCCGCGACGTGCTCGCCTTCAGCTTCCGCCACTGGCGCCGGCAGGCCCGCGTGGTGGTGTTCATCGCTGTCGGCGTCATGCTGATGACGCTGGCCGACGTGCTGCTGCCGGTCTATGTCGGCCGGCTAATCGACGCGCTGTCGCCGGTCACGCAGACCAGCGATCCCGCGGCGCGCGCCGATGCGCTGCGCGAGGCCATCGTGGCGTTGGCCTCGATGGTCGGGCTCGGCGCCCTGATGCTGGTGATGCGGCACCTTGCCTTCGTCGGCGTGGTCCATCTGACTCTGAAGCAGATGGTCGACGTGGCGCGCGAGGCCTTCTGGAAGGTGCAGCGCTTCGCCGCCGAGTGGCACGCCAACACCTTCGCCGGCTCGATCGTGCGCAAGGTGACGCGCGGCATGTGGGCGATCGACCTGCTCAACGACACTCTGTTGCTGGCGCTGCTGCCATCCTTCGTGGTGCTGGTGGGATCGACCGCCCTGCTCGGCTACTACTGGCCGCTGATGGGCTTGGTGGTGACGGTGGGTGCGCTTGCCTTCATCGGCATGACCGCGTTCCTCTCGATCGGCTATATCGGTCCGGCGGCGCGCCTCTCCAACCAGTGGGACACCAAGACCGGCGGCGCGCTCGCCGACGCGGTCAGCTGCAATCCGGTGGTGAAGTCGTTCGGCGCCGAACCGCGCGAGGACGTGCGCCTGCTGGGCGTGCTCGGCAAGTGGCGGAAGCGCACCTTCCGCACCTGGATGCGCCACACCAAGAGCAGCTC
>DATBKQ010000087.1:0-1602 GCA_036555825.1 Acetobacteraceae bacterium | reverse complement strand
CCTCGACCGCCAGTTCATCGTCAACAACCTGTATTTCGGCCTGGGCAAGGTGGCGAACGGACCGATCGCCACCTCCACGCGCTACTACGACGACGGGGCGCTGGTGAAATACCCCTACGACCCCAAGCGAGCCATCGCGCTGATGGACGAGATGGGACTGAAGCCGGATGCCCGCGGCGTCCGCCAGCACGTCAGCATCATCGCCCTGCCCTACGGCGAGGTCTGGACGCGCCAGGCGGAACTGGTCAAGCAGCAGTTCGGCAAGGTCGGCATCGATGCAACCATCGAGACCACCGATGCCGCCGGCTTCCTGCAGCGCGACGCCAACTGGGAGTTCGAGCTCTGCTTCAACTTTCTCAGTCAGTTCATGGACCCGGCACTCGGCGTCGCGCGCACCTATATCAGTTCCAACATCCGCAAGGGTGTGATCTCCACCAACGTCGAGGGCTACTCCAACCCCGAGGTCGATGACCTGTTCGCGCGTGCCGCCGTCACCCCATCCGAGCAGGAGGCGCAGAAGCTCTACAGCCAGGTCCAGCACATCATAAGCGATGACGTGCCTGTGCTGTACCTGACGGAGTTGCAGTTCCCCACCTTCGTCAACAAATCGTTCCACGATGTGATCATCGACGCCCACGGCGCGCTGGGCGACTTCGACCAGGCCTACAAGGCGTGATCGCCCGCGCGGCCTTCGTCCTGCGGCGGCTGGGCAAGGCCATCCTCGTCATCTTCGCGATCATCGTGCTGAACTTCCTGCTGATCCGCGCCGCGCCGGGCGACCCCGCGCTGGTGATCGCCGGCGAAGCCGGTGCGGCGGACCAGAAATACCTCGACGACCTGCGTCACGAGTTCGGCCTCGACCGCCCGCTCTGGGTACAACTCGCGCGCTACGTCGGCCACGTGGCAGTCGGCGACCTGGGCTACTCCTACCGTCAGCGCCTGCCGGTCGCCACGCTGATCGCCCAGCGCCTGCCCGCCACCCTGCTGCTGACCGGCAGCGCCATGGCGCTCGCGCTCGCCCTCGGCGTCGGTTTCGGCATGCTCGCGGCGGTTCGCGCCGGAACGCTGGCCGACACCGCCATCACCGCCATTGCGCTGCTGGTGTTCGCCACGCCCAGCTTCTGGCTCGGCCTGATGGCGGTGCTGCTGTTCTCTGTCGAGCTGGACTGGCTGCCGCTGTTCGGCATGACCACGATCGGCGCGAACCTGACCGGCCTCGCGGCAGTCGGCGACGTGCTGCGCCATCTCATCCTGCCGGCCGGTACGCTGGGCCTGTTCTTCGTCGCGATCTACGCGCGCCTCACCCGCGCGGCGATGCTGGAGGTGGCGGACCTCGACTACGTCCGCACCGCGCGCGCCAAGGGCCTGACCGAGCGGCGCGTCGTGCGCCGCCACATCCTGCGCAACGCGCTGCTTCCGGTGGTGTCTTATGCCGGCTTGCAGGCCGGCTATCTGGTCGGCGGTTCGGTGCTGATCGAGACGGTGTTCGCCTGGCCAGGCATCGGCCGCCTCGCCTTCGATGCGGTAATCGGCCGCGACTACACTGTGCTGCTGGGCGTGTTCATCGTCACCTCCATCATGGTGATCGCCTTCAACCTGCTC
>DATBKQ010000086.1:0-3727 GCA_036555825.1 Acetobacteraceae bacterium | reverse complement strand
GGGCTGAGTCCCTTCCGCCGGCACCGACAAGGTCAACTGCCGGCTGACGGACACCAGCAGATTGCGCATCGGCGAATCGGGGGCAGCCAGGATGTACAGATCCTGCGCTGCCTGCGACAGGCTGCGTAGCTGCACCACGTTCAGGTCTGCCAGCATCACGTCCCAGGCGGGCGCGTAATCCGCCTCGTAAAGCGCGATGACATCGCGCTCGAGCACCTGCATCTGCGGTCCGTCCGGATCGAACGCCACGCGGTTGCCCAGCACCCAGCTTTCCGACACCACGCTTCGCACCGCGCTGTCGAGCGACGGCAGCAGAACCTTGTGGAAGCCATCGATGGTGAAGAAACCGGGAATGCCATCGGTCAGCGGCTTGCCGGACGCGCGCACGAACAACGGCACGCCCGCCGGGCCGAGTGCATCGCTCGGTTGCCACGGTGCCAGGCGCTGCGCCGCGGCGGACAGGCGGATGCGCGAATAAACCCGCTGCGCCAGCGGCACCGATGCGAACCTGGCACGCGCCGCGGCGACCAGGGCGCCGTCGAGCTGCACCTGCGACAAGGGCTCGCCCAGTAGGATATCCAGATGTTGTAGCAGCGCGGCGCGCATCGGTGCGAAGCCGACGCCTGGATAGGCTGTCTGCCAATCGAGCTTCATCCATTCGCGCACCAGCGGCGCATCGAGCGGGCCGGCATTGCCGAGCATCAAATAAACCCGCGTCGCCTCGTAGAGGAAGTCAGGGTTGTTCAAGTTGCCACGCAACTGCGCTTCCAGCCGGTACATCAGCCGCGGCAGCAGCGCCCATTCCAGTGCGTGGCGATACACCGCGCGCGCCGCGGCGGTGAGCTTCTCTCGCTGCGACAGAATGGCAGGCCACCATGCGGGCTCCGCTCCGCCGCCCGGCAGCGTGCGGGCCTGGTCCAGCAACGGAGCGAGACGCGCCAGATCATCGTCCGCCACCGGATCGAGCGGCAGGCCACCCGCCGTCCGCTCATAGCCGGCCAGTGCCGCGGTCGCCGCATCGATCTCGCGCTGCCCGGCATGGCGAACCTGCCAAAGCACGGCCGTGGCCCCCACGACCAGCAGACCGGCCACGGCAAAGCCGGCGGCGCGCAGCATCAGCCGGCGCCGCATCGCCGCGGGGTTCCGCGACACAAGCTGCGCCTCGCCGAAGATCACCTGCTTCATCAGCCGCTCGAGGAAATAGCTCCGCCCCTGCACCGGCTGAAGGCTCGCGGTCGAGCTCTGCTCCACGCCGAGTGCTCGCGCGAGCGTGCCGGTGAGCCGGTCAAATGGCGTGCCTTCCTGGATGCCGGAGGTGAAATAGACGCCGCGCAACAGCGGCGCCGCACCGCCGCTTGTGGCCCCGAACGCCGCCTGGAGGAACTCCGTCAGCACCGGTTCCAGGCTGGCGAGCTGCCCGGGGAACAGCGCGACGCGGGCCCGCCGCTCGGCGTTCCGTTCCGCCTGCATGCGATCGAACAGACGCGCGTTCAATTCCTCCAACAGCGCGTGCATCTCGCCGGGGAACGCCGCCACCGGACCTTGCCCGTCCTCTGCCAGACCGAATGTCGTGCCCCACACCTGGGCGCGCCCGTCGCGGTCCAGATCGTCGAAGAACTCAGTGAAGCCGGCGATCAGGTCGGCCTTGGTGAACAGGAGATAGACCGGCATGCGCAGGCCGAACCGCGTCTGCAGCTCGTCGATCCGGCTACGGATCGTCGCCGCGTGCGCCGCGCGTTCGGCCGGTCGCGCCATGGCGAGTTCGCTCAACGGGAACGCCACCAGCAGCCCGTTCAGCGGCTGGCGCGGCCGGGTCGTCTTCAGCAGGTCCAGGAACGCGTCCCAGCCGGCGCGATCGACGCGGACGTTGGAATCCTGCGTGGTGTAGCGGCCAGCCGTGTCGATCAGCACCGCGTCCTCAGTGAACCACCAGTCGCACAGCCGTGTGCCGCCGACCCCCGCGACGGCGTCTTGTCCCAGCTTGTCTGCCAGCGGAAAACGCAGCCCGGCGTTCAGCAGCGCGGTGGTCTTGCCGGCGCCCGGCGGGCCGATGATGGCGTACCAAGGCTGCTGGTACAGATAGCCGCGGCCGCGCAGCGAATTCCTCAGCATCTCCAGCGCGGTGGCGAGGCGCTCGCGCACGGCCCTCGCCTCCTCGGTTTCCTCCGCCGATCGGGCGGCAATGCCGCGAGTGAGTGCCGCATCGCGCCGGCGCTGGCGGAGATCGAGCAGCGCATTGCCGCCACCCCAGACGAGCAGCAGCTCGACGACGATGCCGAGGCGGAGCAGCGGTGCCTCCAGGCCGGACAGCAGCGGCGCGAACAACCAGACCACTGCCGCGAGCAACGCGGTGCCAAGCAGGCTGACGATCCAGCGCGAGCTAAGGATGGTCATTCCTGGCGCTGCAGCACGATCTCGATGCGCCGGTTCCGCTCGCGGCCTTCCGCCGTGCTGTTGGGTGCGACCGGGTCGGCGGCGCCGCGGCCCTCCGCCGCTACCCAGCGCTGCCCTCCCAGACTGCGCGCGACGACCGCCCGCACCGCCCTGGCGCGTGCATCCGAAAGCTGGAAACTGGAGGGGAACTGCACCGTGTGCACCGGCTGGTCGTCGGTGTAGTCGATCACGCGCACCGCCCCAGGCTCGGCGCGAAGGGCCGCGGCGACACGCTCGAGCAAGGCCACCGACGAGGGCTGCACCGCGGCGGCGCCCGGGGCGAATACCGAGCGATCCGGGATGCGGATGATCACCGCCGTCGGCGTTCCGAGCACGCTGATGGCCTGCTGGTCGATGTCGGACCGCAGCACGCCGCGCAGCCGATCGAGCGCGGTCGGCTCCCGCGGCGCCGGCGCCGGCGGCAAGGGCTGCGCGACCGCGGTGCGGCTGATCGCCGGCATTCGCATCGGCGACGCCGCCAGCGCCCTTGCCTGGAGGGTGTCGGACGCGGCGTTCAGGCTGGTCGAGGTCCAGAGCAGCAACCCGGCGCAGACCGCGAGGGCACTGGCGAACGCCACCCATACCGGCAGTTCACGCCGGCCAGGCTGGTACGGCGCTGCCATGCCTCGCCAATGACGGGACAACTCCTGGCCCGCCGGCGGGCGCCGCTCGGCGATCGCCGCGTGCACCCGGGCGCGGAGCTGGTCCAACTCGGCGGCCCCGTGTCCTTGGCGATAGCGTCCGGTGAACCCCAGGGCGAGGCAGAGGAACATCAGTTCGAGTACCGGCAGGAACCGCTCGGGTGCTTTCAGCATCCGGCGAAGCTCGTCGAAGAACTGGTCGGTGCCGCGAGCGGAAGGGTGGAGCATGGCGACCAGCGTCTGGCGGGCCCAGGCGCTGCCGGCACCCCATGGCGTGTTCAGCACCACGTCGTCCAGGCTGGCGCAGAGTGCATAATGCGCCGGCCGCAGCAGCTCCATCGCGATGCCGGCCTCGCGCGCGGCACGCTCGAACGTCCGCAGATCCTGCTGCACCCGGGTGCGCAGGACCTGCAGGGCCGGCGCACGCCGCATCCCCCGCAGACTGGGCAGCAACTGCAGCAGCGGTGACGCCATGGCAGCGAGCGGCGATACGCTGATGGCCGGCGCCGCCGGATCGAATGTGGGCAGCCGCGCCGCCTTCAACGCTTGCTGGGGTCGCGACGGGGGCGCTGCTGCCGGACGCCCGGCCGGCGTCGGGCGGATCACCGTACGATCGTCCTCTGGCTCCGAGAACGGGTTGTCGCTCACAGGCC
>DATBKQ010000085.1:0-16392 GCA_036555825.1 Acetobacteraceae bacterium | reverse complement strand
GCGAACGAACCATCGGCATCGATGCTGCAAAGCCCGATCTACGACGTCCGCGTCGTTGCCTGCCGGTCCTGAGCGGATGATCCCGCACCTGCCACCGTTCAGGAGGGTGGCATTGCTGCTCGACCTCGATGGCACCCTGCTGGACATCGCGCCGCGGCCGGAAGCCGTGGTGGTGCCCGCTGGCCTCACCGACGCGCTGCGGCGCATTCGAAAGTTGCTGGAGGACGCGCTGGCCGTGATCACCGGCCGGCCGGTGGAAACCGTGGACTCGCTGCTTGGCGAGGTCGCCTACGCGGTCGCGGGAGAACACGGCGGCGCGATACGGCACAAGCCAGGCGCTGCCGTGCTGCGCCCGCCGCTGCCATCGCCCGCACCGGAATGGATCGCGGCAGCCGAGAGGCTGGCGGCGGCGCATCCAGGCGTTCTGTTCGAGCCCAAGGCGCGTGGCTTCGCGTTGCACTACCGCGCAGCCCCTGCGCTCGCGCGGATGCTGCGTGACGCGCTGGAACGGATGCTGGCGGGCTCCAGTGAGTTCGAGTTGCTGCCGGCGCACATGCTGTGGGAAGTGCGGCCGCGCGGCATCGACAAGGGCAAGGCGGTCACCCGGCTGATGGGGGCGCCGCCGTTCCTCGGCCGCCTGCCGGTGTTCATCGGCGACGACGTGACGGACGAGGACGGCATCGCCGCCGCGGCCGGCATGGGCGGTGCGGGCTTGCGCGTGCAGGAGGCATTCGGCGACGCCGCCGGCGTGCGCGCCTGGCTCGCGGCGATTGCCGAACGGGGCGACTGGCCGTAAGGCGCTACGCCGCCACGTGCCGGCCGAACGTCGCCTCCAGCGAGTCGCGCCGGATCACCCGCGTGTATTCCTCCACCATGTCCGGCGTCGCCACCTCGATCATCAGCCGGTTCTCGACCCAGAACTCGATGACGTGGAACACTGGCCTCTCGCCCGGCGCGCCGCGGCCGAAATAGCGCGTCCGCCAGCCTTCGCGCTCGCCGATACGTTCCACCGTTGCGCGGTCCACCGGCACCGAGAGCAGCATATGGAATGGGCCATAGCCCGCCTTCGCATCCTTGAACGTGCCCACCTGCCGGTCATCGCGGCCGGGAACAAGCGCGATGTTCTCCGGATATACCTCGATCATCGAGCCATGCTCGTCGAAGCTCACCGCCATGAACGAGTCGGCGACGCCGCCCGGGAATGGGAAGCAGCGTCCGTTCATCAGCTCCGCCAGCACCTCGGCGACGTGCTTCGGATCGTGCGCCGAAATCGACACGTGATGGATCATCGCTGGTCTCCTCAAGAGCGTGATGACCGAAGGCGGAATCGGGCTCCCAATCGACACGTGGATCGGGGACCCGGCCGGAGGTCTGAATCACGCGACAAAGCATTAGTAGGTGCGGAACATCCGAGCGATCTGCTCCTGATCCGACGTTACCGTCAAGGCAAGCGACAGCAGGATGCGCGCCTTCTGCGGGATCAGGTTATCGGCGATCAGGAACCCGGCATTGGCCAGCCGTGTGCCACGGAATGTGCGCCCGCTTCCCGCCCGAGTGCACTGCACCACCACAATGCCTTGTTCCACGGCCTGCTTCAGTGCCTCGAACTCGCCCGGCGGTGCGAAGCCGGGCGCGAACCCGGCCGAAACGATGCCCCTGGCACCGGCGGCGGTGAAGGCGCGCACCGCGGTGCCGTCGCCGCCCGCATAGGCATAGGCGATATCGACGCGCGGCAATGCATCCAGCGCCCGGATATCGAACTCCGTGTCTGGATAGCAGCGCCGGAGGGGCCGGCGATAGAACGCGACCGCGTCACCATCGGCATGGCCGAGTACGCCGAAGTCGCGCGAGCTGAAGGTCTGCAACCGCGTCGTCGATGTCTTGGTCACGTCGCGCGCCGCCTGGATCTCGTCATTCAGCACCACCAGCACGCCCATGCCGCGCGCCTCGGGGCTCGCCGCGACGCGAAGCGCGTTGACCAGGTTCAGGCCCGCATCGGTCGAAAGCGCGCTCGACGGCCGCTGCGCGCCGACCAGCACGACCGGCAGATCGATCCTCAGCGTCAGATTGAGGAGATATGCCGTCTCCTCCAGCGTCGCCGTGCCGTGGCCGATCACGATGCCCGCGAGATCCGGATGGTCGGCGACCAATTTGTCGCAAAGCAGTGCCAGCGCCTTCCAGTCGGCGAAGTCGATCGCCGTGCTGGGGATATTGCGGTACCCCACGGGAATCACCTCGGCGACCAGCGCGGTTTCGGGAAACCGGGCGATGATCTCGTCGGCGTGCATCACCTCGCCGGTCGCGCCGTAGTTCTGCAGATCGAGCGGCCCGGTGCCCACCGAGGCGATCGTCCCGCCAGTGCCGATGAACCCGACCTTCGGCTTCATGTATGGTTCCGGGCGCCAGCCCGGCCTTTGCCCGCCACATGTCCCCGGCCTTGTGCCGGGGATCGGGCCGGACTTGATCCGGCCATCATGCCACGATCACGCCGCCAGCATCGACCGCATCCAGCACCGGCGGCCGGCGGGTGTGGAAGTCGGTGTCGCGCTGATACGCCTCGGCCACCTTCAGCAGCCGTGCCTCGGCGAACGGCCGCGCCGCGATCTGCAGGCCGATCGGACCGCCGTTCGGATCGAAGCCGCAGTTCACGCTGATCGCGGGAAGGCCGAGGTAATTGTACGGCCGGGTGTTCGACGAGACGGCCATGAACTTCACCTCGGTGCCGGGCGGCCCATGGTCGATATCGGTCTCCTCCAGGGTGGGAATACAGGTGCGAATGGTCGGCGAGATCAGCACATCGACCTTGGCGAATACTTCGCGGCAGAAGGTCTTCAGGATCGGGCCGCGCCGGCTCAGCGCCTCGACATAGTAGGTCGCCGGGATCGCGTACCCGCCATACATCCGGCCGCTGATATGGATGCCGTATTCCCCTGCCCGCTCGCGCATCCATTGCGCATGGATCGTCGCCGCCTCGACACGGGAAACGATGCCGCCGTAAGCCGTTACCGCATCCATCAGCGGCAACGCGATCGGCTGCACCGTGGCGCCGCGGGCGACCAGCACCGCCACCGCGCGCTCGACAGCTTCAAGCACAGGCGGATCGACATCCGCTAGGAACCAGTCGGACGGCAGCCCGATGCGCAGCCCACGGATATCGCCGTCGAGCGCCGCTTCGTAATCCGGCACCGGCTCGTGCGAACTGGTCGGATCGCGCGGATCGTGGCCGGCGATGAGCGTCAGCACCCGGGCGCAGTCCCGCGCCGTCCGCGCCAGCGGGCCGACATTGTCTGCGCTGAACGACAGCGGCATGACGCCGTAGCGTGACACGCGTGTCTGCGTCGGCTTGATGCCTGCCACACCGCACGCCGCCGCCGGCAGACGGATCGATCCGCCGGTGTCCGATCCGAGCGCCATGTAGTTGAACCGCGCCGCCACGGAAACGCCGGACCCCGACGATGAACCGCCAGTGATGTACGGCAGGTTCCACGGGTTGTGGCAGTCACCGAAGGTGCGGTTGTGCCCGGTCGGGTTCTGCGCGAACTCCGCCATGTTCAGTCCGCCGAATGTATAGGCACCCGCGGCGCTCAGCCGCTCGATCACCGTCGCGGTCACCGCCGGGCGCCAGTCCTGGCGCAGCGCCGAGCCACAGGTGCTGAGTCTGCCCGCTTGGTAATACATGTCCTTGTGCATCATCGGCACGCCATGCAGCGGGCCGAGCCACGCCTTCTCGCGTATCGCACGATCGGCGGCGCGCGCGGCCTGTTCGGCGCCTTCACGGTCCAGCCAGATCGTTGCGTTCAACCGGGGATTGACCGCTTCCATGGTCCGCCAGCAGGCGTCCAGCAGCTCCATCGACGTCGCATCGCCGTTCCGCACTGCATCCGCCGCCTCGACCAGCGAGAGGTCCGCGAGATCGCTCATCGCCATCACTCCTTCGCCTCGTGCAGCGCGGCTTCGAAGCTGGACGGCTCGTCCTCGAACACCAGGGTGCCGCGCAGCGCCTCGAAGGCGCGGATCGTCGCAGCCAGATCAGCCGCCATGCGTCGCGCCGGATCGTTCGGCGCCGCGATCCCGTGCCATCGCGCGATTGTTGCCTCAACCTCGGCTGCAAACTCGTCCATGGTCGATCTCCCCGGCGTTCTTCGCCACACTATGCCAAGGAAAGGGCCAAGGAAACGGATCGAGCGATATGCCGGAAGCCACCACTGCCACCGCCGTCTTCGAGACCGATGTGCCTGCCCGGCTGGATCGCCTGCCGTGGACACGGTTTCACTGGCTGGTGATCATCGCCCTGGGCATCGCCTGGGTGCTCGACGGGCTGGAGGTCACCATCGTCGGCTCGATCTCCGGCGCGCTGACCGAGAGCCCGGTGCTGCACCTCTCCGCCGAGCAGGTCGGACTCGCCGCCAGCGCCTATCTGATCGGCGCGGTGTCCGGCGCGTTGTTCTTCGGC
The DNA here is from genome assembly GCA_036555825.1 of Acetobacteraceae bacterium. GTDB lineage: Bacteria > Pseudomonadota > Alphaproteobacteria > Acetobacterales > Acetobacteraceae > JAMXLO01. Next base: position 11,939 of record DATBKQ010000085.1, on the reverse strand, counting down.
TGGCTCACCGACCGGCTCGGACGCAAGAAGCTCTTCACCATCACCGTGCTGGTCTACGTCCTCGCCACGGTCGCCTGCGGCCTGGCCTGGAATTTCTGGTCGTTCGCGCTGTTCCGGCTGCTGACCGGCGCCGGCATCGGCGGCGAATACGCGGCGGTGAACGCGACGATCCAGGAGCTGATCCCGGCGCGCCGGCGCGGCTTCACCGATCTCGTCGTCAACGGGAGTTTCTGGCTCGGCGCGGCGGCGGGTGCGCTCGCCGCCTTGCTGGTGCTGAACCCCGCCGTCATCCCCGGCGACTATGGCTGGCGCTTCGCCTTCATCTTCGGCGGTGTTCTCGGACTGATCGTGCTGGTGCTGCGGCGCTTCCTGCCGGAGAGTCCCCGCTGGCTGATGACGCACGGCTATCCTGAGGAAGCCGAGCGCGTGGTGGCGCAAATCGAGCAACGGGTCGAGCAGGCCGCCGGCGCAAGGCTCCCGCCAATACCGCACCAGAAGCTGCGATTGCGGACCGATGTGAAATCGTGGTTCGCGCCCGCAACCTCCGCGCTGTTCACCGGCTATCGCCGGCGCGCCATACTCGGCATCGCGCTCATGGCGGCGCAGGCGTTCTGCTACAACGCCGTGTTCTTCACCTACGCACTGATCCTGCAGCAGTTCTACCACATTCCATCGGGCGACATCGGCTGGTTCATGCTGCCGTTTGCCATCGGCAATTTCCTTGGGCCGCTGATCCTCGGACGGCTGTTCGACACGCTGGGACGGCGTCGCATGATCACCGCGACCTACGCGATCTCCGGCATACTGATGGCGATCACTGGCTGGCTGTTCGCGGCAGGCTACCTCGACGCCACGCAACAGACACTGGCCTGGACGGCGATCTTCTTCGTCGCCTCCGCCGCGGCGAGTTCGGCGTATCTGACGGTCGGCGAAAGCTTCCCCTTGGAGATGCGCGCCATCGCCATCGCGCTGTTCTACGCGTTCGGCACTGGGGTCGGCGGCGTGGTCGGCCCGGCGCTGTTCGGTGCGCTGATCGACACCGGAGAGCGCGTGTCAATCCTGTGGGGCTACCTGCTGGGCGGCGGCCTGATGGTGGGTGCCGCGATCATCGCCGCCTGGCTGGCTGTGCCCGCCGAGCGCCGCGCGCTGGAGGATATCGCGCCGCCGCTGTCTTCCGTGTGAACCTGACCTACTCGCGCGGCCGCTGATCCACGACCCGCCGCGCCTTCCCCACCGAGCGTTCCACCGCGCCCGGCGGCTCCACGACAACGCGCGTGGTCAGCCCGATCGTGTCCTTGATCCGCGCCACCACCACCTTGGCTTCCGCCGCCAGCAGCACCGGGTCGAAGAACTCCGGCCGCGCCTCCACATGCACCGCGACCTCGTCCATGCGGCCTTCGCGCGTCAGCACGATCTGGTAGTGCCCGCTCAGCGCCTCGCTCCTCAGCAACTGCTCCTCGATTTGCGTCGGGAACATGTTGACGCCGCGCACGATCACCATGTCGTCCGAACGCCCGGTCACCTTCTCCATCCGCCGCATCGTCCGCGCCGTGCCGGGCAGCAGCCGCGTCAGGTCGCGCGTCCGATAGCGCACGACCGGCATGCCTTCCTTGGTCAGCGAGGTGAACACCAACTCGCCGCGTTCCCCTTCCGGCAATACGGCGCCGGTGTCCGGATCGATCGCCTCGGGGTAGAAATGATCCTCCCAGATGTGCAGCCCGTCCTTGGTCTCGACGCACTCGTTCGCCACACCCGGCCCCATCACCTCGGACAGGCCGTAGATGTCCACCGCGTCCATCGCGAACCCGTCCTCGATTTCGCGGCGCATCGCGTTGGTCCAGGGCTCGGCGCCGAAGATGCCGATCTTCAGCGAACTGTCGCGTGGATCGACCCCCTGGCGGCGGAACTCGTCGAGGATCGCCAGCATGTAACTCGGCGTCACCATGATCACGTCGGGGCGGAAGTCGGCGATCAACTGCACCTGCCGCTCGGTCATCCCGCCCGACACCGGCACCACGGTGCAGCCCAGCTTCTCGGCACCGTAATGCGCACCGAGACCGCCGGTGAACAGCCCGTAGCCATACGCGACATGCACGATCATTCCCGGCCGGCCGCCCGAGGCATGGATCGACCGCGCCACGACATGCGCCCAGGTGTCGATGTCCTTCGCGGTGTAGCCCACCACGGTCGGCTTTCCCGTGGTACCGGACGAGGCGTGCACGCGCACCAGCTTCTCGCGCGGCACCGCGAACATGCCGAACGGATAATTCGCCCGCAGGTCCTGCTTGGTGGTGAACGGAAACCTGGCGATATCCTCCAGCCGGCGGAAATCGTCCGGATGCACGCCGGCACGATCGAACGCCGCGCGATAGTGCGGCACGTTGGCGTAGGCGTGCCGCAGCGTCCAGCCGAGCCGTTCGACTTGCAGCGCGGCGATCTCGTCGCGCGAGGCGGTTTCGATCGCGTCGAACCCAACCATCTAATTCTCCGCCTTGCGCATCGTACGGGTATGCCCCCTAAACTCCGCCACCAGCTCGCCGCCCGCGGTGGACACACGAACATCGTAAATGCCGGAGCGGCCGGCGTGCATCCGCTCCGTTGCCTCCGCCACCAGCACCTCGCCGACATGCGCGGGACGGATGAAGCTGATGGAGGCGTGCTGCGCCACGGCAGGCGCGCCGCGTGGATTGGCCGCGAACGCCATCGCCGAATCCGCCAGGCTGAAGATGAAGCCGCCATGGCAGATGCCATGCCCGTTCGCCATCGCTTCGGTCACCGTCATCGACAGCCGCGCGCGGCCCGGTGCGGTCTCCTCAAGCCGCATGCCCAATCCGGCGCTGGCGCGATCCTCGGCCCACATCGCCTCCGCACGCGCGCGGACCACATCACTCATGCACGCCCGCCGAACACCGGAGCGCGCTTCTCCAGGAACGCCCGCATCCCCTCGGCGTAGTCGGCGCTGCGGCCCGCCGCCTGCTGCAGGTCCTGTTCCAGGTCGAGCTGCGCCTGCAGGGTGTTCGTCGCCGATGCCAAGAACATCCGCTTCATCGCCGCCAGCGCTTCGGTTGGTTGGGTCGCCAAGTGTGCCGTAAGCTTCTCCGCTTCCGCCGACAGTTCAGCATCCTCCACCATCCGCCAGATCATCCCCCACGCCTGCGCGCGCTCCGCGTCGATCGTTTCCCCGAGCATGGCGAGCGCGCGGGCGCGCGCCTCGCCGATCAGCCGCGGCAGGAAGAAGCTCGCCCCGGAGTCGGGAACCAGGCCGATCTTCACAAACGCCTGGACGAACTTTGCGCTGCGCCCCGCCAACACGATGTCACACGCCAGCGCGTAGCTGGCACCCGCACCGGCGGCCACCCCGTTCACCGCGCAGACCACCGGCAGCGGCAGCTCGCGCAGCCGGTGCACGAAGCGATGGTGCAGCGCGGCGACAGCGCCAAGGTCCGCCTGGCCCGGCATGACGGCCGGCCCGAGTTCCTGGCCGGCACAGAACCCCCTGCCCTCCCCCGTCAGCAGCACGGCGCGGCAGGTCCGGTCGGCTTCGGCATCATCCAGAGCGTGCAGCAATCCCCGCAGCATCGCCTCGTTCGCCGCGTTCAGCTTCTCCGGCCGGTTCATCGCCACCTTGCGCCAGCCGTCGCGCCGCTCGATCCGAACCTCGTCGCTCATAGGCGCCTCCACTCCGACCACGAGACGAAGCCCAGTTCGGGCCGCGCCGTCTCATCCAGCATGCAGATGAACTCCAGCGAATGCCCGTCCGGGTCATCGAAATACACGCTTGCCGCGGGCATCCAGGATAACACCACCGGCTCGTCGATCGGAGCACCCTCGCCGGAACGTGGCGAAAACCCGGCTCGCCGCAGCGCGGCCACCGACTCGAACACCTCCGGCAGTGCAACATCGAACGCGATATGCAGACGCATCCGCAGCGGCGAAGTGCCGATTGACCACAGGCCCAACATGGCGCGATCTGAGGTCGGCACCCAAAAGAACGCGGCCTGGCGGGCCGGAACGCGGTGCGCCAACGGCAGCCCCAGCACGTCGCGGTAGAACGCGATCGAGCGTTCCAGATCGCTGACAGCCAGATGCGCCTCGAACAGCCCGCGTATCGGCACGATGGACATTGTCCTGCCTCCAATCCGCAAGCGGGTGACTCGGCGGCCGCACCGAGACCCGTCTGCCGCCCTCAGCGGAGATTGCTTCCGCACGAGCCTTCCCGCAACGACATGTCGCCCGCCCGGCGATTTGCGCAGCAAGCGCGCTAATCTACCAACTTCGCGTGCGATCCTTCGCCTCACATGGCAAGATCACTGTCGCAAGCTTATGTTACTGGCAGGCTTCACCCGCGAGAGATGACCCCGATGGACATCGGTCTCGGTCCAACCACCACCCTCGAAAGCCGGTTCACCGACCTCGACAGGCCAGTGCTGCTGTCCGGCATTCAGGCGCTGATCCGCGTCCTGCTGGAACAGGCGCGGCTCGACCGCGCCGCCGGCCGCAACACCGCCGGCTTGATTTCCGGCTATCGTGGCTCGCCCCTGGGAGGGGTCGATCGCGAAGCCTGGCGCCGCCAGGACCTGCTGTCGGCGCACAACATTCGCTTCCAGCCTGGCGTCAACGAAGACCTGGCTGCGACCATGCTGTATGGGTCGCAGCAGCTCGATGCATTCCCCGGCAAGCGGGTCGATGGCGTGTTCGGCATGTGGTACGGCAAGGGCCCGGGGGTCGATCGCTCGGGTGATGCGCTGCACTGCGGCAATTTCATCGGCACATCTACGCATGGCGGCGTGCTGGCGGTCGCGGGAGACGACCATGGCGCGCATTCCTCGACCTATCCGCACCAGACCGAGCACGTGTTCGAGGGCGTGTTCATCCCCGTCCTTCATCCTGCTTCGGTGCAGGACATTCTCGACCTCGGGCTTGCCGGCATCGCGCTGTCGCGCTTCTGCGGGCTGTGGGTCGCGCTGAAGACCACGGCCGAAACCGCCGAGCAGGCCGCCAGCTTCATTATCCCTTCGACGCGGACGATTATCACCCCCGATTTCCCGCTGCCCCCGCACGGGCTGAATTACGATCCAACCCTGCGTTTCCCGGCCGACCGTGTCGAACTGGAGCGGCGGGTGGTCGATGAACGCATTCCGGCCGCGCTTGCCTGGGCCCGCGCCAACCACCTCGACCGCCGCATTTTCGGCAGCGACGATGCGCCGCTCGGGATCGTCACGGTCGGGCGGGCGCATGCCGATACGATGCATGCGCTGCGCATGCTCGAGCTGGAGCGTCATCCGCGGCTCGCGCTCTACAAGGTGGCGATGAGCTGGCCGCTGGACACCGAAAGCCTGCGCCGGTTCGCCCGCGGCAAGCGCGCCTTGCTGGTGGTCGAGGAGAAGCGCAGCTTCGTGGAATCGCAGATCCGCGACGCGCTGTACCACCTGGCCGCGGACGAGCGGCCCTCGATCAGCGGCAAGACGGATCCGTCCGGCGTGCCGCTGTTGTCGCAGTTGATGGAGCTGTCGCCGGAGCTCGTCGCCATCGGCGTGGCCACGTTCCTGCGTTCCGCGGGCCTGGATGTGCCGGAACCGCCGGCACCCCGGTTGCCGCAACGTCCCGCGGGGCTGCTGCGGCGCATCCCGGCGTTCTGCGCCGGTTGTCCGCATGGCACCTCGACGAAACTGCCGGATGGCAGCTTCGGCACCGCCGGCATCGGCTGCCACTTCATGGCGCTCGACGAAGGTGACCAGACGCGGACCTTCACCCATATGGGCGGGGAGGGTGCGCCGTTCGTCGGAATGGCACCGTTCACCGACACCCCGCACGTGTTCGCCAACATGGGCGACGGCACCTATACGCACTCCGGCATCATGGCGATCCGCCAGGCCGTCGCCGCGGGCACGCGCATCACCTACAAGCTACTGGTCAACGACGCCGTGGCGATGACCGGCGGCCAGCCGGCCGAATGCGGCTACACCGTGCCGCAATACGCCGCGCAGATCGCCGCCGAAGGGGTGGCGCGCATCGCCGTGGTGGCCGATGAGGCCGACCGCCTGCCGCCGCCGTCCGCGCTGCCCGCCGGCACGACGCGCCATACCCGCGCCGAACTCGATGCGGTGCAGCGCGAGCTGCGTAGCTACGACGGTGTATCCGTGCTGATCTACGACCAGGTCTGCGCCACCGAGAAGCGCCGCCGCCGCAAGCGCGGCAAGATGCCGCAGCCGGCGCGCAGCGTGGTGATCAACGAACAGGTGTGCGAGAACTGCGGTGATTGCTCGAAGCAGTCGAGCTGCATCGCCATCGAGCCGGTGGAGACCGCGCTCGGCCGCAAGCGGCGCATCAATCCCACAAGCTGCAACGTCGATCTGTCCTGCCTCAAGGGCTTCTGCCCGAGCTTCGTCACCGTTGCCGGCCCACCGCGCGCGCCAGACGCCGATCCGCACTGGCAGGCGCGCGAAGGCGAGCTGTCCGCCGACCTGAAGCAGCCGCTGATTCCATGCACCGAAAAACCCTGGCGCGCACTGTTCGCCGGTATCGGTGGCGGCGGCATCGTCACCTCGGGCGCGATCCTCGCCATGGCGGCGCATCTGGAAGGCAAGGTGGTCCGCACGCTGGATTTCACTGGGCTCGCACAGAAGAACGGCACGGTTGTCGCGCATGTGCAGATCGCGGACGAGGACGCATCGCTCGACGTGGTGCGGATTCCGCTGGGCACCGCCGATGTGATGATCGCCGCCGACCTCGCGGTCGGCGCCGGCCCCGGCGTGCTGGAACGCAACGCTCCTTCATCCGCGGTCGTCGGCAACCTCGATCTCGCCGCGACCGCCGCATTCAAGCACGACGCCAATCTGCTGATCGACGCCGTGCTGCACCGGCGTGCGATCGAGCGCGCCACCGATCCCTCGGCTTCGGTCTATCTGCACGCGGTGCGCCTGGCCGAGCACCTGTTCGGCAACGCGCAGGCGATGAACACGATGCTGCTCGGCCTTGCCTGGCAGCGCGGGCTGGTCCCGGTGGGCGAGGCCGCCATCATGCGCGCGATCGAGCTGAACGGCGCCGCCGTCGGGTTGAACCGGCGCGCCTTTTTGTGGGGCCGCATCCTCGCGGTGAAGCCGGAACTGCAAGACGAGATCCTGGTGCACACGCTGGACACGCCGCCCGCCGAGCTAGGCGCGCTGGTGGAGGCGCGGGCCAAGGAACTGGTGGCGTATCAGGGCAAGCGGCTGGCCAAACGCTATCGTGCGCTGGTCGATCAGGTGATCTCGCGCGAGACGCAGGTGATGGGTGAACCCGGGCGGCTGTCCCGCGCCGCGGCCGAGAGCCTGTACCGCGTGATGGCGTACAAGGACGAATACGAGGTCGCGCGCCTGCACGCCGCGGCAAGCTATGGCGAGAAGCCGGTGTTCCATTTGTCCCCGCCGCTGACCCGCGGCATCGATCCGGCAACCGGACGCCGTCGGAAGATCGCGCTGCCCGGCTGGGTCGCGCTGCCGCTGTTCCGTGTGCTGCGGCACGGCAAGCATCTGCGCGGCACGCTGCTCGATCCGTTCGGCCGCCAGCAGGAGCGGCGCATGGAGCGGGCGCTGATCGAGCAATACATCGGCGACCTTCGGGCGGTGATGGCGGCGCTGCGGCCGGATACGCTCGACGTGGCGGTGGCGATCGCGCAGTTGCCCGACATGATCCGCGGCTTCGGGCCGGTGAAGGACGCGAACCGGGTGCAGGCCGAGCAACAGCGCGGCGCGCTGCTGGGCAGGCTGACCGCCGCGCCGCTACCTGTCGCCGCCAAGTAGCGGGCACGGGCTGCAGCATCCGATGGCGAGCGGGTGTGCTTCGCCGGCCAACTTGATTCGCTCTCGACATACGCGGCTCCCTCACAGGCTCGTCAGAGGCGGCCGCGTTGACCGCCCTGCGCACTCGTAGGAGATGAAGCCCTAGGATCCTGGAGAACGTTCATGACAGTCGCGTTGACCCGGAAACAGTTTCTGACCTCGGCCGTTGCGGCGGGGGCCGCGGGATTGGCCGGCACGACGAGCCGCGCCGCCAGACACTATACCATCAAATTCGGGATCGACCTGCCGGCGGATCATCCTACCACCCAGCACGTGACGGCGGCGGGGGAGAAAATCAAAGCCGCCACGAACGGCGATGTGACCCTGCAGGTCTTTCCGAACAATCAGCTCGGCGATGACACGCATATGCTGGCCAATCTGCGAACAGGCGCAATGCAGATGATGGGCATAGGCGACAATATTCTGGCGACGCTGGTACCCTCGGCGGCGATCGACAATGTCGGGTTCGCTTTCAAGGATGCCAAAAGCGCCTGGGACGCTTTGGACGGTTCGGTGGGCGACCTCGTGCGGCCTGATATAGACAAAGTTGGCCTGCATGCGATGGAACGCGTGTGGGACGAGGGTTTCCGCCAGGTCACCACCAGCACGAAGCCGATCCAGGCGCCTGACGATCTGCGCGGGTTCAAGATCCGCGTGCCGCCGAGTCCGATGAATCTGTCCATATTCAAGGACCTCGGTGCAGCGCCGGTTACAATGAATGTGTCGGAGCTTTACACGGCGTTGCAGACCAAGGTGGTGGACGGGCAGGAAAATCCGCTGGGGGTGATTGAAACCACCAAATTTTACCAAGTGCAGAAATACTGCTCACTGACCAACCACATGTGGGTTGGCTACTGGATGATCATGAACGGGAATTTTTGGAAGAGCCTGCCGGCAAACTATCAGAAGGCAGTCAGCGATGCGTTCAATACGGAAGCCGAGGCGCAGCGGACCGCGAACCAGCAGCTCGACAGCTCGCTGGAAGCGACGCTGAAATCCCAGGGTCTGACCTTCAATACGCCGGATATCGCGCCATTCAAGGAGAAGCTGGTGCAGGCCGGCTATTATAAGGAATGGAAAGGCAAATTCGGCTCCCAACTCTGGGCGGCCCTGGAAAAGCTCACCGGATCGCTTGCCTGACACAGAGTCGGGCGTGAGCAAAGCGGCCGCCCCAGGCGGGCTGGATATGCTGGACCGGGTGATCGATGGCGGCTGCAAGATTGTGGCCGCCCTTCTTGTCCTGGCCGAGATCGTTATCCTGTTCTGTGGCGTGATCTGGCGCTATGCGCTGGATAATCCGCTGGTCTGGTCGGGTGAACTGGCGGGCGTTCTGTTTCTCTGGCTGGTCACGCTCGGCGCTGTGATCGCGCTCCGCCAATCGGAACACATGCGGATGACAGTGTTTCTGTCCCGCCTGCGGCCTCGCACACAGCGGGCGCTTACCCGTGTATCCGGCCTAATCGTTGCGATCTTTACCGGCGTGCTGCTGTTTCCCGGTATCGGCTACATGCAGGATCAGGCCGCCGTTACAATGCCGACGCTGCAGATCCCGGGGTCGTGGCCGATCGCCGGGGAACTCGTAGGTCTGGCGCTTCTGCTTTATTCCGCGATCCGGCAGTTATTTGCTGGCGCAACGTGGAGAGAGCTTGCGCTGACCCTGGGCTTTGGCCTGGCCGTGGGCATTATATTTTGGCTACTGGAACCGATGTTCGACAATATCGGCACTGGTAACCTGCTGATCTTTTTCGTCGGCATGGTCGGGCTGTGTATCATATGCGGCGTGCCGATCGCTTTCAGCTTCGGCATTTCGACTGTGGCGTTCTTTTTCTATACGTCCACGATTCCGCTCTCGGTCATCATCAGCCAGATGGATCAGGGTATGTCCTCGATCGAGCTGCTGGCGGTGCCCATGTTTGTCGTGCTCGGGCTGTTGCTGGAGATGACTGGCATTGCCAAGGCGCTGGTCGATTGCCTGGCCGCCTTGGTCGGCAAGCATCGTGGCGGACTATCCTATACGCTGATTGGCGCGATGTACCTGGTTTCCGGCATCTCAGGGTCGAAAGCGGCGGACCAGGCGGCGATTGCGCCGGTGCTGCTGCCGGAGATGAAGCGGCGCGGGCAGCATCCGGGCGAGCTGGTGGCGCAGCTTGCGTCGGCTGCCGCAATGTCGGAGACAATTCCGCCCAGTCTGGTGCTGATCATCGTGGGCGCTGTTACGGGTGTTTCCACGGCGGCGCTGTTCGATGGCGGGTTGGTTCCTGCCGGCGTCGCCGCGCTGGCGCTGATCGTGCTGATATTCTTTCGCACGCGGCGAGACCGGCCGGCCGGCGAGCCAGTGGGCGCGAGGCAAACGCTCTGGCTGTTTTTCGTGGCCATTCCTGCGCTGATTCTGCCTTTCGTGATCCGTTATGCGGTGATTGCCGGCATCGCAACGGCGACCGAGGTAGCGACGGTCGGCGTGGTGTATTCGGTCATCGTCGGCATTTTCATTTACCAGCATTTCCCGCTGCGGCGCATCTTCCCACTGCTGGTGGAAACCGCCTCGCTGACCGGCGCCATTCTGTTCATTATCGGCAGCGCTTCTGCGATGGCGTGGGCGCTGACACAGGCTGGGTTCGCGCAGACTCTGGCCGATATCATGGGCCACCTGCCGGGCGGCAAAGTGGGGTTCCTGGCAGTTTCGATCGTGCTGTTCATTATCCTGGGCAGCGTGCTGGAGGGGCTGCCGGCGATGGTGCTGTTCGGCCCGCTGCTGTTCCCCATCGCGGAACAGGTGGGAGTAAATGTCGTCCATTATGCGATCGTCGCGATCCTGGCGATGGGGATCGGACTGTTCTCACCGCCATTCGGCGTGGGGTTTTACCAGACCTGCCTGATTGGGCGGGCCAGCAGCGATGAGTCGCTCGGGCGAATCTGGCCTTACATGCTCACGCTGGTGGTGGCGCTGATTATCGTGGCAGCGGTGCCGTGGCTGACTGTGGGTGCAATAAGGTAATATTATAGTTATGCGCCGTCGGATTCGTCGGCAATCTGGCGGTCCCGAAATCGATCGATCCGGGGACTATCGTCGTTATCGCCAGCAGCCCGGCATGCTGCTTCCGGTGCCACGCTGCGGCATGCCGGAAAGCTTCCTCGACAGGACTTTCTCACCGAGTGTGGCCGCTTCCCGCCGGAGCGACGAGAGATTAGATTCATCCTGACAGCGGCGAGGTGGCAACGATGGCAGGGACCTGTACGCTGTGGTCACGCAGATTGCTGCTTCAGGGCATGATGACGGTCGCCGCTGGCCGCGCGAAGGCGGACAACGCAGTGCCGCCGGCCACAGGCTGGCATAAGTTCAGCAAGCAGGTCGCCGGCTACACCGATCGCGGCAGGCGCGGGCCGGAGACCTGCGGCTTCTGCCATTACTTCATCGACCCGGACCAGTGCGTGATCGTCGAGGGCCCGGTCAGCGGTGCCACCGGCTGGTGCAACTACGGCGCGACGACCGGCTGATCAACTGATGCCCAGCAGCCGTGCCGCCGTCCCGCCCAGGATCGCGACGCGCTGCTCGTCCGTCAGGCCCGGCGTGTTGAGCACCAGATCGACCTCGGTGCTGGTCCAGGGGAACGGATAATCGGTGCCGATCATGATCTGGCCGGGACCGGTTTCCGCGATCAGGTGGCGCAGCGCTTCCGGGGTGAACACGATGGTGTCGAAGAACAACTGCCCGTCGCGCAGATACGCGGTCGGCTGCTTCTCCGGCAGCGGGCCGACGCGTTGCGGAAAGGTGCGGATCACCGCATCCGAGCGATTGGCATAGGACGGCAGGAAGCCGCCGCCATGCGCCGCACAGATCTTCAGGCCGGGGAAGCGGTCGAGCGTGCCTTCAAAGATCAGATGCGACAGCGCGATCGTGGTCTCCAGCGGATTGCCGATGGTGTTGGTCAGCAGCCCGCTGCCGGCGAGCCGGCCGGACGGTTCCAGCTCGCGCGTCCCCAGCGGGTGCATGAACACCAGCACGCCGAGTTCCTCGCATTTCGCCCAGAACGGGTGGAAGCGCGGGTTGGCGAGTTCCTCGCCGGCGACGCTGCCACCGACGCCGATGCCGCGGAATCCCAGGGCCTTCACCGCGTATTC
>DATBKQ010000084.1:0-7830 GCA_036555825.1 Acetobacteraceae bacterium | reverse complement strand
CCTGGCTGATCGTCATGCGGCTTTCGTCGCCATTCGCCTGAATGGTGTGGATGCGCTGCAACGAAGCCTGGCTGCCTTCGATGACGATGCGGCTTACCACGCGTTCGACCGCGGGGTCCGTCGGTATCAGCGTCAGGCGCCAGCCTGCCAGATCGCCCTCCATCTCCACGCGGTAAATTCGCTGCAGCAGCGCAAGCCTGCCGGCCAGCGTGCCGCGGATCGCGTCCACCAGGCCGCGAACCATCGGCTGGCTGTCGAGATCGACCCCGCGAGGCTTCTCGTCATCGGTGGAGATCGTCAGCCGGTCGCCCTCCACCACCAGCGTCTCCCGCCGCGGCTGCGTGGTGGTCTTTTCGAAATAGTCCGGGCGCCGATAGAACAACTCACCGGTGGCGCGCAGCGGCACCGTCAGGGCAGCGACCGTCTTCACCTCGGTGAACGTGGCGCGGCTCTCAGTCACCTGCGCCAGACGCTGCATCAACTCGCCGATCATGCGCGGCGGCGCCTCGGCCGCTGTCGCCGATATCCTCAAGCGAGACAGCGGCACCAGCAACGCCAGCAGACCGAGCCGGCGCCGGCCGCAGACCGCCTGTGCGATTTTCCCAGAAGTCATAGAAGTTGAACCAGTTGAACGGATAGCGGCGGGCATACGTCTCCAGTCTAGCGGCGTAGCGCCGGACCCAGGTGGCAAGATCTTCGGCCCGGCGCGAGCGATCGACGGTAACGCGATCGGCGAATTGCTCGAAATGCACCTCGTAGCGCCGGTTGCCGGTGCGGATGCCAAAGAACAGCACCACCGGCGTGCCGAGAGCGGCGGCGAGGATCAGCGGGCCCGCCGGAAAGTCCGCCGGCTCGCCCAGGAACGGCACGGTGACGGTCTTGTGCTGCCGGGGCGCGCGATCGGCCAGGATGCCGACGATCTCGCCTCGCTCCACGCTCTCGTGCACGCGCAACATCGAATCGGGCTCGCCGATCTCGATGATGCTGTCCGCCAGCATCGGATCGAGCGCCTCGACCAACCGGCTATAGGGGCGGGCGTTGCCGCGATACATCAGGATCCGCACCGGCACCGGCGATTGCTGCGCGACGATGCGCAATGCCTCGAAGCTGCCGAGGTGGGAGCCCAACAGGATGCAGCCGCGCGACCGGGTCAGGGCCAACTCGATCGTCTCGAGGCCCGTCACCTCGATGTCGAAGCGATGCAGGCGGTTCGACAGCAGGAACAGCCGGTCAAGCAACACGCAGGAGAACGCGAAGAAGTGGCGGAATACGTCGACACTTGTCGCTGGGCGGCCTAGCACCCGGCCGAGGAAGCCGCGCGAGGCGCGGCGCGCGCCGCGCAGCACCAGCACGAAATAGAGGGTGATCGGGTAGAGCAGCGCCTGCCCGACGGACCAGCCGAGCGTGAGGGAGAGCCATATCATCAGCCGAATGAGCGTGGCACTGCCTCGCTCGCGGCGCCCGGACCAGCGCGCTGCCATTATGCGGTCACGTCGAGCTCGACTCGGCCGCGCAACACCGGGCGCTTTTCGGCCTTGCCGATGAAGGCCAGACGGTCCGGCAGCATCTCGACGATCTCGATCGTGACTGCCTCGCCAGGAATGACCGGGGACAGGAACTTCACCTCTCGCAATACGGCAACGCATCGTCCTGGCCGGTCGCGCAGCAGCAAGGCGAGCGCCTGGTCCAGCACAACGACACCAGGAACGATCGGCCTCCCCGGAAAATGCCCGGGGAGGCTCGGATGGTCCGGCTCGATGGTGAACTGCAGCTCCGATTGCATGACCGGTATCAGGCTTCGCCGATCCGTGCACGCAGGGCACCGAGTGCCTCTTGGGTCAGCTTGCCCACATCGTTGCGCGGCAACCTATCCACCTTGATGACGCGCCGCGGCAGGAACAGCGGGTCGATGCGGTGTCGCAACTCGGCCAACAGATCCTCCGCACTGCGCTCCGGCGCGACGACAAACACCAGCAGCCGGGCGGTTGGCCGCCGGTCGAGATCCTCCGGCGCGACGAACTGGCCGTCGATCACGCCGTCCAATCCCGCCAGGATGCGGTTCAGTTCAGCCAATGAAGCGCGTCGCCCGCCCAGCTTGACCATGTCCGGCCGGCGCCCGACCAGGCGGAAGTGGCGATCGTCCAGCAATTCCATGACATCGCTGAGCGGGTAGGGGGCCGCATACGGACCGGTCGCAAACGTCTCGGCTTCAGGGCCTGCCTGTCGCAAGCTCACGCGGGGATAGGTCGTCCACACATCGCCGGCAACCGTGCGGCGCCCGGCGATCGAACCGACCTCGGTGGCGCCGAAGATTTCGACCACCCGCGTCATCCAGCGCTCCTCCGCGGCCTTGGCCATCTCCGGGAACAGTGGAGCGGTCGCCGAAACGATGCGGTCGATCGGCGGGAGATCGACCGATGCATGCAGCAAGGTACGAATCTGCAACGGGGTGGTCACCAATACGCGTGGCGGCGGAACCGACCGCAGCGCGGCGACCACGTCCTGGGGATAGAAGGCCGGACCGCACCACGCTGCGGCGGACGCATGCAGCGGCAGCAGCACGGTGGTCTCCAATCCGTACATGTGGTGCGGCGGCACCATCCCGACGACGCTTGTGGTCCGGGCATCCGCCAGTTCCAGCCATGCAGCCGCGTCGATGCTCCGCTCGACCAGCGCCCCCCACGACTTTCGATGCGCGAGCGGTTGCCCGGTGGTTCCGGAGGTGAACACAACGCACGCCGGTTGCGATGCCGGGACATCTGGGATCGTGCCGGTATCCCACGCGGTCCAGATCGAATCGTGCTCGAGTACATGACAATGAAGCGGCTGCGTCGCCGCCAGATGATCCGCTACCGCGTAAACCCCGGAAAACATCCCGGGCACCGCTGCCAGCCAGTCGGACGAGCGATCGCTGGTCAGCAGTGTCACCTGCCCACGCAGCATCGCCGCGACCAGCGCCAGTGCAAACGCCAGCCTGTCTCGGCAGAGGTTCACGACGAAGGCGCCGGAAGGTAATGCCTCGGCGGCCTGGCGTGCTGCGTTCAGGAACCTGCCGGCGGTGACTGTTCGCTCATCGAGCCTGAATATCGGCTGGTCCGGAGCGCGGCAGATCAGAGGGCATGTAGCTGCTGACTCAGGCACGGCCAACCAGGACCTCCATCGCCGCCGGGTCGATCAGCCATCCGGGATGACAGAGCATCTCACTTGGTGCGGTGGGTGTCGATGTATCGTGTCAGGCTCCGCAAGGAGGCGAACACCTGATGGGCACGGCCTTCGTCGGACTTCAAGGCAAAACCATACACTTTCGAAATGGCCAGCGCGATTTCCAACGCATCGATCGAATCGAGTCCGAGACCGCTGCCAAACAGCGGCTCCTCCGCACGGATTTCATCCGGCGATTGGTCAAGGTGGAGCGTATCAACCAGTAATTGAGCCACCTCGTGCTCGGTGGTCGCGCGAGTGTCCATCGTGACTTCCAGTCAGGCTTTCTTGCCACATCTGCGGGGCCCGGATAGCCTCCGATCATACGGGGCGTCGAGTCGGCGCACAACCGCTTCACAGTGCTGGATTCCCATGCGCCAGCCGGCGACAAGACAGGCCACCTGCCGACGGGTTTGGCCGGCTCTCGGAACCTCCCGCGGGACCGGTTGGATGCACACGGCCTGCCTGCTGCTCGCTGTCCTCGGCACCGGCTGCCAGCAGCCAGGACAGCCAGGCGCGATGGAGCGCACCGGCGCGCAGATCGATCAGACAATGGGACGGGCGCAGCAGGGCGTCGGGGACTTCAGCCAGAGGGTCGGTCGCGCGCTGGGCCAGGCAGGCCAGTCTGCTGGCGATGCCGCGAACGCCGCGGGCACCAATGTACACGATTGGCTCGTCCCGTCCGGGAAACCCGATCAGCCCCCTGGTGTCGATCCCTCGCAGGCGAGCACGACCAGCAGAGAATGAACGGCTCAGGCCGCCCGCCCCGTGGGCATGAGAGGATGCCTTCGTGTTAGAGCGCGATGACCGGAGGCGGAATCGCCGGAGGTCTGAATCGCGCGGCAGAACAAAGAGATAGAGCAGGATGACTTCGCCTATCAGAAGTCATCCTGCTCTAGCCTGACGCGTGGCCGGTTACATTGCCCATCGCCTGCTGCAACTGGTGCTCGTGCTGATCGGGATCAGCATCGTGGTGTTCTTCACCATGCATGTGCTGCCGGGCGATGTGGCGCAACTCTTGCTCGGCGAACGCGGCACAGCCGAGCAGCTCGCCCGGTTACGTACGCAGCTCGGGCTCGACAGGCCGGTCTGGGTTCAGTACCTGCGGTTCGCCGCCGAGGCGCTGCAGGGCGACCTCGGGACCTCGATCCGCAGCAATCACCCGGCACTCGCCGACGTGTGGGCGGCGTTTCCGGTGACGCTGCAGCTTACCCTGGCGGCGCTCTTGATATCCACATCGCTCGGCATCCCACTCGGCGTGATCGCCGCCACGCGACCTAACCGCGCCATCGACAACGCTGTGATGACGCTCACCCTGTTTGGCGTCTCGATGCCGATCTTCTGGCTGGGGCTGATGCTGCTTCTGTTGTTTGGCGCGGTGCTTGGCTGGTTGCCGATCGGCGGGCTGATGCCGGTCGGGATGGACCCGCCGCGGGTAACCGGCATGACGGTCATCGACAGCCTGCTCACCGGCCGCTGGCCGATGATCGCCGCCAGCCTGCGACATCTGCTGTTGCCGGCAGTGACCCTTGCCTCGATACCGCTTGCGCTCATTACCCGCATCACGCGCTCCGAGATGCTGACGACCGCGATGCTCGATCACGTGCGCACCGCGCGTGCCAAGGGCGTCGTCGAACACCGTGTTGTCGTCCGCCACGTGCTGCGCAACGCCTTGATCCCCATCGTGACCGTGGTTGGCCTGCAGCTCGGGCTGCTGCTTTCCGGCGCGGTGCTGACCGAGACGATCTATGCCCTGCCCGGTCTGGGACGCCTTATGGTCGATTCCATTCTGAACCGCGATTATCCGGTGGTGCAGGCGGCGGCAATATTCATCGCCGTGATCTTCGTCCTGGTCAACCTGGTGGTCGATATCGCTTACGCGCTGCTCGACCCCAGGATTCGCCGGGCATGAGCGGAGTGCTTTCCGGCACGCCGCGGTTTCACGGCGCGCTCAACCGTACGCCGGCCCGGATCGGGCTCGCGATCACGCTCGCTCTGCTGGCACTCGCGGCGCTCGCACCGCTGATCGCGCCATACGATCCGTATGATCAGGACCTGATGAGCACGCTGACGCTGCCGGCCTGGGCGCACCCGTTCGGCACCGATCAGTACGGTCGCGACATGCTGAGCCGGGTCATGTACGGAACGCGCAGCGCATTGGCCGCGGTGTTCGTCGCCGATGGCCTGGCGTTGGTGCTGGGGTGCGCGCTTGGCCTGCTCTCCGGCTTCTTCGGCGGGCGGATCGATGCGGTGGTCATGCGCATCGTCGACGTGCTGCTGGCGTTTCCCTATCTGCTGCTGGCACTGATCATCGTCGCGGCACTCGGGCCCGGCCTGACCAACTCTATGATCGCCATCGGCATCGTCTATACGCCGCAATATGCGCGGCTGATCCGCGGACAGGTGCTGGCGGTGCGCCAGACGGAGTATGTCGAAGCGGCGCGCGCCGTCGGCGTCCAGCCGGTCAGGATCATGCTGCGCCACGTGCTGCCGAACAGCTTCTCGCCGATCCTGGTCATGGCGATCCTGCAGGCCGGTTCCGTCGTGGTGGAGACCGCGGGCCTGTCGTTCCTGGGATTGGGCGCGCAACCGCCATCGCCCGACTGGGGCGCGCTGCTCGCCGAGGGCCAGAGCTATTTCCTCTCCGCCTGGTGGATCGCCACCTTCCCCGGGTTGGCGATCTTCACCGTGGTGGTCGGCTTCAACCTGCTGGGCGACGCATTCCGCGATCACTTCGACCCCCGGCGCCGCGGACTTCTGCCTCGGTAAGTCATCCGCCCAACGACACCTGCTCCATGTCGAAGAACATCTGCGTCGGGTTGAGCTTGTACCCTTTCACGTCCTTGCGGGTGGCGCGAACCTGGAGCACCGAGTTGACGAAAGCCCACGGTGCATCGTCCAGGATGATCTTCTGCGCCTGCCTGTACAGTTCGACCCGCCTGGCGTGATCCGGCGTGGCGACCGCCTCGGCGAGAATCTTGTCGAGTTCGGGGTTGCGGTAATGCGCCCAGTTGTTCACCGGAATGCCGGTTGACCCCCACAACACGCCCAGGAAATTGTCCGGATCGCCGTTGTCGCCGGTGAACCCCTGCAGCATGAGTCCCTTGTAATTGCCGGACCGGACCATCGCGAGATAGCCGCCGATCTCGAATTGGCGCAGATTGGCCTCGATCCCGACCTTCTTGAGATAACCCTGGATCGCCACGGCAAGGTTCGGGCCGGCGGGATTATAGCCGCGCGGCGAATTGTAGGTGGCGAACTCCACTTGCAACGGAAGTTGCACGCCCGCTTCCTTCAGCAACGCCTCGGCCTTGGCGGGATCATACGGATAGCCCTTCAGGGCCGGGTCGAAGCCCCATTGCGCTTCCGGCAGCGGCGAGGTCATCGGCACCGCGAGGCCCTGGAACAACGCCTTGTCGATCGCCTCCTTGTCGATCGCATAATTGATCGCCTGACGCACGCGCCTGTCGTTGAACGGCGGCACCTCGGTCGGCAGCCCAACACCGCTGACCGCGAGCCCCGGCTGGGTCAGCAGCACCAGGTTGGGATCGCTCTTGATCGCCGGCACACTCTGCGTGCTGACGTCGCCGAGGATCTGAATCTCGCCACGCTTGAGCGCAAGCAGTGCCGCCTGCGCCTCCGGATACTCCTTGAAGATCAGGTGATCGACCTTCGGCTTGCCGTTCCAGTAGGCGGCATTGGCATCGAGGATGACCTGGTCGCGTTGCCGCCATTCCTTGAAGACGAACGGCCCGCTTCCCACCGGATGGTTGCGGAAGTCCTTGCCGTACTTCGCGGCCGCCGTTGGGCTGACCAGCCCATTCCACACCATCGCGACACTGTTCAGGAACGGCGCCGAGGGTTTCTTGAACTTGAATTCCACCGTGTCCTTGCCGGTGGCGCGGTAGGCCGAAACATCGCCATAGGTGAAATCCGCATAGTTCTCGGCTGGCCCGGTGTTATAGATGTATTGCGGGTTGTTCTTGTTGAACAGGCGATCGACATTCCACGCCACCGCATCGGCATCCAGCGGGCTGCCGTCATGGAACTTGATGCCAGGATGCAGATGGAACGTGTAGGTGAGACCATCGGCCGAGACATCCCACTTGTCGGCCACACCCGGTGCGACCTCGGTCGTGCCCGGCTTGTACTTCACCAGTGAATCGAAGATCGTCGCCATGACGAAGCCGGAGGTGTTGTTGAGCACCGCCTCGGGATCGAGCCCGGTCGGATCGGCGGCAATGCCGATCACCAGCGTGGTGTCGGCCCGCACCGCGCCGCCCGCGAGCACACAGGCCAGCACCAGACAACAGGCAAAGCGCTTCAGCATGTCAGCCCCCTACTGCCGCTCGAACTTCACAACGCGGCGGACGCGCCCCCACTCGCCAGGCTGCACAACATAGAAGTCGCCCTGCGAGTCGCCCCAGATGCCGTGGCACGACCGGTGAATCGGATCGCCCCAGCGCGCCAGGCGTTCGCCGTCCTTGGTCAGAATACTTATCATCCCGCCGTTATGCTCAGCGACATAGACAATGTCGTCCTCGTCCACGTAAAAGAACGCCGGCCCGAC
Source organism: Acetobacteraceae bacterium (assembly GCA_036555825.1). Taxonomy (GTDB): domain Bacteria; phylum Pseudomonadota; class Alphaproteobacteria; order Acetobacterales; family Acetobacteraceae; genus JAMXLO01. Next base: position 59 of record DATBKQ010000084.1, on the reverse strand, counting down.
CAGCTCGGTGCGCCAGATGTCCAGCAGCTTGCCGTTCAGGTCGAAGATCTGCACGCGGT
>DATBKQ010000083.1:0-6119 GCA_036555825.1 Acetobacteraceae bacterium | reverse complement strand
GGGCGGCGACTTCGGCGATCCGGCCGGAGCCCTTGGTGATGACCATGAAGTTCACCACCAGCAGGATGGAGAAGATGATAAGCCCGATCACCACGTCGCCACCCATCAGAAACCCGCCGAACGCGGCAACCACGTGCCCCGCGGCGAGCGGACCTTCATTGCCGTGCGACAGAATCAGACGGGTGACCGCCACGTTGAGCGACAGGCGGAGCAGCGTGGTCAACAGCAGCAGCGTCGGGAAGGACGAGAAATCGAGCGGACGATTGAGGAACAGTGCGACCATCAGGACCAGCACGCCCGCGGTGATCGAGAGCGCCAGCCCGAGGTCCAGCAGCATCGTGGGCAGGGGCAGTATCAATACCGAGAGCAGCGCCACCACGCCGATGGCGAGCCCGATATCGCTGCCGGGTGCGAACTGGCGGATCCGTCCGCTGAGCGCGGGCAGAATGCTCGACGTCGCGACGGCGTCAGCCATGGGTGCGTGTCCTCACGCCGCCACTCCGGCGGCTGGCGGCGGCACGGCGACGCCTTGCGCCGCGTAGTCGCGCAGCTTGTTGCGCAGCGCGCGGATCGAGATGCCGAGGATGGTCGCGGCGTGGGTCCGGTTGCCGAGTGTGTGTCCCAGAGTCCCGATGATCAGGTCGCGTTCGACCTCCTCCATCCGCCGCCCGACGAGCGACGCGATACCGCCGCCGCCCAGCGACGGAACGGTCGGAGCGGGCGGCCCGAGTTCGATCGCGTCGACCCCGACCTGGTCCCCCTCGGCAAGCAGCACGGCGCGGTGGATTGCGTTCTCCAGTTCGCGGACATTGCCGCGCCATGAATGCGCGGTGAGCCGCAGCAGTGCGTCGCGCGACAACGGCCGGAACGGCATCCCGTTCACCTCCGCGTATCGGCGCGCGAAGTGCTCGGCCAGCGCGGCGACATCGCCGGGCCGTTCGCGCAGCGGCGGAACGCGCAGCGCCACCACGTTCAGTCGGAAATACAGATCCTCGCGGAACGTGCCACGCTGCACCTCGGCGGTCAGGTCGCGGTTGGTGGTGGCGAGTATCCGCACGTTCACCCGCACCGGAGCGGCGCCACCAAGCCGATCGATTTCCCTCTCCTGCAGGGCGCGCAGCAGCTTGGCCTGGAGACGCACATCCATTTCGCTGATCTCGTCGAGCAGCAGCGTGCCGCCGTCGGCTGCCTCGAACTTGCCGACGCGCCGCGCGACCGCGCCCGAGAACGCGCCCTTCTCATGCCCGAACAGCTCCGACTCGAGCAGGTTGTCGGGGATTGCCGCGCAGTTCAGCGCGACAAACGGCCCGTTGGAGCGGCGCGACCGGTTATGAATGTGTCGCGCCAGCACCTCCTTGCCTGTGCCCGACTCGCCGGTGATCAGCACCGAGGCGTCCGACGCCGCGACCTGTTCCGCGCGTCGGACCGCGGCCTGCATGGCGGGATCGCGCACGACCATCGCGTGAGTTTCGCCCGCGGCCGCCTGAAGGATGGCGGCGATCAGATCGGGATCGGGTGGCAGTGGCAGGAACTCACGCGCACCTTGGCGAATTGCGCGTGCCGCGGCGTCCGGGTCGTCGCCGGTCCCGCACGCGACCACCGGCACCGCCATGCGTTCGGCAGCCAGGGCCCCCACCACCGCGCCCACATCGTGGACGATGTCGCAAAGCACCAGATCGACACGGGCGTCGGTGCGCAGGCGTGCCAGCGCCGCATCAGTGTCGTCCGCCTGCTCCAGCCTGGCGCCGCGCGCGATGGCGATCCGCGCCGCCTGGCCCAATTCGCCGGCCAGGGACCCGATGATGAAGACTCGCATCGCGGCTATCCCGCGCGATCGGTCTTGACGATTTCCGTCATCGTCACGCCGAGCCGGGTGTCGTCCACCATCACCACTTCGCCGCGGGCAACCAGACGGTTGTTGACGTAGATATCGATGGCTTCGCCCAGCTTGCGATCCAGCTCGACCACCGCCCCGCGCCCCAGCTTCAGCAACTGGCTCACCTGCATGGTGGCCTTGCCCAGCACCGCGCTGACCGTGACGGGGATGTCGTAGACCGCTTCCAGCTCGCGCACCCCTCGCGGGGCGTTGGGGTCGGTATTCGAGGCCACGCCGTCCGATAGTTCGGCGAGTTCCATGTCAGTTGCCATCCGCCATCTCCTTCACGCCGGCATCCATTCGCAGGAGCCCCGCCGGTCCCAACACATCGGCCACCTGGCGCCAAAGCGCAGTGGCATCGCGCACGACCGATCCGTTCCGCCATGCGATTCGCACGTCGCCCCGGGGCATATCTTCGCAGGCAACTGTCTGCACGCGCGCCGTGAGGTCGGGATCGAGGCCGCCGATCTCACGCGCGACCGCCGCGGTGGTCTCCGGATGGGCGCGTATGGTGATCGCCGGTTCGTGGGTCAGCGCCGGGAGGATGGTGCGTACGATGGCGCGTACTTCCGCGTCCCCGTAGCGCGCCGAGAGTGCCGGGAAGCTTGCCGCCAGGCCGTCCAGCAACAGTTGTGCTATGGCCTCGGCCTGCTGTTCGGCCTTTGCCACACCCGCCGCGCATTCGGTGCGCAACTGCGTCGCGATCTGCGCGATCGCCTGCTTCGTCGCCGCCGCGTCGGCCGCTGCCGCCTCTTGCAGCCCAGCCGCATGGCCCTCGTGCCAGGCGGCCTCGCGTGCCGCCGTCAATTCGCTGACAGAAAACACCGGCTCAATCGTCTCGGGCTCGGGCGCCGCTTCCGGCAGATCGAAGTCCTCGGCGAACAGGGTGCCGAACCGCGGCGTGTGCGCGAACCGATCCATCTAATACACCATCTCCTCGTCCTTGTTCTCGGCGATCTCGATCGCACCTTGCGCCGCCAGTTCCTTTGCGAGCCCGACGATCGCGGCCTGCGCCTCGTCCACATCGCGCAGCCGCACTGGACCGAGCGCCTCCATGTCGTCCTTCAGGATCTTCGCCGCGCGCTCCGACATGTTCTTGAAGAACATCTCGCGCAGCTTCTCCGACGCACCCTTCAGCGCCACCGGCAGTTTGTCCTTCTCGATCGCACGCAGCAGCACCTGCACCGCCTGCGGCGTCAGCCGGATCAGGTCGTCGAAGGTGAACATCAGCGCCTTGATGCGCTCGGCCGACTCGCGGTTACGCTCTTCCAACGCGGCGATGAAGCGGGTTTCCGACTGGCGGTCCAGGTTGTTGAAGATGTCCGCCATCATCTCGTGCGAGTCGCGGCGCGTGCTGCGCGCCAGGTTCGACATGAACTCGGATCGCAGCGTGCGCTCGACGCCGTCCAGCACGTCCTTCTGCACGCTTTCCATGCGCAGCATGCGCATGACGACCTCCATGGCGAACGAATCCGGCAGCAGCCCCAGCACGCGCGCGGCGTGCTCCGGGCGTACCTTCGAGAGTACCACCGCCACGGTCTGCGGATATTCGTTCTTCAGGTAGTTCGCCAGGACCGCTTCGTGCACATTGCCGAGCTTGTCCCACATGGTTCGCCCGGCGGGGCCGCGGATCTCTTCCATGATCTGCGACGCGCGCTCGCGCGGCAGCGTCTTCTGCAACAGCCGCTCGGTGCTTTCGTAGCTGCCGACGGCGCCCATGTGGTCGACGAAATCGACGCACAGGCGCTCGACCACCTCGGATCGCACCGCGCCGAGTTGCGACATGGCTGACGAGATGTCCTTGATCTCGTCCTCGTGCATCATCGAAAACAGCCGCGTGCACTGCTCTTCGCCGAGAGCCAGCATCAGGATCGCCGCCTTTTGCGAACCGGTGATGCTGCGATAGTCTTCCGACTTCAGCACCTCAGTTGCTCTCCTGCACCATCCAGCCGCGCACGATCGACAGTGTTTCTTCCGGGTGCTTCTCGACCAGTTCGCCGATGCGGCGCAGCGAAGAGGCGCGCATCTGGCCTTCGATCTGGGCGATGTTCACCATGCTTTCATCCTCGATCAGGGCCGCGGGCGCGCCCGCGGCAATGGCCTGTGCAGAGGGCGCCGGCAGAGCCGCCCCGCCAGGGCCGGCGAGAGCGGCGAATGCCGAGCCGCCAGCTCCGGCAATCGCCGGCGCTGTCGCGGCGGTAATCCGCAGCACCATCGGCCGCAGCACGACAAGCAGTGCCAGCACGCCGATCACGCCGAACAATGCGGTCTGCGCCAGGCGCAGCAGGTCGGCCTTGTCCAGTTGCAGGCCCAGGATGCCACCACCTTCCGCCGCTGGAGCGGTGTCGTCCGCGGTGAAGCGCATGCTCACCACCTCGACGTGATCGCCGCGCTTCTCATCGTAGCCGATCGCGCTTTTCACCAGACTGTTGATGCGGTCGAGCTCTTCGGCCGATCGGGGTTGCCAGGTGCGCTTGCCATCGGTGCCCACGCTGTCCGTGCCATCAACCATCACAGCGAGGCTGATCCGCTCGATCTGCGGCTGCTCGCGGATCAGGGTGCGGACGGTCTTGCTGATTTCGTAGTTGGTGGTGGACTCCTGCCGTCCCTCCTGCGATCCCGCGCTCTCGTGACCGGCGTCGGCATTCGGCAGATTGTTCTGCACCGTCACCGCATTGTTGGGTTCGGTACTCCGGGAAGTGCTGTTGACCTCCTGCGTGCTGCGCGTGACCTGCCCATCGGGATCGAAGCGCTCCTCGGTCTGGTTCAGCCGGTCGAAGCTCATGCGGACGGCGGCTTCCGCACGCACATGCCCGGCACCGACACTGCGCTCCAGCATCTCCTCGACGGCGCGCGACAGGCGCTGTTCGGTGGCCTGCCGCACCTCCTCGGTGGAGAGGGCGGTGGCGGCCGGCCCGACCGGTTCGCCGGCACGTGCCAGCAGGTTGCCGCTGGAATCCGCGATGGCGATGTTCTGCGGCCGCAGACCTGGCACCGCGGCGGCGACCAGGTTCAGGATCGCCTGGATGCTTTGATTGTCCAGCCGCCCACCGCCGGCCATGGTGAGCATGACGCTCGCCTGCGCGTCCTGCCGGTCGCGCGCGAAGGGTTCGCGCCGCGGCAGCACCAGGTGCACCCGCGCGGCACGGATGCCATGAATGGCGCGGATGGTGCGGGCGATCTCGCCCTCCATCGCCCGCGTCTCGTTGATCTTCTGCTGGAACTCGGTGGCGGCGAGGCCGTCCGAACGGTCGAAGATCTCGTAGCCGATCGATCCCCCGGCCGGCAGGCCCTCGCGCGCGAGGTCGAGCCGTGCCTCGGCCACCTGATCGGCCGGCACCAGTATCTGGCTGCCGTTGCCGGCGATGCGGTACGGAACGTGCCGGCGCGCGAGCTGGTCCACGACCTGTGCCGAGTCGCGCAGGTCGAGGTCGCCATACAGCAATGCCATCGGCTGCGTGCCGCCGCGGAGCGCCATCAGAGCCAGCATACCGAGCATGCCGAGTGCAACAGCGCCCATTGCGGCGAGGCGGGCGGGCCCCAAGGCGCGCAGCCCTTCCAAGAGGGCCTTCATCGTTCGTCACCCCTGTACCCGCGACCCGGGCACGTCTGTCGTACGGTGCAGAAAGTGACTCGTTGCGCTTACCGTGCCGTTAACGGCACGGCAGAATGTGCCGAGTGCGACAGCGGCGTTGCGCCGCCGCCGCACCCGGTTGCAACATGATTGCAGTACGGGACGCGACAAGGGCAGGGATCGATGAAATCCAGCAGGATGACCACCTACATCCTGGCGGCGATGCTGTTGGGCATCGCCGCCGGCGGACTGATCCACGACACTTATCCGGGCCCCGCCACCCAGAAGCTGATCGCCGGCTACATCTCGTACGGCAGCACGATCTTCCTCCGCCTGATCAAGATGATCATCGGCCCGCTGGTGTTCTCGACCCTGGTGGTGGGCATCGGCCACATGTCCGATGCCGGTGCGGTCGGGCGGGTCGGCGGCAAGGCCATGCTGTGGTTCGTCAGCGCATCGCTCGTCTCGCTCGCGCTGGGCCTCTTGCTGGTGGACCTGTTCGAGCCCGGGCTCGGTGTCCACAAGGTCGCGACCGGTGTGAGTTCCGGCGTCGATGCGCACGCCATGACACTGGATGGCTTCGTCAAGCACGTGTTCCCGGACTCGGCGGTGCGTCCGCTGGTGGACAACGAAATCCTGCAGATCGTCGTGTTCTCCATCTTCTTCGGC
>DATBKQ010000082.1:0-13019 GCA_036555825.1 Acetobacteraceae bacterium | reverse complement strand
ACGGCGCTGGTTCTGTCTGGCCTGCCGCCGTTGCCGTTCCTGGTGCTGGGTTTCCCGCCGCCGCGCCAGGCCGCGCGCCGCGCGGCGTTCGGCCGGCTGCGCGCCGCCGAGAGGGCGGGACTGGCGGCGACGCTGGTGTGGTACGAGGCGCCGCACCGGCTGGCGGATGCGCTCGCCGACATGGCGGAGGCCTTCGGTGCGCGGCAGGCCGCGGTGGCGCGCGAACTGACCAAGCGGTTCGAGGAGGTTCAGCGGGGGACCCTGCCCAGCCTCGCGGCGCACTATCGCGACCATGCCGCCCGCGGCGAGATCACCGTGGTTGTCGGTCCGCCGGAACACGACGATCCCGAGGATCTCGATGGGCGCCTGCGTGCGGCACTCGCCGGCAACAGTGTGAAGGACGCCGCGTCACTGGTTGCCACCGCGACGGGGCTGCCGCGCAGGCTGGTCTATGCGCGGGCGCTGGCGCTGAGCCAGGAGTAGTTGCTGTTTGGGGCCTCGGTCCAGCGAAGGTGCTTTGCGGTTTCTTCCTTGGTCAGCGACAACCGTGTTCCGGCCGGTCATGAGGACCCCATCACATGCTATCGCAATTCCCGCGCTACAAGCTGACCTTCGGTCCCACCCCGATCGAGCACCTTGCCCGCATGACCAGATACCTCGGGGGCACGGTGGAAATCTATGCCAAGCGCGAGGACTGCAATTCCGGCCTGGCCTTCGGCGGCAACAAGCTGCGCAAGCTCGAATACATCATCCCCGACGCAATCGCTTCGAACGCCGATACGCTTGTGTCGATCGGCGGCGTGCAGTCCAACCACACCCGCATGGTCGCGGCGGTGGCGGCGAAACTCGGCATGAATTGCCTGCTGATCCAGGAAAGCTGGGTGCCGCACGAGGACGCGGTGTACGATCGGGTCGGCAACATCATGCTGTCGCGCATCATGGGCGCCGAGACGCGTCTGGTGGACGAAGGTTTCGACATCGGCATCCGCGCAAGCTGGAAAGCGGCGCTGGAGGAGGTGAAGGCCCGGGGCGGCAAGCCGTACGCCATTCCGGCCGGCGCTTCGGTGCACCGGCTGGGCGGTCTCGGCTATGTCGGCTTTGCCGAGGAGGTGCGGGCGCAGGAGGCGCGCATGGGCCTGCGCTTCGACTATATCGTTGTATGCACGGTGACCGGCTCGACGCATGCCGGCATGGCGGTGGGGTTCGCCGCCGATGGGCGCGCGCGCAACGTGATCGGCATCGACGCCTCCGGCACACCGGCGCAGACCAGGGCGCAGGTGCTGGACATCGCGCGCAACACCGCGGCGCTGGTCGGTGTGCGCGACATCGCAGAGGACGACATTTTGCTGCTGGAGGACTACGCCTATCCGCATTACGGCGTCCCGTCGAAGGAGACGCTGGAGGCGGTCCGCCTGACCGCGCGCCTGGAGGGCATGATCACCGATCCTGTCTATGAAGGAAAGTCGATGCAGGGGCTGATCGACCTTGTGCGCAAAGGGTTCTTTCCCGCCGGTTCCAAGGTACTGTACGCACATCTCGGCGGGGCGCCCGCGCTGAACGGCTACAGCTACACGTTCCGGAACGGCTGATCCGACAGCCAGTGTATCTCGCTCTGAATTTTCCAGTTCCGACCATACCGTCATGGCGGGGCTTGGCCCCGCCATCCACGTCTTCGACCGATATCAGCGCGAAGACTTCGCCAGCCATGACGTTATGAGTCGCGCTCGGTGGGGATTGGTATCAGACCTCCGACGATTCCGCCTTCGGATGCGATTCGTTGTGTCAGGGTGGCATACCGATTTCAATGAGGCTGTTTGCGAGCGGGTTCTTGAACGAATCGACGTCACAAGGAAAGGCATTGGCGTACTGCGTGGCCGAAGCTCCATCGGGCAAGATGCGGCGCAATATCGCCAGTTCGGACCGCGCGGCTGCCTTGTCACCAAGTTGCACGTAGCTGGCTGCGAGCTTGCCGTGCAGACCGGTGCTGTCCGGCCGCAGCCGTGCCGCCGTTCTCAGGATTCCCGCCGCCTGTCTGTAACGGCCGGCGCAGAAGTGCGCGGTACCCACGCCATCCAGACTTGCCACTTCGTCCAGATAGGGCGCGGGTATGCGTTGGGCGCGCATGAAGTATGGCAAAGCGTCATCGGGCCGATTGGTCGACTCGTGAACCCAGCCCAGGCGATCCCAACCCCACGCGCAGGCCGGATCGATAGCGGTGGCACGAGCGGCCAGTGCTTCGGCGGCGCCGAACTCCCCGGACAGATGCGCGATCGAGGCGCGTATCGCCAGAACCATAGGATCGGCCGGAGCCAGTATCCCGCCCTGATCCGCCATTCGATTTGCCTTGGTCCTCTCCTCGGCAGAGGCGCTGTTCCAGGCCGTTACTCTCTTTGCATGGCACCAGCCGGCGAGCGCGACCGCAAGACCGCAGTCGGGAGCCAACGTCATCGCCCGATAAAGCAGGTCAATGGCCTGTTCGGAACGGCCCAACAGAGCCAGGGGCAGTGCCCGCAACACCAACTCGGGCCCAGAGAGACTGCTCGGTTCCCTCTGTCGGGTACGTTCGATCTGCTCGCCAAGGATGCGTGGCTGAATCTCGCGGCAAACACCATCGACCACGAGATTCTGCAAGGCCAGTTCGTCGTTTGCCGATCCGTCGAAACTATCACCCCAAAGATGGCGTTCTTGGTCCACTTCGAGAAGCCGGACGATCACGCGCACGCGGGCATCGACGCGGGTTACCCGGCCCATCAGGCAATAGCGAGCCCCTAGCCGCGTCATCGCCAAGCCGGGAGCGGCAGGCGCCAACCTGACGATCAATGTTTGCCCGCGCGCAAGTTCCGCGGCGAGCAGCTCTGTCAGACCGTCTGCCAGGCAGTTGCTTTCCCGGTCTCCATGTGTCCGCAATGGCACGATGACCAGCATTGGCCTGATCACCGCAAGGTGTGGCGCTACCAAGACTTCGCGTTCTCGTGGCTGATCGTCGGGCTGCTCGAGCAGCACCTTGCGGCGGCGAGTCGCCGAAGGCAGTTCACCGAAGCTACTCCGGTAATCCGATGAGAAACGTCCGAAATGCATAAACCCAACCTGAGCAGCAACCTCGGCGACGCTGCCGCCCGACGAGGTGAGCAGGGCTTCCCTTGCGGCGGCGAGACGCAGTCGCCGCAGAAACTCGAGCGGCGCGACTCCCAGGAACCTCCGGAAGTGCTTTCGCAAGGTTCGTTCAGCCGCGCCTGTGACCGCAAGCAGATCAGTAGAGCCGATCGGCCGAGCGATATTCTGCCGCATGTAATCGATGGCGATCTTTACGTCCCGCGGCAGCGCCCGCCCTTCTGGCGGAAATCCGCACGCGTCATGCCGGTTTGCAGGCATGGCAATTATCGCCTTTCGGTGAGCGCTGACTTCAGGATAACACCAGGGCGCGAAGACTTCCACGAATTGGGCCGCCATCGGACAAAGGGGCCGACTGGGGATATCCCGATAACCCGGCGCGCTGGCATGCTCCGAACCGTTCGGCACCCCTCAGATGTGCGCCGAACGGTGGACCAAGGCTGGCAAACGGCCTGACATGGGAGGAGCGCAATATGGGCAGGAACCTGCTTCCGGCTTTGATCCTATTGGCGCTAGGCGGACAAGCGAGTGCGGCCGACTTTCCCAAGAGCGGCGAGGCTGAACTGATCAACTACGCCATGATCCATGAGTTTATGACCATCGACGGAGCGGGAGCGGGGGCGTTCGGCGCGGGCCAATACAGCGGGGTAGTTCGCAACGTGGCTGGCTCGGGGCCGTTCGACAAGGCTTCAATAATATGCAGCGAGAACTGGACGCACTTAGAGGGTAAATGGAGCCGGACCGGAGCCTGCATCACAACGGACGAAGACGGCGACCAGATGATGTCCACGTTTGGCCGCGGGCAGAACAATCTGGTCAGCGGTACCGGGAAGTATGCAGGTATCACAGGCACCTTCAGTTTCGTTTCGTCGACTCGGCTTCATGAGGCACCCCGCGAGATGATCCCGGTCATCACCCAAACCAAAGTCAAGTGGGAGCTGAAATAGCGATCTTTGCCATGGAGTCCGGCAGGGCGTGTGTTCCACACCGCAAGACATAAGACGAGGTATCCGGCGGTTGGCCGCTGGCGCCAAAGGGAGCTGTGCCCGATGGTGACAACGATCACCCGGCCCGCATGTACCTGATCGATCGTCGTGGCAATATTCGCGAGGTATGGGCTCGCATTGTTCGACGAACGCCAAGTAGTTGCCGATATCCGGCCTTATTGGCGGAGCGTTTCGCGACTACGAACCGACCTTACGTCCGCGGCCGTCGCGCGTCCGCCGCTGCCATGCCGATTGATCCGATCAGCATCAGTGCCGCCATGCCGCGCGGCGTGCCGTCGGTCGCGAGCCCGACCAGCAATCCGCTGACCGCGCCAAGCAGGTACTGGCCGGTGCCCATCACCGAGGACGCGCTGCCGGCGTGCTGCTGGTGTCGCGCCAGCGCGCCGACGATGGTGTTGGGGTTCAGCATGCCCATGCAGCTTATCGCGACGATCAGGGGCGCGATCACCAGCCCCAGCCGGTGCAGCCCGGCGAACGCGATCGCAGTCAGCGCCGCGGTGGCGCAGAGATGCACGCGGGCGACGCCGCGCAGCACGGCAGAGTGCCCGAAGCGGCGCAGCAGCAGCGGATTGAGCTGGGCGCAGCAGATCAGTCCGAACGAGTTGACGCCGAAGATCAGGGCGTACTGCGATGGTGTCAGGCCGAAACCCTGGATGAACACCGGCGACGATCCGCCGAGATAGGCGAAGAAGGCGAAGGTCGCGAAGGCTCCCATTGCGGCGTGTGTCAGGAACCCGCGCTCGGACAGAATGCTTCGGTAGCGGGCCATCTGCTTGGCGAAACGCAGGTGGATGCGCTGCTGCCTGGGCAGCGTGTCGGGCAGCAGCACGATCACCAGCATCCAGCACGCCGCGCCATAGGCCGTCAGGATCCAGAAGATGCCGCGCCAGTCGGCGAACGCCAGCACGAGGCTGCCGACGGTGGGCGCCAGGATCGGCGCGGCGCCCATCACCAGCGACAGCCGCGACAGCAGCACCGCGGCGGCATGGCCTTCGGCCAGGTCGCGCACCATGGCGCGCGGGATCACCATGCCGGCCGAGGCGCCGATCGCGGCAAGGGCGCGGAAGGCTGCCAGCCATTCGATCGAGGGCGACAGCGAGCAGCCGAGGCAGGCCATGGTGTAGATCGCGGTGGCGATCATCAGGGGGCGCTTGCGGCCGAAGCGGTCGGACAATGTGCCCTGGGTCATCTGCCCCACGGCCAGGCCGGCGAACCAGGCGGCCAGCGTGAGCTGTGCCGATCCCGGGGGCGAGCCGAACGAGGCCTCGATCGCCGGGAAAGCCGGCAGGTACATGTCGGTCGTGGATGGGCCGACCGCGGTGAGGAAGCCAAGCAGCAGCGGAAGCCAGGCGGGGAAGGTCATCTGCTCCTCATTGCAGGCGGCGCGCGGGATGACCAGCGGGGGTGGTGCCGGCGACGATCCGCCGAAAATGGCCCGCAATTCCAATAAACCACGCGTGATCAAAAGACTACTCGGCGAATCGACAGTGACTTGATAGCTGTCGCGGATGCATTTCAGCATCTCCCTCCCGGCTGCCGCCTCGCTCCTGCTGTTCACTGCCGCCTGCCAGACGCCACCGGGCAAGGATACCGCCCAGGCCGGTCCGCCGCCGGTCACCGCGGCAGGGCTCAGCGCGCTGCCGAGGTGTGCCACGGGGGCGTCGGCCAGGTTGGCCGACGGCATACCGGTCGGCTATCTCGGCAGCGATCCGGATGACCCGCAGCGTTGCCTGGTGGAGTGGTCGGACCGCTCGCACCCGCTGTATTTCGGTTTCTGGAGCCCCAGTCCGAAACGGCCGATCAGTGAGCCGGCGCGGGAGGCATTCAGCGCGGCGCTGACCGGACCCGTGGGCACCGAGGCTTCATTCGAGGATGAGGGGGCGCAGATGTGGAGCAGGGTGACAGTCACCCACGTGGCCAACAGTGTGGTCGATGTCGCGGGCCAACAACGGCCGGCACTGGAACTGCGCGTGGTGCGGCACGACGCGCTGGGGCGGGCGGATGTGCGGGCCGAGACCCGCTACAGCATCGACCGCGCGACCGGTGTCCTGCTGCGGAGCGAGAGCGTGACGCCAATGGCCGATGGCCAGGTATCGACGACGACGGGGTGGCGGATCGGGAGCCTCGACGAGGCCGGTTGACCGCATAGGCCTGTGCCCGCATTTTTCCCGGCGCCTCCCGGAGACGCCGCACGATGGCCCTCAGCCGCTCCACACGTGTCAACCTGCTGATCGGCAACGGCCACTTCCTGTCGCACTTCTATGGGCTTTGCCTGCCGCCGTTGTTCCTGGCCTGGCAGTCGGCGTTTCACGTCACGTTCGCCGAACTCGGTCTGGCCGTCGCGCTGATGTCGGGCGCTTCCGCGGTGTTGCAGACCCCGGTGGGCTTCGTGGTGGACCGCTACGGCGCGCGCCGGTTCCTGATCGGCGGGGCGCTCTTGATGTCGCTCTGCATCACCGCGATGGGGTTCGCCACCAGCTTCTGGCAGATCCTGCTGCTGGCGCCGCTGTCCGGCATGGGCAACTCGGTGTTCCACCCCTGCGACTACGCGATCCTGTCGGGGTCGGTTGACAAGGACCGGATGGGCCGCGCCTTCGCGCTGCACACGTTCAGCGGCAACCTGGGCTTTGCCCTGGCACCGCCCGTCATGGCACTGCTGGCGGTGACCATCGGGTGGCGGGCCGCGCTGATCGTGGTCGGTCTGCTCGGGGTTCCGGTGGCGATTTCGATCATCCTGCAGAGCGGCGTGCTGAGAGACCAGGTGCGACATGAGCCGGGGCACACCGGCCCGGCGCTGTCCAGCCGCGAGCTGCTGACGAGCCGCGCCATGCTGCTGTTCTTCGCTTTTTTCCTGTTGGGCTCGATGGCTGGGGCCGGCGTGCAGTCGTGGCTGATCACCGTGCTGCATACCGTGAAGGGCATGGCGTTGGAGACGGCTTCGTCGGCGCTGACCGGGTACATGGTCGGCTCGACGGCGGGGGTGCTGGTCGGCGGCTGGTTCGCTGATACCTACCGGCGACACGTGCTCGGTTTCGCGGTGGTGCTGACGATCGTCTCGGCCGCGCTGACGCTGATGGTGAACTGGCTCTCGGTTCCGGCCGTCGCGGTGGTGGCGCTGATGTTCGCCTCCGGCCTGGCGCTGGGTGCCAGCCGCACCCCGCGCGACGTGATGTTGAAGGATGCCGCGCCGCCGGGACAGATCGGCAAGGTGTTCGGCTTTGTCAGCGCCGGCCTGCCGCTGGGCTCGGCCCTGACGCCTGTGCCGTTCGGTTTGCTGATCGACCGCGGTCATCCGGAGCTGATCCTGGTGCTGGTCGCGGTGCTGCTGCTGGCGAGTCTGTTCTGTGTCGGCACCGCCCGTTCCACGTCGCGCCCGGCGCCGGCGCCGGTGGCCGCCGAATAGTTCCGTGCGCGACGTTCAGGGCGGGCGGGTGGCCACCGGCACGGGCGGTGCGAGCGCGGCTGGCGGACGGAGCGGAATGACCGGCTGCTCGCCGATGAAGAACCCCAGCACCTGCCGGATGGTCTCGCTCCGCAGGTCCGACCAGTTCCAGCCCCGCGTAGGATGCCTGTCCTGTTCCCGGCTGAAGGCTTCCTCGCGCTTGCACCTCTCGCGCATCAGGCTGGCGATGCTGCCGCCGTGGCAGCGGATGGCGTCGAACAATTCGTTCCAGAATGGGCCGGTGCAGAAGCCGGGCACCACGGCGAGATCGAGGCAGATATCGACGATGGTGCGGCCGAGCGGGCGGCGGCGGACCTGGGCCTCGAGCTGAGCCAAGGTGGGGGTGTGGAAATCGTCGATATCGTCCCAGGGAGAGCGGCGCGGCGGCCGGCGGGCGGCCTTGCGCGCGGTGGGTGGCGTGGGTCGCTGGTCAGCAGCCCGGTCCGCCGGTGCGGGGCTTGGATCGCGCGCGCGGATGCGGGCGCGGACGAAATCGACGTCATGACCGCGGTCGGCGCGCGCGAGCAGGACGTGTTGGAGGGCGAGCGCACGCAGGATGCCGCGATGCAGGTGCGCGAAGATGACCGAGAGTTCGATGGTGCCGAAGCACGCCGCGATGGTGGTGAAGCTGGGCGCCGAGGCGCGATGCCTGACAGTGCCGGCGAGATGGCGGCCGTAGCCCAACAGGACGCGCACGACACCAAGCAGTGCGGCGGTGCGGCCGGGGATGGTGGGGGGTGCTTCACGGTTCACGGTAGTTTTTCTAACAGATCGCGAGGCGGATGAGCAAGCGGTTTTGCTGTCGGCGTGTGGGGACGGCTCGGCGTGGTTACGGCACGATGTGGAACAGTATTCACGAGGAGGAGGGCTGGTGCATCACCCTATATGTCCGCTGGTATAAGTTGCGCGTGCAACCAGCGGTCAGTCGACTGTGCGGGTATGGGTAAGTATCTCATCCACCACGTGCGCAAGTGGTTGTGTGGCGTCGATGATGATGCCGGATTTCGGAATGTTTTCTTTCGTCTGATGCAAGCGCACAGCGAGTTCCCGTTCCTGTGGTTTTGCGCCCCAGTCAGTCGGGTCCAGTGCCACTCGCGCATCAATCCGCCGTTTCATGGTGTCCAGGTCGACGTCCAGGACGAACACGCCGTCAAACAAGTGGATGAATTTCGAAAAATTCCTTGAGTTGCCGCAGAAAAAGGTGACTGACTCATCCTGGTTGGCGACCAAGGCTTTCACTTTCTCCACATTCCATATGTGGTGCTCGGATATCCAGGTAGCTGCCGGTGTAGCTGTCTCCGAAGCCGCCGGCAGGCCCGTTTCTGGATCGCCTCGATACGCCAATTCCCGGTCACCATGAATGGCGTGGTAGCCGCGCCGCTGCAATTCTGTGCAGACCGCGGTTTTGCCGGCGCCGGAAACGCCGTCGATGAGATGATTTCTTTTGCCCATCAACCAATGCTCAATGACGAGAACCCATTCCGCCATGGCCCGGCGAAACATGCCCCGGTGAAGGCGCGGTGCCGGGCCATCTACGACTTCCCTGTGTTTTCGGCCAAAGACGTGTTGGTGTGGACGGCACAAGTGTACAGCCCGGACACATGGTTGGCAGGTGTTCGGAGAGATAGCTGACAGGTTGGTCTGCGACGGCATTGAAGATTGTGCTCCGGTCCGAGCCCTCGCCGTCAAGTCCTGCGCCTGCGGCGCACCGCGTTGCGGCTTTGGGGCTTGACGGCGAGAGCTCGGCCGAAGAGGCGGCCGTGGTGCCGTGGACGGGTTGCCCTGTCGGCAGAGCCTGATTGCGCCGGAGACCTGGCTGACCCCGCAGGATGGATGGATCAACCGCGAGGGGGACGGTCCATGCCATGGCGGGAGGTGTCGGTCATGGATCAGCGGCGCGAATTTGTGCGGCTGGCGGAGCAGGACGGGGTGAATCGGCGGGAGCTGTGCCGCCGGTTCGGGATCAGTGCGCCGACCGGTTACAAATGGCTGGCTCATTCGGCTGACGGCGACGGCACTCTGGTGGATCGCTCGCGTCGGCCGCGGCACAGTCCGCGCCGCACGGCGGCGGAGCTGGAGGCTGCGGTGCTGGCGGTACGCGATGCGCATCCGGCGTGGGGTGCGCGCAAGATCCGGCATTGTCTGAAGCGAGCGGGCATCGTCCCGCCGGCGGCATCGACGGTGCACGCGATCCTGCGCCGGCATGGCCGCATCGTTGCGGCGGTTGGTGGTGCGGCGGCGGCACAACGGTTCGAGATGAGTGAGCTCAATCTGCTGTGGCAGATGGACTTCAAGGGCTGGGTGACGCTGGCGGACGGGACGCGCTGTCACACCTTGACCGTGGTGGACGACCATTCGCGCCATCTGCTGTTTGCGCTTCCGGCGACCGGGCTTTACTTCCTGCGCGGGAGGACGGGCGATGCGGGGGTCCCTGGGGGAGAAGATCGGCGAAGGCGTCTGGTCGGACGTGCATGCCTGGGCGCCCGGTCGGGTCCTGAAGCTGTTCAAGGCCGGCCTTCCGCGGCGTCACAGCTGGTGGGAGGCGCGAATGACCCGCGCCGCCTTCTCCGCCGGCGCCCCGGCGCCGGAGGTGTTCGACGAGGTGACCGTGGACGGGCGCTTCGGCGTCGTGCTGCAGCGCCTGGACGGATCGACCCTGCTGCAGCTTTCTCGGAGCGGGGCCATGACGCCGAAGCAGACGGGCGCGATCCTCGCGAGCCTCGCCATATCCGTTCACAAGACGGCCCCGTCGCCGGACGTACTTTCGCTGCGCGACACGGAAGCCGGCTCGTCGCGGCTTTCCGGCGGAAAGCTTTCGGAGCACATCGCCACTGGCGTCCTGGCCCTGATCGAGCGGCTGGCGCCGGGCGACGGGCTGTGCCATGGCGACCTTCACCCGGGCAACGTGATCATGACGGCGGATGGTCCGAGACTGATCGACTGGGGGGGTGCGACCCGTGCGCCCGCCGGCCTCGACCTTGCGTGCTGCCACTTCATCCATTCCGAGTTGGCTCCGGAAGGCGTCCCCGATCCGGAGCGACCGCGCGCGGTCAATGCGGCCATGCAGTCCGAGTACGCGCGGCTGGCCGGCATGTCTCCCGCGGCGCTGACGGCGGCGATGGAGCCGTACTTGCCAATCGTCCATGTCCGGGTCCTCCTCGGGCCAGCGGGGAGCCCTGCCCTGCGGGAGCGGCTGCTTCAGCGCGTCGAAGCAGCCCTGCGCCTGGAGGGCTGAAGCGCAGCGACGGCAGCGTAGTCGGCCTTGTGATGAACTCGGTGACGATGCGCCGGGCGCGCCACGGCCAACAATGCCGCTCCAAGTATTCGGTTCGCGCTGCGTGTGGGGCGGATCGAATGGCTGATTACAGGAGAAATCGGTGGCCGGGGCGCGGTGCGATCGCTGTCCATTATGGGCGGGCCCCCCTCCCGCAAGGGGAGGGGGTTTGTGCGGGACTCGCTAGAACGTGTCGTCGTCGGGTCCGGCTCCGCCACTGTCCCAGCCGGGGTCGCCGCCGCTGTTGTCGCTCCAGGAGGACTGGTCGCCGCCTCCCGAGGTGTCCCAGGTGCCGCTGTCGACATAGCCTGGGTCCGCGCCCGGCGCGGCGCCGGGGTCGGCCCAGGCGCCCTGCTGCGGCGCGCCGCCCCAGGGGTTGTTCTCCTCGATGATCGTGGTGTTGCCGCCGCCGAAGCCGCCACCGTAGCCATGCGAGCCGGAGAACAGGTTCATCAGCGCGTTGCCGGCGACCAGACCGCCGGCGACGCCGGCCGCAGTGGTGAGCGCCGAGCCCAGGAAGCCGGAGCCTGGGCGCTGGAACATTCCCGGCTGGTAACCCGGCGAGTATTGCGGGGGTGGCGGATAGGGTTGCTGATAGTTGGGCTGATAGTTCCCCTGGGGGCCCTGGTTCCAGGCCGGGCCTGGCCCGCCCTGCGGCGGCGGGGCGGATGCGCGCGCACCGCCACCGAACAGCCCGCTGAAGAAGCCGCCGCCAGAGCCTGGTTGCTGCTGCGCCTGTTGCGCTGCCTGCCGGGCCTGCTGGAGTTCCCACTCCAGCCGCTGGATGCGGTTCTGCGCCTCGGTCAGCGCATGCTCCTGCACGAAGGCGAGCTGCGCCATGCGATAGCGCGCGGAGGGATAGCGGGTGAACAGGTCGGCGATCAGCCGATCCGCCTCGGGGTCGACCGGCGGCAGTTGCTGCGTGGTGGCCGGGACCGAGCCACCGAACGACGACTGTTGCTGTGCCTGGTCGCCGCTGACCCGGGCGACGAACTGGGTGATGATGTCGCGTTCTTCATTGGTCATTGGGGCACCCTCTGGGTTCCGTGCGCTGCGATGTGGCCTCGCGGGCTCGTTGCTTCAATGGCGCGACAGGCCCAGGGACAGCCTCAGCCGGCGGACCTCGATGACCGGGCAGCGGTCCATGACCACGGCGAGCCCGGCGGCGCGGGCGCGTTCCGCGGCTGCCTCGTCCACCACGCCGAGTTGCATCCACACGGTGCGCGCACCGAGCCGTATCGCTTCGTCCACCGCGGCTCCGGCCTTGGCCGAGGCGCGGAAGATGTCGACCAGTTCCAACGGTGCGGCCCCGGCGAGGCTGGCGAGCACCGTGCGGCCGTGGATGGTGCGTCCGGCGAGCAGCGGGTTGACCGGCGTCGCGTCGTAGCCGCGCGAGAGGAGGAACCCGAACACCCCGTAGGACGGCCGCCAGGTCTTGTCGGACGCCCCGACCACGGCGATGCGCCGGGTGCGATCGAGGATGTCGCGGATCGCTTCGTCGGTCTGACCGTCGATGGACATGAGGCAAACATAACGCCGCGCGCGGCGATTGCACCTGGTACGAGCGATCGCGCCGATGGAGTTGCCGGACGCGCGCCAGTGCTCTATGTGGCGCCGCAATCGATCGAACCCGCCAGATGCACGGCACGAAGCCCAGTTTTCAGGCACTGATCCTGCAGTTGCAGAACTACTGGTCGCGGCAGGGCTGCGTCATCCTGCAGCCGTACGATCTGGAAATGGGCGCCGGCACGTTCCACCCGGCGACCACGCTGCGCGCGCTCGGGGACCGGCCGTGGCGCGCCGCCTATGTCCAGCCGAGCCGGCGGCCGACGGATGGCCGCTATGGGGAGAACCCGAACCGGCTGCAGCACTATTACCAGTACCAGGTCATCATGAAGCCGTCCCCCGAGGACGCGCAGGACCTGCTGCTTGGCAGCTATCGCGAACTCGGCCTCGATCCGTTGCTGCACGACTTTCGTTTCGTGGAGGACGACTGGGAAAGCCCGACCCTCGGCGCCTGGGGGCTGGGCTGGGAGGTCTGGTGCGACGGCATGGAGGTCGGTCAGTTCACCTATTTCCAGCAGGTCGGCGGCATCCCGGTGGCGCTGCCGAGTTTCGAGATGACGTATGGGCTGGAACGGCTGGCGATGTATGTGCAGGACGTGGACAACGTCTTCGACCTGGA
>DATBKQ010000081.1:0-4078 GCA_036555825.1 Acetobacteraceae bacterium | reverse complement strand
GCAGCGCCAGGCCGTGCACTGCCTGCGGTCCGGTCGCGACTATCGCCAGCGTCACGGCCGCCAGCCCCGCGAACGTGGTCAGCTCGCGCGAGACCGGGACCTGGCCCCTCTCGCGCGCCTTCTGCAGCCGCCGCGGTGGTGCGGCCTCCGTCCGGTCTTCCTGCTGCGGTTCGTCGGCCATCGCCGCCTACAGACCAGGGAGGCCGGTGAAGGCCGAGCGCGCACTCTCCTGCCACGCCGACAGCAGCGCGGCGGTCAGCACCGACAGCAACAGCATCCCGCCAAGAAGCTGCGCCGGCATGACCACGAAATAGACCTGTAGGCGCGGCACCAGCCGCGCGAGCAGCCCGGTCGCGACATGCCAGACGATGCTGACCAGGATGAAGGGCGAAGCGAGCCGCACCGCGATCCCGAATGCCGCCCCGACCGCGCGCACCGCGGTGTCCGTGCTGTCGGCGACCGGTAACAGGCTGCCGGCGGGAATGACGCCGTAGCTGCCGGCCAGCGCCAGCAGTGGCACGGCATACAGCCCGCTGACCAGGACGACCAGCGGCGCGGCGATCGCGAGCAGGCTGGAGATCGGCGTCGCCTGGCTGCCCAGGATCGGATCCGGCTGCAGCACGTTGGCGACCCCCATCATGTAGCCGATGAACTGCCCGGCGATCGGCAGGGCCAGCACCAGCAGCCGCGCCAGCCAGCCCAGCCAGAGGCCGGTGACCAGTTCGGCGGCGATCATTCCGGCGGCCTGCGCACTTGCCTCCGGCACCGGCGGGATCGACGGGGCGATGCCCGGCAGCAGCAGCGCGGTCACGCCGGCCGCGAGGCCCACCCGCACCAGCGCCGGCGGTTCCGGTTCCCCCAGTCCGGGCAGCAACGCCATCGCGCCGCCGACCCGCGCCATGACCAGGACGAAGCCGAAAGCCCACGCCGGCAGTGTCGCCAGCAGCCCGGCGGCGTCGCCCGTCATGACCCCCCGACGGCCACCAGCCGGTCCAGCAACAGGTGGGTATAGGAGGTGAGCGTCGCCGTCATGAACGGCCCCAGCAGAGCGAGTGCCGCGCCCAGCGCCAGTACCTTCGGAACGAAGGCCAGCGTCGCCTCGTTGATCTGCGTCACCGCCTGAACCAGCGCGACCAGCAGCCCGACGAACAGTGTCACCAACAGCGGCGGCCCGCCCAGCTTCAGCATCACCAGCATGCCATCGCGCATCAGCATGGCGATGTCGGCGTCATTCATGACGCGGGAGCCGCTCGTGGTGTGGGTTGCATGGCGCGTGCCGTCCCCTAGATCGCCATCTTCATGATATCCTGATAGGCCTGCACGACACGGTCGCGGACCGCCGTCGCGGTCTGCAATGTGAGTTGGGCGCGCGCCAGCGCGCTGACCACCTCGGTCAGATTGCCGCCGCCGGTCAGCGCCTCGGTCACCTTCGCATCGGTCGTGTGGAACTCATCGACCGCCCCTTGCATGGCGCGCTGCAGGGTGGCGCCGAAATCGCCATGGCCGTTGCCGGCCTCGCCGCGCTCCACGCGGCCATACGCCTCGGCGGCCGACGAAGGGGTGACGAAGATGGTGGGGATGTCGGTCATTTCAGCAGATCGATGGTGCGCGACAGCATGCTGCGCGAGGCCTGCATGACCGCCAGGTTCGCGCTGTACGAGCGCTCCGCCTCGCGCATGTCCATCACCTCGACCAGGTTGTTGACATTCGGAAGCTTGACGTAGCCCTGGGCATTGGCCGCGGGGTTGGACGGGTCGTAGCGCAGCGGGAAATCGGTGTTGTCCTGGCCGACCTGTTTCACTCGCACCGTCTCGGCGCCAACCTGCCGGTCAAGCCGTGTCTCGAAGGCGACCGTCTTGCGGCGATAGGGATCGGCGCCAGGCTTCGATCCGGTGGTGTCCTGGTTCGCCAGGTTCTCGGCAATCACCCTGAGCCGCGTGGTCTGCGCATCCATGCCGCTCGCCGCGATGCTGAGTGCCTTGTCCAATTCCATGTTCAGGCTCCCCGCTAACCCGTTGAGCCGCGGCCGAGCGCCGTGTTGAACATGCCGAGATAGGCCCGGTAGATCGATGTCACCAGGCTGTGCGCGGTTTCGGTATCCGCGAGCTTCACCAACTGCTCATCCAGCGCGACCGCGTTGCCGTCGGACGAGTGCATGTGCGTGCGATCGACGACCTCGTTCGGTGCCGCCGGCCCGGTGGTGGCAGCGAGGTGATTCGGTTGCGTCCGCGCGGGTTCGACCGATTGCGCCTGCGCGAGCGTGGCGGCGAACGGGGCCAGGTCGTGCGGCTTGTATCCGGGCGTGTTGGCGTTGGCGATGTTCTCCGCGAGCACGGCCTGCCGCTGGTTGGCCCAGGCCAGCCGCCGCTCGGCCAGGTCGAACAGGCCGATATGGTTCGCGTCCATGCGCGACACTTTGCGCCGGCTGGTTGAACAGGCGGTTAAAGTTCACCGGTTGCGCCAGCGTGCGGCGATAATGCTTCGGTAATCGCGCCGCGCTTTAATCGCCCCCATGACAGAGGCCGATCCCTGCGATCCGCTGGCCGCGGTTCGCGCCATGGCGGACGAGTTGACGCAAACCATCGTCATGGCCCGCGCGCTGGCGTCCTCCGGACGCTGCGTCGACCTCACCGGCTTCGACCAGCAGGTGGGCCTGCTGTGTGCCAAGACCCTCGACCTGCCGCCCGATGCCGGTCGCCGCCTGCGCCCGGACCTGATCGTCTTGTCGGGCGCATTGGAGACGCTGTCGCGCGTGCTGGCCGAGCAGGCGGCACCGTCCGGCTGATCGCACGAAACGCCTCCGGCAAAAGGCCGCGCCATGATCAACGGAGCCAGCTCATTCCTCGGTATCGCCGCGGCGCTCGCCGCGGTGCTGGTGTTGATCTGGCTCGCCAGCCGTGCCGCCCGGTTCGGCGGCATCGCGCGGCGCCCGGCGGGCGGCGGTTTGCTGGCGGTGCAGGACGTACTGGCGCTCGATGCGCGTCGCCAGCTCCATCTGATCAGGTGCGGCGAGCGGCGCGTGCTGGTGCTGACCGGCGGCGCGCAGGACGTGGTGGTCGGGTGGCTCGATGCAGCGGACGGCTCGCCATGAAACGTGTGGGTGTACTCGTCTTCGTCGCCTGCCCTGCTGCTGCCGGCGCTGGCGCAGGCGCAGTCGGTGAATATCGACCTGGGTGCCGCCGGCGAGGCCGGCGCGACCGGCCGGCTGGTGCAGCTCACCGCCTTGGTCACCGTCCTGTCGCTGGCGCCGTCGCTGCTGGTGATGATCACCGCGTTCACCCGGATCGTCATCGTGCTGTCACTGCTGCGCAGTGCCTTGGCCACCCAGGGGACGCCGCCCAACATGGTGCTGATCGGGCTCGCGCTGTTCCTGACGTTCTTCGTGATGCAGCCGGTGCTGAACGATGCGTGGGTGTCGGGCATCGTCCCGCTCACCGAGGGACGAGTGGGCGAAATGGAAGGCCTGCGACTCGCCATCGAGCCATTCCGCCGCTTCATGACCGCCAACCTGCGGCCGGCCGATCTGCAACTGTTTCTCGATATCGCGCATCTGCCGCCGCCGGCGAGCGCGGACGACACGCCGTGGCGCGCGCTCGTGCCGGCGTTCCTGGTCGGCGAACTGCGCCGCGCCTTCGAAATGGGCTTCCTCTTGTTCCTGCCGTTCATGGTGATCGACATGGTGGTGGCGAGCGTGCTGATGTCACTCGGCATGATGATGCTGCCCCCCAGCGTGGTGTCGCTGCCGTTCAAGCTGATCTTCTTCGTCCTGGTCGATGGCTGGCGCCTGGTCTCGGGCAGTTTGGTGCAGAGCTTCGGCACGCAGGGATCGTGACTTGCTCGACCGACTTCTCCCAGATCACGCAGCACAGATACCGCGGCCAAGTCCTGGTGGTGTGCCGTGGCGTGTAGGCCTCAGCGTTGCCGCTCGCTTTCAGCCCGTGTATCCAACGTATAGAGTTCCCTTATGACTACGGATTCGCCGCTGGAGATGACGATGCGCCGGAACCTGCACGAAAGGTTTCCTGAGATTTGCGAGGCGAAGGGCAGGCCGGTTTACGCTATCGGTCCGGGGTTCACC
>DATBKQ010000080.1:0-14437 GCA_036555825.1 Acetobacteraceae bacterium | reverse complement strand
TTGCATGTGCACCGCCGCGGTGTCGGCGTATGCGGCGTCTATACCTATGAGGTCGCCGAGACAAAAGTGACGCAGGTCATGGATTTGGCGCGGCAAAATCAGCATCCTCTGCAATGTACAATCGAGAAGGAATGATCGCGGACATGGGCGGGTCTGCCACCAGATGACGGGCTGTGGCGGTGTAACCACTTCACCCGAGTTGACTGCCGGTCGGGCCGCCGGGGATGATCTGGTCCGGTTCAGAGGCTTACGCGCGTAGGAGCGCCGACGACAATGCTTTCACGGAACCTCGAACAGACGCTGCACCGCGCGCTTTCGCTCGCCAGCGAGCGTCGTCACGAATACGCGACGCTGGAGCACTTGCTGCTGGGACTGGCCGACGACACGGATGCCGCGACGGTGCTGCGCGCCTGCGGGGTGGATCTGGACAAGCTGCGCGGCGATCTCTCGGAGTTTCTCGACAAGGACCTGGCCGGGCTCGCCACCGATCGCTCGGGCGACCCAAAGCCGACCGCCGGCTTCCAACGTGTCGTGCAGCGGGCGGCGATCCACGTACAATCGTCTGGCCGCGATGAAGTGACCGGCGCGAACGTGCTGGTCGCCCTGTTCTCCGAACGCGAAAGCCACGCGGTGTACTTCCTGCAGTTGCAGGACATGACGCGGCTGGATGCGGTCAACTTCATCAGCCACGGTATCGCCAAGGCGCCCGGCCGTTCCGCCCAGCGCCCCGTGCAGGGCACCGGCAATCAGCCGGAGGCGCACCAGGAGCAGGAACGCGAGGAAAAACCGAGCCGCCGCAACCAGGACGCGTTGTCCAACTACTGCGTGAACCTGAACAAGAAGGCGATGGCCGGAAAGATCGACCCGCTGATCGGCCGCGAGAACGAGATCGAGCGGACCATCCAGATCCTGTGCCGGCGGACCAAGAACAACCCGCTGTATGTCGGCGATCCGGGCGTGGGCAAGACGGCGATCGCCGAGGGCCTGGCCAAGCGGATCGTGGAAGGCGACGTGCCGGAGGTGCTGGCCCGCTCCACCATCTATGCCCTGGACATGGGCGCGCTGCTGGCTGGCACGCGCTACCGCGGCGACTTCGAGGAGCGGCTGAAGGCAGTGGTCTCAGAACTGGAGAACCAGCAGGGCGCCATCCTGTTCATCGACGAAATCCACACGGTGATCGGCGCCGGCGCCACCTCCGGCGGGGCGATGGATGCGTCCAATTTGCTGAAGCCGGCGCTGGCATCCGGCAACCTGCGCTGTATCGGCTCGACCACCTACAAAGAGTTTCGCAATTACTTCGAGAAGGATCGCGCGCTGGTCCGCCGCTTCCAGAAGATCGACGTCAACGAGCCGAACATCGAGGACAGCGTCAAGATCCTGCGCGGCCTGAAGACCAACTACGAGCGGCACCACAAGGTCCGCTATACGGACGAGGCGATCCGCGCCGCAGTCGAACTGTCGGCCAAGTACATCAACGACCGCAAGCTGCCCGACAAGGCGATCGACGTGATCGACGAGGTCGGCGCCTCGCGCATGCTGCTGCCCGAGCACAAGCGGCGAAAGACCGTCACGCTGCGCGACGTCGAGGAGATCGTCGCAAAGATCGCGCGCATCCCGCCGAAGAGCGTCTCGGCCGACGACAAGGAGACGCTGCGCAACCTCGAACGCGACCTGAAATCGATGGTGTTCGGCCAGGACCAGGCGATCGAGGCGCTGGCGGCGGCGATCAAGCTGGCGCGCGCCGGCCTGCGCGAGGCGGAAAAGCCGATCGGCAACTACCTGTTCAGCGGGCCGACCGGCGTCGGCAAGACCGAGGTGGCACGACAACTGGCTGCGACCATGGGGATCGAGCTGATCCGCTTCGACATGTCGGAGTACATGGAGCGGCACAGCGTGTCGCGGCTGATCGGCGCGCCACCGGGCTATGTCGGCTTCGATCAGGGCGGACTGCTGACCGACGCGATCGACCAGCATCCGCACGCCGTGCTCCTGCTGGACGAGATCGAGAAGGCGCATCAGGACCTGTTCAACATCCTGCTGCAGGTGATGGACCACGGGAAACTCACCGACCACAATGGCAAGTCGGTAGATTTTCGTAACGTCATCCTGATCATGACCACCAACGCCGGCGCTTCGGACCTGGCGAAGGAGGCGATCGGCTTCGGTCGCGAAACGCGCGCAGGCGAAGACGAGGACGCGATCAAGCGTCTGTTCACCCCGGAGTTCCGCAACCGGCTGGACGCGACCATCGCTTTCGCCGGCCTGACCCCGGAGATCGTCGGGCGCGTAGTGGAAAAGTTCGTCATGCAGCTCGAGGCGCAACTCGCCGATCGCAACGTGACCATCGAACTGTCATCGGCAGCGAAGGAATGGCTGGCCGAGCGTGGCTATGACAAGCTGTATGGCGCCCGGCCCCTGGCACGTGTCATCCAGGAGCACATCAAGAAGCCGCTGGCCGAGGAACTGCTGTTCGGCAAGCTGGTGAAGGGTGGCTCGGTCAAGGTGACAATGAAGGACGGCAAGTTGGACTTCGAGATCATCGAGGCGCAGTTGCCGGCATTGCCGAAGCCGGACGAGGACGGCGATGGCGGCCTCGACCGCGAGGAAATCGAGGCCTGAACCTTGCCGTGACATCGGCGTGGGCGATCTCGACCGACTGCTGTTGCGTCGCCGCATCCAGCGGCTGATCGCGCCGTGGCAGCGCATCGACAGCCCTGGTGTCACCATCGGCGTGGTGCTCGGCCGCGATCTGGCGGTCCACGAAAGCGCCGGAATGGCGAGCCTGGAGCACGCCGTACCGATCGGTCCGACGACCACCTTTCGCATCGCGTCGGTCAGCAAGCAGTTCACCTGCGCGGCAATTCTGCTGCTCGCCGCGGAAGGCAGGCTGTCGGTCGAGGACAATGTCCGCGATCACATTCCAGAGCTGCCCGATCTCGGCCAACGCATTACGATCGCTCATCTCATGCACAACACCTCCGGCATCCGCGACATGCTGGAGATCATGCGGCTTGGTGGCGTGGACCTGGCGCGTGCCTGCACCCCGGAGGACCTGCTGGATGGCGTCTGCCGGCAGCGCGCGCTGAATTTTGCCCCAGGCTCGCGCTATCTCTATAGCAATTCGAACTTCATGCTCTTGGGGCGCATCGTCGAACAGGTGAGCGGGCGCTCGCTGCGCGACTTCCTGGATCGATGGATCTTCGCGCCCTTCGGCATGAATGCCACGCGCCATGTGGAAAGTACCGCCGAGGTCGTGCCGAACCTCGCAGCCGGCTACTTCCCCGCGCCGAAGGGCTGGATCGGGGGCTGGACCAGGGCGCTGCATAATTTCCCGCTGCACGGGGAGGGTGGTCTGGTTTCGTGCATCACCGATCTTGCGCTATGGCATGCCAACATGCCCTCGCCTCGTCTCGGTGGCACCGCGCTGGCGAACGCGCTTGAGACAGTGACACCGTTCACCAACGGCATGCCGAACGGCTACGCGTGCGGCCTGCGCATCGGAATGTATCGGGGTGTGCGCACCGTCGGTCATGACGGATTGTGGCCCGGCTACAAGACCAGCTTCGTCCGCGTCCCGGATCACGACGCGGCGGTGATCTGCATCAGCAATGACGCAACCTCCGATCCGCACGATCTTGCTTTCCAGCTTGTCGATGCGCTGATCGAGGACCGGCCGGGCGTCCACCCCGTGCCGCCAATGCCGCCGGTGGATCGGCTGCCTGGCCGCTACCTGAACCCCAGGACCGGAGCGACGGTTGACGTGGCGGTCGACAAGTCTGGCCGCCTCACCGCCAGCGCCAACGGCACGGCGTTCACCATCATACCGACCGGGGATGGTGGTTTTGCCACCAGCCGCGGCTCGGCCGACTTCAGCATGTGGCCGGTCTCGGATGGCAGGCTGACGGTGGAACGCGACGCCGGTATCAGGGAAGACCTGCACCGCGTCGAACCGGGCGCACGCCTGCCGGCCGACCTGGCTGGCCGCTACACCAATCCCGATATCGCCGCGACCTGGACCATTGCCGGGACCGAGCAGCAAGCGACTGTGCACGTCGCAGGACCGTTGCTGAACGGCACGACATGGGAGATCGAGGCGGTCGAGGGCGACTTCATCCGCATCGTCACCCCTTCTCCGCTGTTCCGGGCCTGGCTCGATGGCTGCGTGCTGCGCGGCGCCGACGGCACGACCACCGGTCTCCACGTCGATGGCGGACGCGCGAAGGGCCTCACCTTCAGGCGGGAGCCCGATTGAACGAACGTGGGTCAGTGTTTTTGACCCTTTGATTCACGTCAATGACGCCTGTCGTGGAATCGCGCGGTATCGCGGCGATCGCGGGACGTTTCATCCGGAACCAGGAGATCGCTGTGAAGCTTGGCATGCTGCATCTGTTCGAGAACCCGGTCGGCAAGACCGAGCACCAGATCGTCAAGGAACAGATGGAGCTGATGTACGAGGCCGAGAATCTCGGCTTCGATTCCGTTTGGCCGGCGGAGCACCATTTCTCGGAATACGGATATTGCGCCTCGCCCCAGGTGTCGCTCGCCGCGGTCGCGGCGCGCACCAAGCGGATCAGGCTGGGCACCGGCGTTGTCGTCCTGCCGTTCCACAATCCGGTGCGTGTCGCCGAGGACTTCGCGTTTCTCGATCTGATGTCGGACGGACGGGTCGACCTCGGGATCGGCCGCGGCTATCAGCCGCTGGAATTCCGTGGCTTCGGCCTGGACGGGCAGCAGGCAAACTCGCGCGAAATCTTCGACGAAGCGATCACCCTGGTGCGAAAGTGCTGGACCGAGGAGCGGGTGACCTTCAAGGGCAAGCACTACCAGGTCGAGGACCTGTATGTGCGGCCGAAACCGCTGCAGAAGCCGCACCCGCCAGTTTACATGGCGTGTCTGTCCCCGGCGACGTTCGCGCTCGCCGGCCGCTACGGCTTCAACGTGCTGATGTCGGGCGCGTTCGGGCTGTCGCCGGCCGGCGCGAAGCAGGGCATTGCCGACTACCGCGCCGCGCGCAAGGCAGCCGGACTGGACCCGATGGCAGGACAGATCGCGCTGCTGCTGAAGCTGTACGTGGCAGACTCGATGGACGCGGCACGGCGCGAATTTGCCGGCCCGGTCACTTGGTACTACCGCACCGTGGCCAAGTACCTGGCGCCGCCGCCGGACCAGGCGCCGGTCAAGAGCTACGAGATGTACAGCCAGGCCCGCCATGCGGCCGAAACACTGAGTTTCGACGAGCTCGCGGACAGCCCGCTGATGGTCTGCGGCGACGTCGATCACTGCGTGGAGAAGCTACGCACGGTCACCGAGGAATACGGCTTCAACGAGATGCTGTGCTGGACGCGCATCGGCGGCCTGGACACACGCAAGGTGCTGCGCGCGATGGAACTGATGAGCGGCGAGGTGATGCCGCGGCTGCGCCGGGACATGAAACAGGCTGCGTAATGGGAGACGCAGGGATGGATACAAACGTAACAACACCCGCCACGCCTGATCGAGCGGTGACACCGGCCGCGGTCAATCACGTCGTGTTCAATGTGCGCGACATCGAGGAGTCGCATCACTTCTGGACCGAGATCATGGGCTTCAGGCATGTCGGCACGGCCAAGCCTCGGCCCGATCGGCCGGTCGCGCCGAAGATGCGGTTCTACAGTTGCGATCATGGTGGCGGCCGGCTGAGCCACCATGACCTGGCGCTGCTGGAGAATCTCGACCTGCCCGCACCTCCCGCGGAGTGGCGCATGGTCGGCATGCCGTGTGCCGTGAACCACGTCGCCCTCGCCTATCCGGACCGCGCTTCCTGGTTGCGCCAGCTCGCTTTCCTGCAGAGCAAGGGCGTGAAGTTCGACCTGCGCGTCGAGCACGGCATGACGCACAGCCTCTATATTCACGATCCCAACGGCTACGGTATCGAGTTGTTGTACGAACTGCCACGCGAAGTCTGGGAGAACGACATCGACGGCGCGCTGAACTACTCGGTGCGCCTGCCGACGGAGGGTGTGGAGGCACTGGCGGACAGGCAGAGCGGGTTGCCGACCTTCGGCGAGTGAGGCGACATCCGGCTGGCTTCGCGGTAGCGTTGACGAAACCGCGGAGCGAGGCCGATGAGAGCATCACGATCCCTGTCGCTGTTCCTGGCGCCTTTCCTGGTGCCGGTTGCCGCCAGAGCGGAACTGATGCCGACCCATCGGATTCCGGCGGAACTCGCCAGCCAGGCGGTCGCCGAGGTCGTCGCGAGCTGTGCGAAGCAGGGCTACAACGAAACCGCCGTGCTGGTAGACGCCGACGGCGTACGTCAGGCGGTGCTGCGCGGCGACCGCGCCGGCAGTCATACGCTGGATAGCGCCTTCGACAAGGCGTACACCGCCGCCTCGTTCAAGGCGGACACCAGTGCGCTGTTCGAGCGTTCCAAGACGGCGCCCGGTTTCGCCAATCTGTTCACGCAACTGCCGCACCTGATCCTGGTCGGCGGCGGCATCGCGATCAAGGTCGGAGACGAGGTGGTTGGCGCGATCGGTGCCTCCGGCGCACCGGGCGGGAATCTCGACGATAGCTGGGCCCGTGCCGGGCTGGAGAAGATTCAGCCTCAACTCAGATAGCTCACACCTGTCGGCCAAGGTGACGGCGGTGCCCGGCCGCGTCAGTCCGCCGCCGCCGACCCCATCTTTTCCGCCAGCCTCGGCAGCGGGTGCTGCTTGCGCGACACCAGCCGCTGCAGCCGGTCCAGATACAGATAGATGACCGGCGTGGTGTAGAGCGTCAGCAGCTGACTGAGCGCCAAACCGCCCACCATGGCATAGCCGAGAGGCCGCCGCAGTTCGGAGCCAGCGCCATGCCCAAGCATCAGCGGCAGTCCGGTCAGCATCGCCGCCATGGTCGTCATCAGGATCGGGCGAAACCGCAGCAGGCAGGCCTGCCGGATCGCGTCGTGCGGCGACATCCCGTCGCGCCGCTCCGCGTTGATGGCGAAATCCACCATCATGATGCCGTTCTTCTTGACGATGCCGATCAGCAGAATGACGCCGATCAGTGCGATGACCGACAGGTCCTGGTGCACCAGCAGAAGCATCAGCAACGCGCCGACACCTGCCGACGGCAGCGTGGACAGAATGGTCAAGGGCAGAATGTAGCTTTCGTACAGGATACCAAGAATGATGTAGACGCTGATCAGCGCTGCGGCGATCAGGTAGGGCTGAGTGGCCAGCGAACTCTGGAACGCCTGTGCGGTGCCCTGGAATGAGCCGTTCACGGTGATCGGTACGCCCATCCGGCGCATTGCGGTACTCACCGCGTCCACTGCCTGCCCAAGCGCCACTCCTGGGGCGAGATTGAACGAGATGGTCACCGCCGGGAACTGGCTCTGATGGCTGATCGACAGCGGCTGCACCGGCATTGTGCTCCAGTGGACGAAACTGGAGAGCGGCACTGCCTGGCCATTGGGCGACTTCACATACAGCTTGTTGAGCGTGGCCGGATCACCCGCCATGGCGGGCGGCACCTCCATGATCAGGTGGTAGGAGTTCACCTGCGAAAAATACTGCGCGATCTGCCGCTGGCCGAAGGCGTCATACAGCGTGTCGTCGATCACCTGCGGCTGGATGCCGAACCGCGCCGCGGCGTCGCGGTCGATCACCAGCGTGGCCGTGGTGCCGCCGTTCTGCTGGTCGCTGGTGACATCCCGCAGCATGGGCAATGACTGCAACTTCTCGAGGATCTTCGGGCCCCACTCGTAAAGCTCACCCAGATCCGCATCCTGCAGCGTATATTGGTACTCGGTCTTCGCCAGGCGCGCACCGACCCGGACGTCCGGGATCGGCTGGAGGAACAGCTTGCCACCCTGGATCGTGGCGATCTTGGGCCGCAGGCGGTTGATATAGTCCTGCAGCGAGCCACCAACCCGCTGATCCTGCGGCT
The DNA here is from genome assembly GCA_036555825.1 of Acetobacteraceae bacterium. GTDB lineage: Bacteria > Pseudomonadota > Alphaproteobacteria > Acetobacterales > Acetobacteraceae > JAMXLO01. The sequence goes on along the minus strand of DATBKQ010000080.1, from coordinate 6,523 downwards.
TGAGGCCAATGAACAGCCGTCCGATGTTGTTTGGCTGGCCACCGAAGCCGCCGCCCATCGACGATACGTATGCCGCCGTATCCGGGTCCTGGGCGACCACCTCGGCCAAGCGCTGCTGCACCTTCATCATCTCCTTGAAGGAGATGTCCTGCGCCGCCTCGGTGATCCCCAGAACGAGGCCGTTGTCCTGCGGCGGGAAGAACCCCTTCGGAACGATGATGTAAAGATAGACGCTCAGGCTGACCGTGCCCAGGAAGACCAGCAGCATGACGAAGCGATGCCGCAGCGCCACATCCAGCGTGCGCCTATAGAACGCGATCATCCCGGTGAAGAAGCGTTCGATCGCGCGGTACGCCAATCCATGCCGCCCGGCATCGTGGTGCAGGAACCGCGAGCACATCATCGGCGTCAGGGTCAGGCAGACGAACGCCGACACAAGCACGGCGGCGGTGACGGTGACCGCGAACTCGCGAAACAACCGGCCGACAATGCCGCCCATGAACAGCAGCGGAATGAACACCGCCACCAGCGAGAAGCTGATTGACACGATGGTGAAGCCGATTTCGCCGGCGCCCTTGATCGCCGCCTCCATCGGCTTCATGCCCTCTTCCACGTGGCGGAAAATGTTTTCCAGCATCACGATGGCGTCGTCGATCACGAACCCGACCGCCAGGGTCAGCGCCATCAGCGACAGGTTGTCCAGGCTGTAGCCCAGCATATACATCGCGGCGAAGGTGCAGATCAGCGCCACCGGAACGGTGGTACTGGGAATGATGGTTGCCCAGACGTTCCGCAGGAACAGGAAGATCACCATCACCACGAGGCAGACCGCCAACATCAGCGTGAACTGCACCTCGGCAACCGAGGCGCGAATCGTCACAGTGCGGTCCACGATGGTCGACACGTGGATGGACGGCGGAATTGCTGCCTCCAGCCGCGGCAGCGCCCGCTTGATCCGTTCCACCGTGTCGATGACGTTGGCGCCGGCCTGCTTGAATATGATCAGCAGGATCCCGCGCTTGCCGTTCTGCCAGGCAGCGACCAGCCGGTTCTCCGGCCCGTCGATGGCGCGGCCGATATCGCGCACCCGCACCGCGGCTCCGCTGCGATAGGCCAGCACGACATTGTTGTACTCCGCTGCCCGTGTGAGTTGGTCATTGTCGTAGATGGTGAACGCCTGATGCTGCCCGTCGATATTGCCCTTTGGCGCATTGACGGTGGCTGTCACCAGCAGATTGCGCACATCCTCGAGAGTCATGCCCATGGCCGCGATCTTGTCGGGATCAACCTCGATCCGCACCGCCCGCTTCTGCTGGCCGCCGATGATCACCTGGGATACGCCGGCAATCTGCGAGATCTGCTGCGATAGCACATTCTCGGCGTAGTCGTCGGTCTCGATCAGCGGCATGGCATCCGACTGCGCCGACAGGATCATGATCGGCGCGTCGGAGGGGTTCGATTTATAGTATGTCGGTGGCCCCGGCATGATCTTCGGCAACTGCGCGCTGGCGGCATTGATCGCCGCCTGAATATCGCCGGCGGCAGCATCGATGTTACGGTCCAGGTCGAATTGCACGGTAACGCTGGTCAGGCCCAGCACGCTCACCGAAGTGAGCTGCGCCACCCCGGGGATCTGTGCGATCTGCGTCTCGAGCGGCTGCGCCACTGTTGCAGCCATGGTTTCCGGACTTGCGCCAGGAAGCTTGCCGTTGACTACGATGGTGGGAAAATCGACACGCGGCAGAGGGGCGACGGGTAGCAGCGGATAGGCCGCAATGCCGACCAACACCAAGGCAGCCATCACCAGCGAGGTTGCGACGGGGCGCCGGATGAACGGGGTGGAGATGCTCATGCGCCGCTCACCAGTCTCCCCTGTTCAACCGCCGGTCTGGCCGGGTGCGACCGGCGCCGGTGCCGTCGCGACGACCTGGGTGCCATCCTGCAACCGGGACTGCCCGTCCAACACGATCTGCTGGCCCGCGTCCAATCCCTGGGTGATCACCATCACTGGGCCACGATCCTCCGCGGTGACGACCTGCCGGTGCACCGTGGAGTCAGGCCTCACCACATATACATAGAGGTTGTCCTGGCCGTGCTGCACCGCGCGTGCCGGAACAGCGATCACCTGCGGCTCGGTGCGCAGCAGCAGTCTGGCCTCGACGAATTGGCCGGGCCAGAGCCGGTTCTCCTCGTTCGGAAAAGTCGCCTTCAGACGGATCGTTCCCGTCGTGGTGTCGATCGCGTTGTCCGGGGTCAGCAACGTGCCGCGGGCAAGCTCCCGGCCCGGCGCCCCCGACCACGCAACTACGGCAACCGGACCCTTCGACATCTGCTCGAGAATACCAGGCAAATCCCGCTGCGGCAGGGTGAACACGATGCCGATTGGGTGCACCTGTGTGATGGTCATGATGCCGTTGCCGTCGGTGGCATGCACCAGGTTGCCAGGATCGACCTGGCGAAGGCCCAACCGGCCATCGAATGGCGCCATGATGTAGCAGTAGCTCAGGTTGAGCTGCGCTGCCTCGATCGTTGCCTCGTCCCCCTTCAGCGCCGCGGTGAACTGATCGACCTGCATCTTCTGCGTGTCGACCTGCTGGTGCGAGGCAAAATCCTGCCGCATCAGCGACGCGTACCGTTGCAGGTCCAACCTCGCATTGGCGAGCTGCGCCTCGTTCTGCGCCTTTTTCGCGGTCGCTTGGTCGAGCACGGCCTGATAGGGGCGAGGATCGATCACCGCGAGCAGCGTGCCCTGCTTCACGAGCTGCCCCTCGGTCACCGGAACCTGCATCAGGGTGCCGTCGACCCTGGCCCGCACCGTTACCGTATTGAGGGCCTGGACGGTGCCCAGGCCGCTCAGCCAGATCGGGACGTCCTGGCGCTCGGCGTTGACGACGCTCACAGGAACCGCGTTGCCGGGGGCGCGCGACACGGGTTGGGCACTCGGGCGCGACAAAACGAGAACTGCCCAAACTGCCAGGAACATGCCCAGGCCGCCAGCGATCAGGACCCGGCGCCACCCGTTTCCGCCGCCGTCTCCATCGAGACTTCGTCGCAACAAACCTGCGTTCCTCTTGGCCAACATCAGCCCGCTGCGGAACCGTTGCCGGAACCACCTTTCCCCAAGCCTGCCATTGTCGGCGAATTCTCCACTGGCCGCCAGTATCAAATAGGGCGGACAAACAGCGATACATTACGCAACAACAACCGGAGGTTACTCTCCCCGAATGCCCAGTGCCAGGCGGAACCGGTCCTTGAGGTACGCACCATCTCTCGGTGGCAGATAGCGCGGCAGGTCTTCGGGTGAGATGCGTATCACGGCGAACAGCGCTTCCTGCCGCAGGCGCGGGCGGAGCGCCTCCACCTGCCGCATGTCCTGCGCTGTTGCTGTCGCGGACCAGCCGCAGGCCGCGGCGACCGCCGCGAGATCGGTGGTCAGCCCGGTGTGCGAGAGCTGCGAGCCGGTCTCGCCGAACCGGGTGTTGTCCAGCACCGCGACCGCCAGGTTCGCTGCCCCGGCAGCGGCGATCGTCGCCAGCGAACCCATCCCCATCAGCATCTCGCCGTCACCGGTCAGGACCAGGACCCGGCGGTCCGGCTGTGCGAGTGCGAGGCCAAGCCCGACCATCGCCGCGCCGCCCATCGCGCCCCAGAGATAGAAGTTGAGCGGCCGGTCGCCGGCCGCGGCGGCGTCGTAGCTAGGCGCCCCGAGACCCGTCACCACCAGCAGGTCGCCCGGGTCCCGCAGCAGGACGGCAGCGACGGCCCGGCGGTCGAGTGTGCCGGCGTTTCTCATTTGGCGAAGACCTTGGCGCCGATCAGGCGCTGCGAGAGCAGCACGGCGACGGATACCGCACTGTCGAATGCAAGCGCGGCCGATGCGGCGACCACTTCGGCCGCCTCGTCGGGCCGCTCGGCGCGGCGGACGTGCACGCCGGCGCCGGTCAGCACCGCCGCGGTAGCGGCGCCCATCGGCACCTGCCAGGGGTTGAACTCCGCCCACTCGCCCCGCATGGTGACCAGGGCGAGGAACGGCATCCGGCAGTTCGCCGGCAGCGACAGCATGTTGATGCAATTGCCGACACCGGACGACTGCATCAGCAGCACGGCGCGCTGGCCGCCCAGCCAGGCACCGGCGGCAAGCGCGATCCCTTCCTCCTCCGTCGTGAGCACCACGGCGCGCATCGCCGGATCGGACTGCGCCGCTTCGATGAGCTGCGCGTGGCCGGCGTCGGGAACGTAGCCCACCTGGCTGATGCGCGCCTGCTTCAGCGCGGCGTACACCTGAACCTGCCAGGCCGATTGCATCATGCCGACCGACGTCACGCCGCCGCGTACTGGCCGCGTCCGAACAGCCGGTCGAGATGGTTCCCCTGCGCCTGATCGAACTGTGTCGTCCTTGCCCGCACCTCGTCCACCGCGGCAAGCGCCTTCTTCACCGCCGGACGATTGTCGATCACCCCGACCCAGCGCATGACATTCTTGTATTTCTCGGCCGCCGGCGTTCCCAGCAGCACTGGAATATTGCGCGCCCATGGGTAGGTGGCGATATCGGCAATGCCGTACTCCGCGCCGCCCAGCCAGGATGTTTCCTCCAGCCGCCGGTCCATCACCTCCAGCACCCGATGCACCTGCGTCGTGTAGCGGCTTTGCGAATATTCGTTGCCCTTCGGCGCGAAGCGCATGAAGTGCACATGCTGGCCGAACATCGGTCCGAGCGTCGTCATCTGCACCATCATCCACTCGATCGCTTCGTACTTTGCCGCCGCATCCCGGGGCAGCAGCCTGCCGGTCTTCTCGGCGAGGTAGAGCAGGATCGCGCCTGACTCGAACAGCGTGATCGGCTTGCCGTCAAGGCCATCGCTGTCGGTAATCACCGGCACCTTCGCCATCGGATTGAGCCTGAGGAACTGCGGGTCGAACTGCCGGCCTGCGAACACATCGACCGGATGCACCGTGTAGGGCAGGCCGAGTTCTTCGAGCGCGATGTAGATCTTCACCACGTTCGGGCTGCCCATGCCGTAAAGTTCGATCATCCGTTGCTCCTGCCAAGTGCTGGAATCAGCCGCGCGTCGCCAGCGCGGTGGTGCGGTAGAACGCCGCCAGCGGTGCTCTGTAGCCGATGCTCGGGAGCGCGACCTCGCCACCGGAGCCGATGGTCTCGGGTCCGGACGGCCAACTGCCGTCGGCCGCGCGCACCAACAACTCGGCTTCTATCCGGGTGCTGCGGACGGCGAGAATCTCCCGCACGCTGGGGATCGTCGTGTAGGCCCAGATGTTGGCCCGGCTGTCGGCCTCGTTCGAAGGCGACAGGATTTCGACCAGAACCACCGGGTCCTGTACCATCAATTCGTTGGACGGCGGCGAGCAGGTCACGCCGATATCGGGGACACGGTAATTCTGGCTGGCGCGGACACGAGGGACGATGCCCGGTTCGGTGACCACGCGGCAAGGGCGTCCCGTCTCCAGGAGGTGGTTGCGCAGAAGCGCCCCGATCTCGCTCTGAATCGCGCCGTGCGCATCGCTCCCCGGCGCCATGGCAACCGGCTCGCCGTCGATCAGTTGCCAGGCTTGCGCGCGCTGATCGCCTGGATCCCAGGCAAGGAATTCGTCCACGGTCATGCGCGCCGAGGTGGGCTTGCGGAGAGCAACCATCTCGAGAAGCTAGCCCAATCTCGTGCCCTCGCCTACACGACCACCGGCCCATCCTGTTTCCTGGCACGCGCATGCACTCGAGACCTGAACCGTCACGCCGGCTCGCCATCCAGGTGAACGATGGCCAAGCCGTCTCCGCCCTGTTGCTGCTGCCTGACCAGCCGATCGCCTGCCTTGTCCTGGCGCACGGGGCAGGCGCGGGAATGGCGCACCCGTTCATGGCCGGTATCGCAGACGGGCTGTATCGTCGCGGTGTGGCAACGCTGCGCTATCAATTCCCCTACATGGAGAACGGTTCGCGCCGCCCGGATCGCCCGGCCGTGGCGCAGCAGACGGTGCGGGCGGCGGTCGCCGAGGCGGACAGGCGTCTGCCCGGATGCCCGCTGTTCGCCGGCGGGAAGTCGTTCGGCGGCCGAATGACATCGCTGGCCCAGGCGGCGTCCGCCCTGCCGCATGTCCTGGGCCTGGTGTTCTTCGGCTTCCCGCTGCACCCGGCGGGTAAGCCCGCCAGGGACCGCGCGGACCACTTGTTCGCGGTAGGTATTCCGCTGCTGTTCCTGCAAGGCACGCGGGACGCGCTCGCGGAGCAGAATCGGATCAGCGAGGTGGCCGGCGAAATCGGCGACCGGGCAAGGCTGGTCATGCTGCAGGACGCGGATCACTCGTTCCACGTGCCCGTCCGCAGTGGTCGGACGGACGAAGGCACGCGCGACGCGATGCTCGATGCCGCCGTCGAGTGGATGGGCGACCTCGGAGCCTGAAGCGTTTCAGTGCCGGTGCTGGCGCCGGTTGCCATCTTCCGCGCCGCCATGACGGCTGGCGGGAGAGCGACGATGCTCACATTGCTGATTGTTCTGGGCGCGCTGCTTGT
>DATBKQ010000079.1:0-4458 GCA_036555825.1 Acetobacteraceae bacterium | reverse complement strand
GCGGATCGGGGCGCTTGCCGGTGCTGTAATCCGGCTCCTGCTGCTGCCAGTTGGAGAACCGGCACTGGCTCAGGCAGCCCATGCAGCCGACCTGGTCCGCCAGGATTTCCTTCGCCTTGTCCGGAGTGACGAACACCAGCGAGGAATCCGGCGTGCGCAGCGCCTCCGTGAAGCCCTGCGCCTCCCAGCCGCGCGCACGTTCCAGGTCGGCCGGAGTCAGATACACGACGCGCTTCCGAGGACCGACGCCATATTCCGCCACGTGTTCGCCGATCACCTCGGCGGTGTAGGCCACCTGGCGTTCGTTGCGCTCCCGCAGCTCCCGGATGAAGCCGTTGTTCACCGCGCTGGAATAGAAGCCGGTCGGACTGAACCGGTTCAGGAACACGTCGCCTTCCTGCAGCGTGCGCAGCCGTTCCTTCCAGGCGCTGCCGATCGGGCTTTCCTTGGTCAGCAGCGGGCGCGTGCCGAACTGGAACGCCATGGGGCCGAGATCGGGGTTGTCGATCCAGTCCTGCCACTCCTCCAGCCACCACACGCCGCCCGCCATGATGATCGGCGTGTCGTGCAGGCCGAACTCGCGCATCAGCTTGCGCAGCGCGAGCACGCGCGGGAACGGGTCCTCCGGCCTGTTCGGGTCCTCGCTGTTGGACAGGCCATTGTGGCCGCCGGCGAGCCAAGGGTCCTCGTACACCACCCCGCCGAGCAGCGACGCCGCCTTGCAGTAGGCGCGTTTCCACAGCGCGTTGAACGCGCGCGCCGAGGAGATGATCGGGTAGTAATAGACGTTGAACCGGGCGGCGATGTCGGACAGACGGTAGGGCATGCCGGCACCGCAGGTGATGCCGTTGATGATGCCCTTCGCCTGTTCCAGCACCTCGGTGATGATGCGTTCTGCGGCGCCCATCTCCCACAGGATGTTGGCGTGGATCCGCCCTTTCCCGCAGGCCAGCTCATAGGCGCGGCGCGCCTGCGTCAGCGCACCCTGGATCGCGTAGGCGACCAGTTCCTCATGCCGCTCCCGGCGCGTGCGACCATGATAGAGTTGGGGAATGCGCCGGCCGCTCGCATCGAAACTGTCGGCGTTGACCGCGCTGAACGTGCCCACTCCTCCAGTGAAGGCCCAGTTGCCGGACGACAGCCCGTTCGAGATCGAGATGCCCTTGCCACCCTCGACGAGTGGCAGCACCTCCGCCCCTCCCATGCGGATCGCGTTGATCAGCTTCATGGCCTTCGCCTCCACAGGCCGCGTGGCACAACCGTTAAGACGGTTATCCCCGGATGAAAAGCGGAATTGCCCCCCAAAGGGGGTTAGGGGGAGGGGTCACTCCCCGATCACCGGCTGCTCGGCGACCTCGGCCGGCACGGTCTCCACCGGCGGCTGCTCCCGCCGCTCGCGGTGGCCGGGCCTGTCCCTGCCATCGCCGCGGCCCGGCTTGGCGCCGACCTTCTCGGTGATGTCCTCACCCGTCGCCTGGTCGACCACCCGCATCGACAGCTTCACCTTGCCGCGCTCGTCGAAGCCGATGACCTTCACCTTCACCTGGTCGCCGACATTCACCACGTCGGTGGTCCTGCCCACCCGGCCCTGCTGCAGCTCGCTGATGTGCACCAGGCCATCGCGCGAACCCAGGAAGTTGACGAACGCGCCGAACTCGGCGGTCTTCACCACCTTGCCGTTGTAGATCACGCCGACCTCTGGTTCCGCCACGATGCCGCGGATCCAGTCGATCGCCCGCTGCGCCTGCAGCGCATCGGTGGCCGCGATCTTGATCGTCCCGTCGTCCTCGATATCGATCTTGCAGCCGGTCTGCTCGACGATCTCGCGGATCACCTTGCCCCCGGTGCCGATCACCTCGCGGATCTTCTCCCGCGGCACGTTCATCACCGTGATGCGCGGCGCGGTCGCCGCCACGTCGCCGCGATGGCCGGTGAGCGCCTTCGCCATCTCGCCCAGGATGTGCATCCGCCCCTCGCGCGCCTGCGCCAGCGCGATGCGCATGATCTCCGGCGTGATCGAGGTGATCTTGATGTCCATCTGCAGCGCGGTGACACCTTGCTCGGTGCCCGCCACCTTGAAGTCCATGTCGCCCAGGTGGTCCTCGTCGCCCAGGATGTCGGACAGCACGGCGAAGCCGCGATCCTCCTTGATCAGCCCCATGGCGATGCCGGCCACCGGCCGCTTCAGCGGCACGCCGGCATCCATCAGCGACAGCGAACCGCCGCACACCGTCGCCATCGAGGAAGAGCCGTTGCTCTCGGTGATCTCCGAGACCACGCGCAGCGTGTAGGGGAACTTCTCCTTCTCCGGCAGCAACGGATGGATCGCCCGCCAGGCGAGCTTCCCGTGCCCCACCTCGCGCCGGCCCGGCGAACCCATGCGGCCCGCCTCGCCCACCGAATAGGGCGGGAAGTTGTAGTGCAGCATGAAGTGCTCGCGGTACTCGCCCTCGAGCGCGTCGATCACCTGCTCGTCCTGTCCCGTCCCCAGTGTGGCCACGCAGAACGCCTGGGTCTCGCCGCGGGTGAACAGCGCCGAGCCATGCGCGCGCGGCAGCACACCCACCTCGGCGATGATCGGCCGGATCGAGCGGGTGTCGCGGCCGTCGATGCGGATGCCGGTGTCCAGGATGGCACTGCGGACCACCTCAGCCTCCAGATCGTGGAACAGCGACTTCGCCTGCTCCACATCGGCGCCCTCGGCGGCCAGCGCCTCGCCCAGCCGGGCGCGAACCGCGTCCACCTTGTCGTGCCGTGCCTCCTTGGCCGGCTCGCGATACGCCTCCGTCAGTCCGGCGCGGGCCAGCGCATCGACGCGCGCCTTCAACGCCTGCTCCTCGGCGGTCGGTTCCGGCAGGGTCCAGGGATCCTTCGCCGCGTGCTCGGCCAGCTCGATGATCGCCTGGATCACCGGCTGGAAGCCCTCGTGGCCGAAGGTGACGGCGCCGAGCATGACGTCCTCGGGCAGCTCCCGCGCCTCGGACTCCACCATCAGCACGCCCTCCGCGGTGCCGGCCACCACCAGATCGAGCTGGGAACGCTTCATCTGCTCGGCCGTCGGGTTGAGGATGTACTGCCCGTCCTCGTAGCCCACCCGGGCAGCGGCCACCGGGCCGAAGAACGGGATGCCGGACAGCGTCAGCGCCGCCGAGCAGCCGATCATCGCCACGATGTCGGGGTCGTTCTCCAGGTCGTGGCTGAGCACGGTGGCCACCACCTGCACCTCGTTGCGGAAGTCGTCGGGGAACAGCGGCCGGATCGGCCGGTCGATCAGCCGCGACTTCAGCACCTCGGCCTCCGAAGGCCGGCCCTCCCGCTTGAAAAAGCCGCCCGGGATCTTGCCGGCGGCGAACGCCTTCTCCTGGTAGTTGACCGTGAGCGGGAAGAAGTCCTGCCCCGGCCTTGCGCTCTTCACGCCCACGGCGGTGCACAGCACGATGGTGTCGCCATAGCGCGCCATGACGGCGCCATCGGCCTGACGGGCGACCTTGCCCGTCTCCAGCACCAGCTTGCGCCCTCCCCAGTCGAGTTCCTTGCGATAGTAATTGAACATTCACACGTCCTTGCAGATGCGCGGGCATCGGCGGACGGTCGATCCCGGCACGCCGGAGGCCCAACCGGACGGGAGGCGGCGTCTCGGGTCGCATGGATGGCGCGGGCTGCGTTTGCGGGAAGCGCGGGCGCAGCCGCGGGCCATGTGGCCGGAAACGCCGTCGCTGAACCCGCACCTCTCGGGTCGCCGGAACGGCGGTCTCAAGGTCCGCCGCGTGACCGCGGCGATCGGGGGCGGACACCGCCCCCACGGCGTTGCCCCGGACCACCATGGCCCGGGGGTAGGCGCCACCGATCCCCATATAGGGGTACTCGGCGGCGAAAACAGTTAACGGCGCAAATTGAGCCGCCCGATCAGCACCTCGTAGCGCCGCGTGTCCTTCGCCTTCAAGTAATCCAGCAGCCGCCGGCGCCGCCCGACCAGCATCAACAGGCCGCGGCGCGAGTGGAAGTCCTTGGCGTGCGTCTTCAGGTGCTCGGTCAGGTTGGAAATCCGCTCGGAGAGTATCGCAACCTGCACCTCCGGGCTTCCGGTGTCGCCCGTCGCCGTCGCGTACTCGCCAATCAGCGCCGTACGGCGCTCCGCTGTGATCGACATCGGCATGGTCTCCTTGGCCGGACGTTCACTTCGGCCAAGGCCGGCGCCGGGATGTCGGCCAGCGCGGTCACGACCGAAGGTGCGCGGTATCGTCCGTTATGCCCCGCTTGTCCAGAGGCTCCCCTACGCCGCCCATGGGTTCGTCAGTTCCATGCCGGTATTGGCAAGATCCACGATATTGCGGGTCACCTGGGTAAGGTTGTGAGCGCGCGCCGTGGCGGCAATCAGTCCGTCGAGCACAGGCAGGGTTCGCCGTGCCATCATCTGGCCCCACACGGTCGCAATCACGTCGTCGACCGGGAGAATTC
>DATBKQ010000078.1:0-5828 GCA_036555825.1 Acetobacteraceae bacterium | reverse complement strand
GCATGGTCACCTCGGATCCTGGGCCCAGACCTCGGACCGAGCCAGGAAAATAGGAGATTACCGGGATCTTGCGGCTGTAGGATGCAGCGTCGGCGGCCTCGCGGTCCGCGAACAGTGGAAACACGTGGTTTCCGGCATTCGTCGCGGTTCCGGCCTCGTCTGGCGTCGTGAAGGCGATGCCGCCAAGCAACAGCGCGCGCAACGACTCCAGCTGCAATTCGACCCCGGCCGCGCCGAGCTTCAGGGAAACACCCGACGCGTTCCAGAACCTGGTATTACTGGTCACGTAACGGTCGTACGGTGCGCGCACGAACGCGTGGATCGTGACGCTGCGTGCCATGTCGGCGATATCCCACCCGAGGATTTCGCCGACATTCAGGTCGCGAAAGAACACAGGCGAGCCAACCGAAATCGAACCGAGCCGGTTGGCCTGCAACGAAAAGGTGTGCCCCGGAACATTGGCCTGCAGCACCGGAGGATCTTCGCGCCCGGTGAACGTCCGCTGCGGCTTGCCGGCATTGGCTCCGGGCAACATGCCGACATAGGAGCCGGACAGCAGCGTGTCGAGACCGGATACGTTCCCGGCGAATAGCCGCGGCTTGACAACCCAGAACACCGTCTGGGTTGTCAATAGCGGCTCCGCCTGCCGGGTGGTCGCAATCGTCACCACAACGTGCGAGTGGTCGCTGGACAGGTCGAGGCGCTTGACCGTGCCCAGGACAATGTCCCTGAACTTGAGTTGCGACTGACCGGCCTGGAGACCCTCCGCGGTTTCGAAAGTGACGCTGATAGTCGGTCCTTGTCTGGAGAGCGTGTCCCAGGCCAACCATCCTCCAATCGCTATCGCTATGATCGGAATCACCCAGATAACCGGGACCCGCTGCGACCGCCGTGTGCGGGCACGAGCGAGCACCGGAGCAGCGTTGGTATCACTCATGGCTCACCTCAGTGGCAGACAACAGCTGTTTCATGCAGGCATCAGCCCTGTCCTGGGTAGCATGGGGGTCCAGGTTCCGCGCCTGAACACCGTCGATCAACAACCGAAGCACCAGTGCCGCCGTGGTCGCAATCAGGCCTATCACACGCCAGAAAAAAGGCTGGCGCCGGTCCAGTGCGCCGATTCCGAAGTCCTTTGCACTTCAGAATCGAGACACTGTTCTTCTTTGTTTTCAGGAGCCTGCTTATCCCCTCCCCTCGCCGCGGAATGCGACGAACTTCAGGGGCAGGACCCTACCGAGGTTTTTTGTAGCGTGTCGACGGCGACTCGCCAAACAGCGTCGATAGTCAGCGAGGGCGCCACAGGGCGCCGCCTCGCGCTATGCAGTTTCGATACGGATTGCGGCCGGAATTATATATTGCCAGGCCAATGATGCGGTTGAAGGATGGTACCGGTCTGGCAAACTCGACGTAGCCTCCGAGGGAGTACAAAACCGACAATGGCAGTATTTCAAGCCGTGCCGCGCTCGTTGGCTCTGCTGCTGACGTTGGCAGGGTGCGTGGGCCCAATGGGCACGATCCACCCCGGCCCCGTCGCACCGCCACCGCCTGTCGCGTTCGACGGTTCTTACCGGAGCACAATCCGCGTTACCGGTGGCGCCGCGGCCGCGCAGGGCCAGAACTGGTGCCAGACACCGGGCCAGTCGGTGCTCACGGTGACCAAGGGTGAGTTCAGCTACCCCGTGGCGCATCCTAATGCGCCGGGCCGGCCAACGCCGGTCTATCAGGCGACGATGGCCGGCGATGGCTCCTTCGCCGGCCAGGGTGTCGGTGGCTCGGTGTCCGGACGCGTGAGCGGACCGCGTATCGAAGGCCGCATCGACGGACAGGGCTGCATTTACCAATTCTCCGGCTACCGGATGTGATCCGGCGGCCATCCCTACCGTCGCATTGAGATGACCACGGCATCGCCGCCGAGGCTCAGCATAAGGCCGGTGCGGCGCGCCTTCAGGTGCATGATGACGCCAGCTTCGTTCTGCAACCACAGATCGCCGGCGCTTTTCTCACCGACTGCGAAGCCATAGCTGGCTTCGCCGTAGGCACCGGGAAACTCGGCGACGTTCCGTAGCTTGTAGACCTCGCCATAGGCGTCGATCGTTGACGCGCCGATGCCTCCTACACCGAGTCCGCCGACAGTGAACGGATAGGCACGACCGCGATAATACAGCGTGCCCGTGCCGCCGCCGGCGTTGCCAATGAACGCGGCCTGCACCTGGCTCATCTCCACCGTGCCATCGGGGGTTTGCCCGGCGACGGCATCTGGCCCGACCTTGACCGACGTTGAGCAGCCTGCAACCACGAGCAGAACTGCTGCCGTGAATAAACGGTGCGCTAAATGCACGGGTGCTTCACTCCTCCTGGTTCATTTCTTCGCATAGGACCGATCGCCAGGGTGTTTGCCAGCCTCCATGTCAGAATCGGAATCCTACGCCGAGGATGGGACCGTAAGCGAGCAGATCGAAAATTCGACTTCCAATGCCGCCTCCCGGCGCCTTGTTGTCCTCGACCCTCGAACTCTTCAGGGCGCGGAAGCCACCGCTGACGTCCATCCAGTCGGTGACCGCATAGGCAACCAGGAGGCCGGCGCCCCAGCCCCATGAGCCGCCGGAGACGCCGAAGCCCTGTGCAGCCGCATCCAGCGTCACGCGCCATTGCGGCGCCGGATAGAGCGCCACCCGCGCACCGAGCCAGGGCTGCACGAAGCTGCTGCTTCCGTTCAGGCTTGGCGGCCCGCTGCTGATCGAGGCGTCCCAATGAAAGAAGGCAAAACCGGCACGCACGTCCACGGTGACTGGCATGCCAACCGCTGCGCTGTTGACGACCTGATAGCCGAACCCGGGCGCCACGCGGACGATCGACGCACCGGCGCTGATCGGGACGGACCGCCCCAACGGACCCGCGACAACCTTGTTGTTGCTGCTGACCTCGACCCAGTCGAAGTCCAACTCGGCCGACCAAGGTCCGTAGCGCACCAGGGTATAACCCATGAAGGCACCATGCAGCGAACTGGCAAGCTGCGCAGCGGTGGGTATGCCGCTCCCGACGCTGCCGCTGATGCGCGAATTCGGCCCCAGGTCGAACTTGGTCTCGGTCGCCGGCAGCCAGATATACGGTGTGATTTCAACCTGCAGCTTATAGCTGCCGTCTGTCGAGTAGCCATCATTGGCCGACAGTTGCGCCGATACCGGAGCGCAGACCAGGGCCAACGGCAGAAGTCCGCATGCAAACGAGACAATGCGAACGAAGCACGAATTTGCAGACGCGGTTGGGGAATCCCGATACATGTAGGACGCATCCTTGCCCTGCGCACTCCGCCGCGGTCTAGCGCCTGCTCGATCCGGCCGACTATGCAGTTTCGGCAGGTCGTGGCGGGGCTCCGACGCCGACAGCGGTCGGGTTAAGGCCCAGGGAGAATGGGATTGCCGGGAAGCTCAGGCTGCGCACTAATCCCGCGAGGCGCGAACGCGAGGGCACATGAAGGTCGGCATCCTGCAGTTCTTCGGCTGGCGCGACCGATCCGTGCCGCTGAACGCGGTTTACCAGACGGCGCTGCAGCGCTTCGGCATCATGGACCGGACCGGCTACGACGCTGTCTGGTTGGCCGAGCACCATTTCTCCAGCTTCTCTGTCTGCCCATCGGTGCACATGATGGGCACCATGGCAGCAGCGCGCACGACCAGGCTGCGGATCGGCATGGCCGTATCGCTGGCACCCTTCTACAACCCGCTACGGCTGGCCGAGGAGGTCGCGCTGCTGGACGTGCTCTCGGGCGGCCGGGTCAACTGGGGCGCCGGACGTGGCTTCGAACGCAGCGAGTTCGCCGCCTTCGGCATCCCGGGCGAGGAGAGCGCCCCACGATTTCATGAGACCGTGGACATCGTACTGAAGGCCTGGACCAGCCAGCGTCTGACCTACGAAGGCAGGTTCTACCGTTACGAGGGCGTCGAAGTGCTGCCCAAGCCGCTGCAGGCACCCCACCCGCCGACCTGGATGGCCGCCTCATCCATGCCGGCGATCGAGTGGGCCGCGAGCAAGGGCCACTCGATCCTGATGGACCCGCATGCATCCCGCACCGATCTGATCCGCAAGCGCCGACATTACGCGGAGGCGCTGAGCCATGCCGGCCACAGCGATGCCGGGCGCACGATCCCGATGGCGCGCCTGATTGCCATCGACGAAACCGCGGAGAAGGCGCGAGCGGTGGCGAAGCGCGCGGCGGAGTGGATGGTCGCGTCCTACGTCGGCGCGAAGCACGACCATGTGCGTCAGGAGATGCGGACGTTCGACGGCAGGGACCCGATCGAGTTCTATCTGGATGAGGTGATCTTTCACGGCACGGCGGAGAGCGTGGCTGACCAGATCCAGTCGTTCGCCGCCGAGATCGGCATGACCTACCTGATGGCGGCGCCGCTCAGCGGCCGCACGTTCCGGCTGCTGACCGACACGGTACTGCCTCGGATCGCCGCCTGAGGCCGATTGTTGTGAATTCCTACTGATTGATCCACATCAAGGCCGGTGAACTTCAAGGTTCGTTAGCCTTCCCGGCAAGTGAGAATCGGGAGGCAGCAATGACCACGGTCGACACAGCGCTTTGCCATCCGGGTCTGCTGGGGCGGGTGTTGGGTTGCGTAAAGGCGTACACGACCCCCAGCACCGACCTGGCCGCGCTATCGCGCGAAGAGCTGCGGCACATCGCCGGGGATCTGGCGCTCGCCGAGTCGGTCCTGCTGTCGCTCTCGGCCGGGGCGCGCGACAACACCGCGCTGATGGAGCGCATGATGCGGGCGCGCGGCCTCGATCCGGACAAGATACGCCACACCTCCAACATGGCACTGCGCGACGCGGAGATCGCGTGCTCGCAGTGCAGGAACACTGGGCGGTGCCGGCGCGAGCTGGATGCCGGAACCGCCGCGGCGGATTGCCACGAGTACTGCCCGAACGCGGCGACGTTCGACGATCTGGCCGAGTGCGCGGCGGCGCCGGCTTTCCCGTAGCGCTCACGCCAGCCCGCGGGCACGCGCGATGAGCTGACGCTGCAGCCGCCCGCGGGCGCGGACCTCGAACATCGCCTTGTCGGGCTGGCGGGTCGCGAGTTCCAGCGCGGCGGCATGGCGCTGGCGCTGGAACGCGTCCGACAGCGCCTCGAGCCAGTCGGCCGCCGGCTTCGGGGTGCCCAGGAAATAGGGCGTGCCGGCGTCGAAGCGGCCGCGGTTGGCCGCCCACCATTGGCCGATCTTCTCGGGATCGGGCCATGGCAGGTGTTCGTCCTCGTCGAGCGCCACGTTCTCATCGGCCGGGTCGTCGTTGGGGCCGGATTCGAAGTCGCGCGGCGGCTTGCGGTCGAGGTCGCGATAGGCGAGGTCGAGGCCGGTGATCATCGAGAACGCCTCGCCGGCGAGGCGCGCGGTTTCCAGCGTTGCCATGCGCTCGATCAGCCAGGGGATGTAGCGCGGATCGCCGATCACGCCGGCGGCGCGAATCACCGCGCGCTGGCGGCCGGGAAGTTGGGCGAAGTCGCGCAGCCAGGCGTTGGCCTGCGGGATGTCGAGGCGGCGGAGCAGCAGGTCGAGCGCGCGGTCCGCGCGCGGCAGGTTGTTCCAGGCAATGTCGGCGAGGACGCGGAGCGCTTCGTCACCCGCACCCATCCGGGCGGCGGCCCAAGCGGACCAGAAGCGGCATTCGGGGTGTGGGTCGGCCAGGCCCGGGCGGAGTTGCGCCATCAGGTCGGCGCGACCGAGCTGGCCGGTGGTGCGGTAGGCGCGGGCGCGGACAAGTAACGACTGATCGGCCAAAACTGACCCATGCTCGAGGACAGAGTCTGTGCGACGAGC
>DATBKQ010000077.1:0-6993 GCA_036555825.1 Acetobacteraceae bacterium | reverse complement strand
GTCCAGGACCAGCTCACATCCGGGCGGCGCGCGACGGTGGTCAGCGCCGAGTAGATCAGGAAGTCAGCGGTACGCGCCTTGTCATCGGGACCGAGACTGTATGCGGGCGTCCATCCCGTCTCCAGGTCGGTGGCAGCCAGTTCCTTGGTAATGTCGCCGCGCAGTGCAACGATGGCGGCCGCCAGGGCGTCCGGCACCTTGACCGTCTGCTGGGTCAGATCGACACGCTGCAACTGCCCGCGCATGGTGTCGCGAACCGCGGCCTGCTGATCCGGTGCCAGTTGCTCGAAAGGTTTACCGAACTGCGCCTGCGCAACGCGCCCCTCGACCAGGCCGGCCAGCCTGATCAGTGTCCACGCGGTGTAGTCCTGGCCGTAATACGACCCCATGCCGTACAGGCTGCCGTAATCCATCAGGTCGGCCTTCTGGAAGCCGGCCTTGCCCGCCAGAATATCGTCCGCCGTCATCAGCGGCGCGCCGGTGGTGTCGACGAATCGCTCGGGCTGCGGCGGCGCCCGCTCATAGGTGAGGTAGGTGGCCCAGCCCATCAGTCCGAACGTCAGCACGGCGACGGCCAGCAGGATCCACTTGAGTACGTCGCTGACCGGATCGGAGAGTGCAGAGGGCGATATGCTGGACGTCTGGCTCATGCATGGCTCCGTGCATCCCGTGCATGCACCATCCGCAGGTTGCAAATGTTTGGCAAGCCACGTTTCCTCAACCACGAGATTTTGCGATTTGCCAGAAGCCAGGCCCGTCAGCATATTTGCCGGAATCGGACACTCGCCTAGATTGCATTCATGCCGCACGCCGACTTCGTTCACCTCCGGGTGCATTCCGCCTATTCGCTCAGCGAAGGCGCCATCAAGGCGGACAAAATCCCCGCCCTGGCACGCGAAGCGAGCATGCCCGCAGTCGCGATCACCGACACTGCCAACCTGTTCGGCGCCCTGGAGTTCAGCCAGGCCTGCGCCGCCAGGGGCATCCAGCCGATCATCGGCTGCCAGCTCGCAATCACTCGGGCGGACAATGCCCGGCTGCCGCCTGATCCGATCGCGGTGCTGGCGCAGAACGCCACCGGCCTCGACAACCTCCAGCGCCTGTCATCGAGCGGCTTTCTCGACACCGACCCCGGTCTCAAGCCGCAGCTTTCCTTCGCTACCCTGGCGGCGCATGCCGAAGGCCTGATTCTGCTGACCGGTGGCGCTCCCGGCCCGCTGGCGCGCCTGCTCTCCGATGGCCAGAAGCCCGAAGCGCAGCGCCTGTTGGCGCAACTGTGCGACGCCTTCCCCGATCGCGTCGCGGTGGAACTGCATCGCCATAACCTCGACAGCCAGCGCGCGCTGGAACCGGGTCTGATCGCGCTGGCGGATGCCGCGGCCGTACCGCTGGTCGCCACCAACGACTGCTATTTTGCCACGCCCGAGATGTACGAGGCACACGACGCGCTGCTGGCGATCGCCGAGGGCCGCCTGCTGTCGGAACCCGAGCGCCGCCGCGTGACGCCCGAGCACTGGTTCAAGCCGGCGCCGGACATGCGGATACTGTTCGCCGATCTGCCGGAGGCGTGCGACAACACGCTCGCCATCGCGCGCCGTTGCGCGGCGATGATGGAGACGCGCAAGCCGCTGCTGCCGGTCTCGCCCAAGGTCCGCGCCGGCGCGACCGAGGAAGCGACCGTCCGTGCGATGGCGCTCGAGGGCCTGGAGCGCCGGATGGGCGCGATGGCCGCCGATGCCGCAATGCGTGCGCGCTATCGCGAGCGCCTCGACTACGAGCTTGGCGTTATCATCAAAATGGGTTTCGCCGGTTACTTCCTGATCGTCGCCGATTTCATCCAATGGGCGAAGGCGCAGGGTATTCCGGTGGGTCCTGGTCGCGGGTCCGGTGCGGGGTCGGTCGTCGCATGGGCGCTGACCATCACCGATCTCGATCCGATCCGCTTCAACCTGCTGTTCGAGCGCTTCCTCAATCCCGAGCGCGTATCGATGCCTGACTTCGACATCGACTTCTGCCAGGAAGGCCGCGATCGCGTCATCGACTATGTGCGCCGCGAATACGGTGCGGACCGGGTCGCGCAGATCATCACCTTCGGCAAGCTCCAGGCGCGTGCCGCGGTGCGTGACGTGGGACGCGTTCTGGGCTTGCCATTCGGCCAGGTGAACAAGGTGGCCGAGCTGATCCCGAACAATCCGGCGCATCCCGTCAGCCTGCAGCAGGCGATCACCGGCGAACCGCGCCTGCGTTTGATGCGCGAGGAGGATGAGGGCGTAGCACGCCTGCTGGAAATCGCGTTGCAGATCGAGGGCCTCTACCGTCATGCCAGCACACACGCCGCCGGTGTCGTGATCGGCGACCGGCCGCTGATCGAGCTGGTGCCGCTGTATCGCGATCCGCGCTCCGACTTCCTGGTCACGCAATACTCGATGAAGCATGTCGAGCAGGCTGGTCTGGTGAAGTTCGACTTCCTCGGCCTGACCACGCTCACCATCCTGGAGCGCGCCAAGGCCATGCTGCGAGCCCTCGGCGAGCCCGTTGACCTGGCAAACCTGCCGCTGGACGACACCAGGACATTCGACATGCTGGCCCGTGGCGATGCCGGCGGGGTGTTCCAGATGGAGGGTCAGGGCATGCGCGATACGCTGCGCCTGATGCGGCCCGACCGGTTCGAGGACCTGATCGCCGCGAACGCGCTGTATCGCCCCGGGCCAATGGACAGTATTCCCGATTACTGCCGCCGCAAGCACGGCGAGCCCTGGGTCGCGCCGCATCCGCTGATCCACGACATCCTCGAGCCAACCTATGGCGTCATCGTCTATCAGGAGCAGGTCATGCAGATCGCTCAGACGATGGCCGGGTATTCGCTTGGCGGGGCCGATCTGTTGCGCCGTGCGATGGGCAAGAAGATCCCCGCGGAAATGGAGGCGCAGCGCGAAGTCTTCACCAAGGGGGCGATCGAGCGCGGCATCGATCCGGCGGTGGCAAAGAGCGTGTTCGATGCGATGGCGAAGTTCGCCGGCTATGGCTTCAACAAGAGCCATTCCGCCCCGTATGCGATGCTCGCCTACCAGACGGCCTGGCTGAAGGCGAATCATCCCGAGGTATTCTTTGCCGCCTGCATGAGCCTCGCACTCGGCAACACCGATCGGCTCGCCGCGCTGCGCGAGGAGGCGTCGCGTTCGGGCATTCGCATCCTGCCGCCCGACATCAACCGGTCGGGGGCGGATTTCTCGGTGCAACGCACCGAGGAGGGCGGACTGGCGATCCGCTATGCACTCGCCGCGGTGAAGAAGGTCGGGTTCGCCGCCATGCAGTCGCTGACCGATGCACGCGGTGCGCAGCCCTTCGCCGATCTTGCCGATTTCGTCGAGAGGATCGATCCGCGTCAGCTCAATCGGATGCAGCTCGAGAACCTGATCCGTGCCGGTGCGTTCGACACGTTGGAGGGCAACCGTGCGCCTCTGTTCGCCGCGACCGACGCACTCTTGCGCCGTGCCCAGGCCGCCACTGAGGAAAAGCAGAGCGGTCAGATCGCCTTGTTCGGCGCATCCGCCGGCGCGTCGCGCGAGGCGGTGCGTCTGCCCGAGATGCCGGATTGGCCGCCGATCGAGCGGCTCAATTTCGAGGCCGAAGCGATCGGTTTCCATCTGACGGCGCATCCGTTGGACGGTTACGCCAAGGCGCTGCGCCGTCTTGGCACGACGCCCTGCGCGCAGGTCGAGGCCAGTGCGCAGGCGGGCATCGCGCGCGTTCGCCTCGCCGGCATGGTGGCGGCACAGAAGGAACGGGTGACACGTACCGGCAATCGCATGGCCTGGATAAAGATCACCGACACCTCTGGTTCATGCGAGGTGACGCTGTTCGCCGAAGTGCTTGCGCGCGCCCGGGACCTTTTGGCGAATGGCGCGCATGTTCTGATCACCGCCGACCTGCGCCAGGATGGCGAGGCGCTGCGCATCACCGCGCAGGATCTCGTCTCGCTCGATCAGGCCGCCGCCAATGCCGGTGCGGCGATGCGGATCTGGCTGCGGGAAACCGCTTCCGTCCCGCACATTCGCGACCTGCTGGGGCGCGAGGGTCGCGGCAAGGGCCGGGTGATCCTGGTACCGCGACTTGGCAGCACGCAGAGCGTGGAGATTGCACTGCCTGGCGGGTTCAACGTGACGCCGCGCCTGGCCCAGGCGCTGAAGGTCATCCCCGGCGTCGATCAGGTGGAAGAGATCTAGCGAGCCCGTTTCGGGCGCTGCCGCGGGATGCGCTAGAGTGGCCAGGGTGTGCGGGAGGCCCAGCCATGCCGGATGCTCCGATTGCCGTCGCAGTGCCGGGCGCTCTCCGCGGCGCCTGGGACAACGGTGTGGCCGTGTTCCGCGGAGTTCCGTATGCGGCGGCACCTCTCGGCGATCGGCGCTTTGCGCCGCCCGAGCCAGCGCCGCCCTGGTCGGGGCTGTGCGATGCCCGCCGGCACGGTCCTATCGCCCCGCAGCTACCCTCGCGCCTGGCGGTGGCGATGGGCGAGTTCGACCGGTCACAGGACGAAGACTGCCTGACGCTGACCATCTGCACGCCGGCGCCCGATGGCAAGGCGAGACCGGTGCTGGTCTGGTTGCATGGGGGCGCCTGGATTTCCGGTGCGGGATCGCTCGACTGGTACGATGGCGCCCGGTTGGCACGCGAGGGCGACCTCGTCTTCGTCGGCGTGAATTACCGTCTCGGCGCCCTCGGCTGGCTGCATCGTCCGGGCATGATCGACACCGAACCTGGCACCCTGGACATGATCGCGGCGCTGCGCTGGGTACGCGATCACATCGCCGCCTTCGGTGGCGATCCCGGCAATGTCACGGTGATGGGCCAGTCAGCCGGCGCGACCTCGATCGGCCGCCTGGCGATGCTGCCCGAGGTACGCGCGCTGTTTCACCGCGCCATCATGCAGAGCGGCGGCTTTGGGCGAGGCGCCTACACTTCCGCGATGGCAACGCAGCGCGCCGACCAGTTTCAGCGCCTGCTCGATATCGATCCGGGGTCAGGCGAGGCGTTGGCGCGCCTGCGCGCCATGCCAGTGCCGCGCCTGCTCGCCGCCCAGGCTGAGCTGGCGCGCGACAATGCCCGCTTTGCCCAGACCATGCCGATGTTCATGCCGGTGCTGCCGTCTGCCATGACGCAATCGGCGATGTTGGCCGCGATCGCCGATGGTCTGGACGGCAAGCAGGTGCTGATCGGCGCCACGGCCGACGAAGTGCACGCGTTCTATGCGGCCAACCCCGCCATGCAGGACCCACCTGAGGACGCAGTGGTGACGCGCTTCGGCGGCGCCGCGGAATTGGCCCGATATCAGGCGCACCGGCCTGGTGGCAGTGCCATGGATTTGCTGGCCGACCTCGGCACCGACGAGACCTTCCTGCTGCCGGCGATGCGTCTGGCCGAAGCAATCGCGCGACGCGGCGGCAGCGCTTATGCCTATCTGTTCGACTGGGCGCCACCTGCCTCCCGGTTTCGGTCCTGCCACTGCATCGAGCTGCCCTTTGTGTTCGGCACGTTCCCTGCCTGGGCGAGTGCGGAGATGCTGGCCGGGGGCGACACGCGGCAGATGCAGGCTCTTTCGGCAGCGGTCCGCCGCTCATGGATTGGCTTTGTGCGCGGCGGCGACCCTTCGCACGAAGCGATGCCACCATGGCCGCGCTACGACGATGCGCGGCGCCCAACCATGCGCCTCGGCGGACGCATCGGTGTTGTCGGCGATCCGGCTGGCTTGGCCGAAGGGAGAATACGATGACGATGAACTGGTTCGAACCGCCCGACGGGGTCACGCAGCGGGTGATCGCGCGCACCGGTGTCGTGCATCCGCACGCCGACCTGGACCCGAAATGCACCGCGTTGATTGTCGTCGATCTGCAGAACGCATTCATGGACGACCAGGTCGGCCATGCGGTCTGCCCGACGGCGCGCGAGATCGTGCCCAACGTGAACCGCCTTGCCGCGGTCGTGCGCGCCGCGGGCGGCGGCGTGTTCTGGATCAAGAACACGGTCGACGATCGGTCCGCGCGTGAATGGAGCCATGCGCACGCGATGCTCACCCCCGACAGCCTGCGGCGCCGGATCGCAGCCATGAGCGAGGGCAGCAAAGGCCACGAGCTATGGCCAGAGCTGGATGTGCGCCCGGAGGACGAGATTGTTCGCAAGTACCGCTTCAGCGCGTTCCTGCCTGGCACCTGCGAGCTGCCGTATCGGCTGCGGGCGCGCGGCTTCGACACCGTGCTGATCACCGGCACCGTCACCAATGTCTGCTGCGAGTCATCGGCGCGCGATGCGATGATGGCGAACTTCAAGACGGTCATGATCAGCGACGCGAACGCCGCGATGACCATGGAGGAACACAACGCCTCGCTGGTGGCGTTTTACGCCATCTTCGGCGACGTCATGGACACTGATTTCGCCATCCAACGGCTGACCCGGAACGGGTAGGCGGGCGCTGCCTACTCCTCCACCCGGTGCACGATCCGCGTCGGCGATCCATGGATGCCCAGCAGCCGCAACGTACCGTCGCCGGCATTGCGGAATACATGCGGCACGCAGGCCGGCAGTGCGATCATGTCGCAAGGGCCTAGCCGCGCCGGCCGGTCCT
Organism: Acetobacteraceae bacterium; assembly: GCA_036555825.1. Lineage (GTDB taxonomy): Bacteria > Pseudomonadota > Alphaproteobacteria > Acetobacterales > Acetobacteraceae > JAMXLO01. The sequence goes on along the minus strand of DATBKQ010000077.1, from coordinate 374 downwards.
CCTGACCTTCCAGCCATGCCTCCATCGTGCCCTCGATGACGAACAGACACTCGACATAAGGATGCCAGTGCAGCGGAGTCCGGTACCCCGGCTTGCAGGTCTGCACGCCGGTGAAGACCGGCAGACCATCGTCGCCGGTCAGCCTGCTATAGTCCGCCAACGGCCCGAACGAGATCGTCTCGGATTCGGAAAGCCGTGCAATCTTCGCTTCTGCATTCGGCCGCATTGGACTGCCCTTTCATAGACCCGGAAACCCGCGGCATCTTAGCGCTAGGGCAAATAGATGTCGTCAATCCGGATCGTGATGCCGGGTGGCACCAAGCTGATATTGCCCCCAGTTGCTGTTGTCGTTTCGATCTCACCCCTATCGGCCC
>DATBKQ010000076.1:0-5903 GCA_036555825.1 Acetobacteraceae bacterium | reverse complement strand
CCGGTCAGGTCTCCCACCACCTTGGTGGGATCGAACTCGATGCCCCAGGCATCGAACAGCTTCTTCAGGTTCGAGCCGGTGTCGGTCGGCGGCACGCCGCTCGGCGAGGGCGACGCGGCCATCGCCTCGCTCCACGGATCGACCATCACCATCAGCCGGCCGCCGCGCATGACGAACTGGTCGATCGCGTACAGCGTCGCGTCCGACAGGTGCTGCGCCTCGGCCACCAGCAGCACCTGGATGTCGGGATCGATCACCTGTGCGTCGGTGTTGACCGTCTTCACCTGGTTGGTCTGCCGCAACTGCGCGATCGAGGCGTAGGGCTGCCCGCCGGACACCTGCTGCCCGCGCATCGCCATCATCATCATGCGCGGATCGCCATCGACCGGCAGCGAGGACATCACCCCGATCACCGGCCGCTTCGGGTTCGACAGGTCGTACACCAGTTTGGTCAGGTCGTACTCCAGGAAGCGCTCGCGCTCGGGCTGGAAGAAGGCGATGGTACGTTCATCGTCTTCCTGATTGCTGCCGGCGAGGCCGAAATAGACCTGGCTGCCGCCCTGATCGACCGGCACACCTTGCAGCCCATAGGCGAGCGCGCGGTCCTCGATGTCGCTGAACGGCTCTGGATCGTAAAATTGCAGACGGATCTTGCCTCCCGACACCGCGGCATACTCGTTCAGCATCTCGCGCACGTGATCGGCATAGGCGCCATACACCGGCACCGTGCTGCCCAGCCGGCGCGAGTAGAACAGCCGCAGCGTAATCGGCTCCTTCAGGCCCTGCAGGATCTGCCTGGTGCCCTTGGACAGCGTGTAGATATGGTTCTGCGTCAGATCGACGTGCACATTCGCCAGCCGCGCATCGGCGAACATGTTGATGCCGACCACGATCGCCAGCACCGCGACCACACCGACAACCGAGAACCAGACGCGTCGGCGCATCAGTCAGCCTTCCGCTGTTCGACCAGCACGGCGTTCAGGAACAGCCAGAAGCCGATGAAGGTGGCGAAGAAGATCAGGTCGCGCACGCTGACCACCCCGCGGGTAAAGTCCTGGAAGCGGTCGATCACCGCGATGCGGCGCGCGATCTCCCCCAGCACCGGCGTGTTGCGCGACAGGAAATCCGTCACCACGGGATAGGACGCCACGGCGAACACGAAGCAGACGGCGACAGCAAGCACGAAGGCGATGACCTGGTTCTTGGTCAGCGCCGACATGGCGGCACCGACGGAGAGGAAGGCTCCGGCCACCAACAGCGCCCCGACATAGCCCGAGGCGATCACCCCGTTATCCGGATGGCCCAGGATGTTGACGGTGATGACGAAGGGAAAGGTCAGCACCAGCGCGATCGCGCAGAACACCCAGGCGGCCAGGAATTTCCCCAGCACCGCCTGGGTCTGCGTCACCGGCAGGGTCAGCAGCAGCTCGATCGTTCCCAACCGCCGCTCCTCCGCCCACAGCCGCATGGTGATGGCGGGCACCAGCAGCAGGAACACCCACGGAATAAAGGTGAAGAACGGGCTGAGGTCCGCCTGTCCGCGGTCGAAGAAACCGCCGAGATTGAAGGTCAGCGCGCCCTGCAGCACCAGGAAGATAACGATGAACACGCAAGCGACAGGTGTGGCGAAGTAGCCCGCCAGCTCGCGCCCGGCGATCACGAACACGTTGCGCATGGTCAGGCGGGTTCCATCGTCAGTTGCCGGAAGACCTCATCGAGCTTGCCGGACGGATGCCTGCCCTGCAGTTCCGCCGGCGTGGCATCCGCGACAACGCGCCCCGCGGCGATGATGATCGCCCGCGTGCACACCGCATCGACCTCTTCCAGGATATGCGTGGAGATGACGATGGCCTTCTCGGGCGCCATTTGCGCGATCAGCGTGCGCACTTCGTGCTTCTGATTCGGATCCAGCCCATCGGTCGGTTCGTCCAGTACCAGGACCGGCGGATCATGCAGCAAGGCCTGTGCCAGCCCGACACGACGCTTGAAGCCCTTCGACAGCGTCTCGACCGGCTGCAGCAGCACGGTTTGCAGCCGCGTCAGCCCCACCGCGCGATCGAACCGCTCGGTCAGTTCGCGGCCGGTGAAGCCGCGGACCTTGGCGCAAAAGGTCAGGAAGGCCGCGACGGTCATTTCGGGATAGGTCGGCGCGCCCTCGGGCAGGAAACCCAGCATGCGGCGCGCCGCGACACCGTCGGTCTGCACGTCATTTCCGCAGATTCGAGCGGTCCCGGCGCTCGGGATCATAAAGCCGGCCAGCATGCGCATGGTGGTGGACTTGCCGGCACCGTTGGGACCAAGGAAGCCCAGGACCTCGCCGCGCGCCAGATTGAAGCTGACATTGTCCACCGCGGTGAAGCTGCCGAAGCGCTTGGTCAGCCCGTTGATCTCGATCAGCACAGGTTGGCCCGCAGCGCTCACCGGAATTCCCTTGTTCCCCCGTCGGGCGGCGGGAATAGCGCAATCGTGCGGCAATGCAAGCCGAAGTGGCGCGCATGACAAAGGCTTAACAGGCCGGTAGCCTCGCGGCCGGGAGCCCGCCGGCAGGCGCCGGCCGCGATATCGGCGTCAGGTCAGCGCGCCGCCCGAGAGGTCGCTGGTCTTTTGATTGAGGCTCTCGATCAAGGCCTGTGCGCCGCCACGCGCCACCAGCCGGCGGAAGTCGGAGCGTTGCACCGCGACGCGGCTGATCGAGCCGTCGGCCAGCACGTCCACCGCCTTCCATCCTCCGGGCATCCGGCGCATCACGTAGTCGAGTTCGTGCGATTCGCCCGACGCCGAGACGATCTTCGTCTGCACCAGCTGCTCGCCATTCGGAAGACTTTTGCTGTCAGGTTGAATATCAAAGCGTTGGCCGGTGTAGTTATCGAAATTGTTGACATAGTTCGCGACCGTGTAGCGGCGGAACGCGGTCAGCAGGGTGTTCTGCTGGTCCGGCGGCAGGCTGGACCAGGAGGGGCCCACCGACAGTTGCAGCACCGCAGGCAGATCGAAGGCGCGCTCCACCGCCGGGGCGAGCATCTGGAAGCGTTGCGTGAACGGCGTCCGGGAGCCCGCGCGCATGACGCTGATCAGGTCATCGCAGAGTCCGCGGATCGGCTGCACCGCGGCGGGGTCCGCCTTCGCCCCGGATACCGCGAGCACTGCGCTCGCGGCGGCGAGAGCGGTCTGGAGACAGCGCCGGCGGCCAATAGGGGCGAGCGACATGGTGTGTTCCTCGATCCGCTGCTATGCGAAAACCGCCAGCTCCGGGGCGCCGGAGCCAACCGTCTCGCTTATCGCTTCGTTGCGAGCACGGTCAACTGACCGCTTCGGTGGTTGGAATGTACTACCGACGTGTGCGGATGCGCGATGATCCGCCCTCGTCCAGGTCACGATCCCGTGCCCTGTCTTGATCAGGAAGGTGGCGCGTGCCGCTGCGGATTCCCATGCTCGCCCTCGCCGACGGCACGGCGCACCGGTTGGGACTGCTGCGGCACCCCCTGCGCCCGGATACATTGCTCGCGGCGGCTCGCCGGCGCACCGGGTTGAACGAGTTCGGCGATGCCGACTTCCTGGGTCCGCTGCGGCTGCTGCTGACCGCGTGCCACGAGGAAGCCGCGCTGTCCCTGGTTGGCCGGATCGCCACGCGCTGGGATGTGGTGCGGTTCCTTGGCAACCTGCTGCGCCTGCACGATGAGGAGCAGCGCGCGCCGGCCATCCTCCGACAGCGGATCGAACGGCCCATCTTCATCACCGGCCTGCCGCGCAGCGGCACCACCTTCCTGCACCGCCTGCTGCTCGAGGACCCGCAGAACCGGGGGCCGCGCGTCTGGCAGACCATCGCGCCCTATCCGCCAAGGCGCGGGCGGGACGATCGGCTGCGGCGCGTCGCGCGGCAGTTGCGTGCGTTCGAGCGGTTGGCGCCGGAGTTCCGCGCGTTACACCCGCTGGAAGCCGACTCGCCGCAGGAGTGCAGCGAAATCAGCGCGCATGCCTTCCGCAGCCTGCGGTTCGACACGACGTATCGCATCCCTAGCTACCGCCGCTGGCTGGACCAGGCCGGGCACCTGCCGGCGTACCGGATGCATCGGCGCTTTCTGCAACACCTCCAGCACCAGTCACCCGGTGGCCGATGGGTGTTGAAGTGTCCGGACCATCTGTTCGCACTGGATGCGTTACGCACGGTGTACCCGGACGCACGGCTGGTGTTCGTGCACCGCGACCCGGTGAAGGTGCTGCTCTCGGTTGCCAAACTGACCGAGGTGCTGCGCCGGCCGTTCACCCGCCGGCTTGATCCGCGGGAGATTGGCCGGCAGGAGAGCGCGCGCTGGCTGGAAGGCACACGGCGAATGCTGGCCGTGGGCGACGATGCCGGGCTGGCGGAGCCGGTTCACCACGTCCACCACGCGGCACTCACCGCGGACCCGGTCGGCACGGTGGCCGGTGTTTACCGGCATTTCGGGCTGCCGCTGGATCCGGACGTGGCAGGCGCCATCGCCCGCTTTGCCGGCGGTCTGCCGAATGGCGGCTATGGCCCGCGCAACTATCGCTTCGAGGACCACGGCCTGAACGCCGATGCCGAGAGGGAAAAGTTCCGCTGCTACGTGGAGCGGTTCGGCATCTAGCGCGTGATGACCGAAGGCGGAATCGCCCGGAGGTCTGAATCACGCGCTCAAACAAGTGACCGGCTACCCTCGCCAGAACGGCTTGTTTGCCTCGGCCTCGGCCTCGGCGAAGCTGATCCCGATATCCTTCAGAGCGTGGCCATCCAGCAACGCGATGCGCTGGCGGGTGCGGTAACGCCGCCACGCAGCGCGGATCCGCGCCCAGGCCGAGGCGGGCGGGGCCGCAAACGGATGCGGCGGCCGCAATCTGGCCAATTTGTCTAAGAGCAGACGATTGGACATTGGAAACCCCTCCTTGTGCCAGGAGATTGCTTCCGTCCGAGGAATCAGTAAAAGCAATAACCTTGATGGTAATAATCAAGCACAGTGATGACCGCCATGCTGCCATATGCCCTCGATACCGACCTGCTGCGCGCCTTCGTGCTGATCGCCGAGGGCCATAGCTTCACCCAGGCCGCCGCGAGGCTGGGGCGCACCCAGTCCGCCATCTCGATGCAGGTCAAGCGGCTGGAGGAACAGTTGGGCCAGCCGGTGCTCAACCGAAGCAAGGGGGGCGGCGTGGAGCTGACCCCGCACGGCCACTACCTGCTGAGCCGAGCGCGCCAGATTCTCACACTGAACGACGAGGTACTGACCACCTTCCGGGCGCCGCAGATCGCCGGGACCGTGCGGCTCGGGTCGCCGGACGACTATGCCTTCGCCTACCTGCCGCGGATTCTGAAGCGGTTCGCCGAGACGCACCCTGCGGTGCAGGTGGATGTGGTCTGCTCGCCGTCTTCCGAACTGGTCCACCGGCTCAAGGCGGGAGAGCTCGACCTGACGCTGGTCTCCAACGGCCACGGCGTGGCGGACTGGGCAGAGGCGCCGTTGTGGCGCGGGCCGCTGGTCTGGGTGACCTCGACGCGCTACGCCCCGCACCGCCAGGATCCGCTGCCGCTGGCCTTGGCGGACCGCCGGCCCTTCCTGGCGCGCGGGCAGGACTGCGAATGGGCCGGTGCCGCCGTGTACGCGCTGGAGCAGGCCGGGCGCCGCTACCGCATCGCCTACACCTCTGCCTCGCAGATCGGCACCCATGCGCCTGTACTGGCGGGACTCGCGGTGACCGTCTCGACGTTGTCGTGGCTGCCCGACGGATTACGGCCAATGCGGCCAGAGGAGGGCATGCCGTCGCTGCCGGATTTCGGCATCCTGTTGATGAAGGCGAAGCGCCCGCCGCAGCCGGTCACCGATGCACTGGCCGCGCATATCGAGGAGAGTTTCGCGCTGGAGGCCGGCCGGATGATGGCGGCGGAGTGA
>DATBKQ010000075.1:0-4675 GCA_036555825.1 Acetobacteraceae bacterium | reverse complement strand
CGGGATCGGCGATCCCCCGCAAAGCCTCGCGCAGACCCTCCACCGTCGGTGCTGTCGTCATTCGCTTGCAAACCTCCTGCTGGGGGCCGATAAGCAGGCCGCTGTGATGCCGCCCATCGAGTGGATATGGCGCATGGCCTTTGATCCGCCAACGCCAAGTCGCGGCCAAGACCGCACAGGAACGTCGCATGTCCAATAGTGGTGGCCCGAGCCCCTGGGGCACGCCGGGCGGGAACTCCGGCGGCAGCGGTGGCGGCCATCGCCCGGGTGGCGGCGGCCCGTGGGGACCGGGCGGACCGTTCGGCGGCCGCCCGGGCGGGCAGGGACCGGGGCCGTTGCCGGATCTCGATGCCCTGATCGCCAGGCTGCAAGGGTATATCCGCTCCTTCCTCGGCGGCGGACCGCGTGGCCGATTCACCGGCGGACGAGGGCTCGCCCTGATCGGCCTCGCGGTCGTGGCGTTGTGGCTCGCCAGCGGCATCTATCGCGTGGAACCCGACGAGCAGGGTGTGGTGCTCCGTTTCGGCGCCTTCAACCGCACCACGCTGCCTGGGCTGAACTACCATCTGCCTTGGCCGATCGAGCACGCGCTCACGCCCGCGGTCACCCGCATCAACCGCATCGAGATCGGCTACCGATCGGCGGGTGCCGTGCAGAATGAAACCAGATCCGAAAACCGGCGCGGCGTCCCGGAGGAGAGTCTGATGCTCACCGGCGACGAGAACATCATCGACATCAATTTCGCGGTGTTCTGGAAGATCAGCGACGCCATGGCCTACCTGTTCAACGTCCGCACTCCGGACGTCGTGGTGAAGGCGGTGGCGGAAAGTTCGATGCGCGAGGTGATCGGCCGCATGCCGATCCAGCCGGCGTTGACCGAGCTGCGCGGACAGATCGCATCCGACGTGCAGCACCAGACGCAGCAGGTATTGGACAATTACAAGGCCGGCATCGAGATCACCGGCGTGCAATTGCAGGGGGTCAATCCGCCCGCGGAGGTGGTCGAGAGCTTTGTCGACGTGCAGCGCGCCAACACTGACGCAGACCGCCTCCGCAACGAGGCCCAGGCCTATGCCAACGACATTGTACCGCGCGCCCGCGGCGACGCGGCACGCGTCGTGGCGGAAGGGCAGGGGGCCAAGCAGGCGTCGATCGCCCAGGCGACCGGCCAGACGCAGCGGTTCCTCTCGGTGCTCGCCGCGTATCGCCTGGCGAAGGACGTGACGCTGAAGCGGATGTACATCGAGACGATGCAGGACATCCTGACCCGTTCGCCGGCACTGGTGGTGGACGACAAGCTGAAGGGCCTGGTGCCGTTCCTGCAACTCAACCCACCCAACGCTCCGGCGCCACGACCTGCGCCGCCCACCGCGCAGTCGGCGCCCGCGCAGGGAGCCTCGCGATGAGCCGCCCGCTGATCGCGCTGATCGCGCTGTTGGTCGTACTGTTCGTGCTGGCGGACTCGTCGCTGTTCACCGTCAACCAGAACCAACAGGTTCTGGTGACCCAGTTCGGCCAGCCGGTGCGGGTGATTCGCGATCCTGGTCTGCGCACCAAGACCCCCTTCGTTCAGACGGTGATCACCTTCGACAAGCGGCTGCTCAGCATCGAGTTGCCTGGCGATCAGGTCACCCTGGGCGACCAGCGCCGCCTCGTGGTGGACAGCTTCACCCTGTACCGCATCACCGATCCGCTGCTGTATTACCAATCGGTCGGTCCGCTGGAGGATGGCATTCGCGGCCGACTCAACTCGGTGGTGTCCGCGGCCCTGCGCGACGTGCTCGCCGACAACAAGCTGCTCGACGTGCTGTCGGCCAAGCGCGATCAAATCATGGCGGCGATCCGCGACCGCGTGAACGCGCAGATGAAGGGCTTCGGCGTCGCCATCCAGGACGTGCGTATCCGTCGCGCCGACCTGCCCGAGGAGAACACCAAGGCGATCCTCGCCCGCATGCAGTCGGAACGCCAGCGCGTCGCCGCCCAGGCGCGTGCCGAGGGCGCCGAAGCCTCGGCCAAGATCAGGGCAGACGCCGAACGCGAGCGCACCGTCCTGCTGGCGGAGGCGCGCGCCACGTCGGACAAGCTGCGCGGCGAGGGGGAGGCGGAAGCCACCCGCATCTCGGCGAAGGCGTATTCGCAGGACGTGGATTTCTACAACGCCTGGCGCACCCTGCAGGCGTATCGTGACACATTCGAAGCGGGCGCATCTCGCCTTGTGCTTACCCCCGACAACGATTTTTTGCGCTATCTTCAGACCCCGCCGGCGCCGACCGGACCGTAGTTGCCAGCGATCAAATGCCGGGCCATATCCGGCAAGTTGCTAGGGAAGCCTTGCCATGCGCTTGATCCGCCCATCCACCCGAGCCGTCATGATGGCCTCCGCACTGGCGCTGGCCCTGCCATTCGCGGGTGCGGTACCGGCCCAGCAGGCCATCGCCCGGCCGGCGCCCGACAGCTTCGCGGATCTCGCGGCAAGGCTGCTGCCGGCGGTGGTGAACATCTCCTCCACTCAGGCGGTGCAGGCGCGCGCCGGCAATCCTGGCGCCGGGCCGGAAATCCCGATGTTCCCCCCGGGCTCGCCGTTCGAGCAGTTCTTCAAGGACTTCCTCAACCGAAATCGACCTGGCCCGCGTGGCGACAACCAGCCGACGCCGCCCGAGCGCCGCATGCAGAGCCTCGGTTCGGGCTTCATCATTGATGCCTCCGGCCTGGTCGTTACCAACAATCACGTGATCGACGGCGCCGACGAGATCACCGTCACCCTGCAGGACAACACAGCGCTGAAGGCAAAGGTGCTGGGCCGCGACGAGACGGGCGATATCGCCCTGTTGCAGGTGAAATCGGATAAGCCGCTGCCCGCGGTGCAGTTCGGCGATTCCGACAAGGAGCGCGTCGGCGACTGGGTGGTGGCAATCGGCAACCCGTTCGGTCTCGGCGGCAGCGTCACGGCCGGCATCGTGTCGGCCCGGGGACGCGACATCCATCAGGGACCATACGACGACTTCATCCAGACCGACGCGGCAATCAACCGCGGCAACTCCGGTGGCCCGCTGTTCAACATGGACGGCGAGGTGATCGGCATGAACACCGCAATCTATTCGCCGTCCGGCGGCTCGATCGGCATCGGCTTCTCGATCCCGGCGAACCTGGTGAAGGCGGTCGTCGCTCAGTTGAAGGACTACGGCCACCCGCGCCGCGGCTGGCTCGGCGTGCGCATCCAGCAGGTCACCCCAGACATCGCCGAGAGCCTGGGGCTGAAGGAGGCCTCCGGCGCCATGGTGGCCGGGGTGAACGACGGCGGCCCGGCCGACAAGGCGCACATCCGCAACGGCGACATCATCCTGAAGTTCAACAATCAGGACGTTAAGGAGATGCGTTCGCTGCCGCGCATCGTGGCCGATTCCGAGGTGGGCAAGCAGGTGCCGGTTCTGCTGTGGCGCGACGGCAAGGAAGTGACCGTGCAGGCCACGCTGGACGAGAAGCCGGACGACGTCCAGAAGGCGGCCGCCACGTCGGGCGAGGACAAGTCGCAGGCGCAAAAGCCCACCGAGATTTCCGGCCTTGGTGTGAAGATCGCTCCTATCACACAGGAAATGAAGGATAAATTCTCACTCGGAACCGACCAGAAGGGGGTCGTCATCACCGATGTGGCGCCGAACAGCGCGGCTTCGGAGCGTGGCCTCAAGCCCGGCGACGTCATCGTCGAGGTGCAGCAGGGCGAAGTCTCCTCGCCAGCCGATGTCCAGCAGAAGGTGGACACGGTGAAGCGGGAGAACCGCAAGTCAGTGCTGATGCTGATCCAGCGGCAGGACGGTCTGCAGTGGGTGCCGCTATCGCTGTCGGGGGACAAAGACAAGCAGCCGGGCTAGCGCTGTGCCCGATCCGGCGTACTTGTTCGGCCCCGCCCGCGCCCGCCGCCCGAATGTGCTGGCCCGGCGGCATGTCGTCGTGTCGGGCCACTATTACGCCTCGCTCGCCGGCCTGCAGATCCTCGAAGCCGGCGGCAACGCGATAGACGCGGGCGTGGCCACCGGTCTCGCCATTGATGTGCTGGAGAGCGAGTTCGTCGGCTTCGGCGGGGTTGCCCCGGCGATGATCCACCTGGGCGAGCGCGATGAAACCCACGTTATCAGCGGCGTAGGCGTCTGGCCGAAGGCGGCCGACCTGGAGTTCTTCCATCGTAACCACGGAGGCCGGATCCCCGAGGGGCTGCTGCACTGCGTGGTTCCGGCCGCCGCCAGCATCTGGATCGCGGCGCTGGAGCGCTTCGGCACCATGTCGTTCGGCGAGGTCGCCGCTGCCGCCATCCGCTTCGCACGCGAGGGTTTTCCCACCTACCCCTTCCTGGCCGAGCAGTTGGCTGCCCGTCAGCAGGACTTCGCGCATTGGCCCACGACGGCGGCGATCTTCCTGCCTGGCGGCCTTCCGCCGCGCGTTGGTGAGACCTTCGTGCAGAGCGACCTGGCCCGCACCCTGCAATACATGGCGGACCAGGAACGGGCGCACGCACATGGCAATCGCCTTACCGGATTGCAGGCGGCGCGCGATGCGTTCTATCGCGGCGACATCGCCGCGGCGATCCTGCGGCACCAGCGCGGCAATGGCGGCTGGCTGACGGAAAGCGACCTGGCCGAATTTCACAGCCCGATCGAGCCGCCCTGCCGTATCCGATTCG
>DATBKQ010000074.1:0-5385 GCA_036555825.1 Acetobacteraceae bacterium | reverse complement strand
GGCATCGCGGCGCGCGCCGCGATCGGCCTGCTGGTTCTGGCGACCGACCAGACCATGGAACACGAGTTCCGACAACTGACCACACTGCCGGGCGTGGCGGTGTACCACGCGCGGCTGTTCAACGACGCCGACATCACGCCGGAGACGTTGCGGGCAATGCGGGAGAGGATCGCGCCGGCGACTGAGCTGATCCTGCCGTCGCTGCACCTGGATGTCGTCGCGTTCGGCTGCACCTCGGCCAGTATGGCATTGGGCGAGGCCGAAGTGTTTCGCCAGATCCACCGCGCCCGTCCAGGTATCGCCTGCACGACGCCGGTCACCGCGGCGTTCGCCGCCTTCAAGGCGCTGGGGGCACGGCGCATCGGCGTGCTGACGCCGTACGCGCCCGAGGTCAACGCAGTGGTGCGCGGCTATCTGGATGCGCACGGCGCGGAGGTTGCCGCCTTCGCGACATTCGACAAGCGTGACGACCGGGAGGCAGCGCGGATCACGATCGGCTCGATCGCGGCGGGGGTCGGCGCCCTGGCCCGCGCCACGCGCCTCGATGCCGTCTTCGTGTCATGCACCAGCCTGCGGCTCGCGGAATGCGTGGCGGCGATCGAGGCGGAAGCGGGCATCCCGGTCACCTCGAGCGATCACGCGCTGGCCTGGCACTGTCTGCGGCTTGCCGGCGTGCAGGACACCGTGGCAGGCGCCGGCTCGCTGTTTCTCCGTGGCCTCAGGTAACGCCCTGTACAGCGGCTGGCGCGACACGGTACGGGCTGGGTCGGCGTTGCGCACCGGCCTCGGCCGCATCCCACATGAGCCGGGCATCGAGCACGTGTGATGCCAGCATTGACAACACCACAGTCGAGAGGAAGGCCGCGCTTCCCCCCATGAAGTCGATATGCGCTGTCTGGTTGAACTGTGCCATCGGCGCGAAGACCAGCACGGTGAACGGGTCGAGCGTGGACCACCGGCCCACTTCATCGATGAAGCGGTACAGCCTGGTCTTGGTCCGCAGCCGGCTGCCGGAGCGGTGCCAGATCGAGGTCAGAAACCAGGTCAACGCGGCCAGTTTGGTCAACGGAAAGATGAGCGACACCAACGTGATCACCACGCCGAAGTACCAGAATCCGCTCTGAAACAGCATCTGAATGCCGTCGATGACGGAGTGGGGTTCCGGCCGCCCGAGTTCCCAGAGCTCGCTCATCGGGTAGCCGTAGGCGATCGGGGTCAAAATGGCCGTTGCGATCAACAGCGCCGCGCAGTACTGCACGGACCCGGGCCGGCGGCGGTGCACCACTGCCCTGCAACGAGGGCAGTGGCGCCCTGCCATCTCCGGCGGCAGGACCAGGTCGCAACTGGTGCAGGCGAGCGCATTGGGTACCGATGTCTCGGCTGGCGTCTCAAGGCATCGCCAGACCGCCTGGCGTTCCATGGTGGCGCGGGTGAGCATGGTCATCGCGGCCGCGCCGACGAGGCACCAGCCGCCTGGATCGATGTGCACGGAAATCTGCGAGGCGATCCGTCCATAGCCGATTCCGGCGCCGATCAGCAGAACATCGGACATCGCCCACTGATCGAGCGCTTCGCAGTAACGAAAGGCCTGTCCGGCGCGCGGACCGCGCGCGCCCAGGCGAATCGCGAACAGGGTGATGGACAGCAGGCCGAAGCGAAGCAACGGCAGGACGATGCCGACCAGGCCAAGCACGATGGCGATCAGCGGCCATCCCTGTCGCCAGGCCACCGCAACGCCCGAGCCCAGATGCGTGCTGGTGGCGATGCCTGCCACCCTGACCGTCATCAGCGCCATCATGTTGGTCGGCAGCAGCAGCAGAAAAGTGGCGATCGCGCAGGCCAACGCTGCATCGAGACTGCGGCCGTTGCTGTTTTCCAGCACACGGCCGCACTGCCGGCACGCCACCACGGTGCGACGCGCGGGCGGCCGTATGCCCTGGATCGTGCCGCAGTCGCGGCACGCGATCAGGCTATCGGTCAATGCGGCGCGGTCCGTCCAGGCGCATTGTGATGCCTCCCATCACGAGTTGGAGCACCATCACAATGCGGCGGTCCGGTCCGGGGTTGCCCGCCAACCGAGACGCGGCGGGAACAACTTCCCTCGACCGGGCTAGGTCTTGACCGCGCCCATGGTCAACCCGGCCACCATATAGCGGCGAAGCGCGAAGTAGATGGCGATCGGCGGCAGTGAATAAACCAGCGCCACCGCCATCATGTAATTCCATGGCGCCTCGTCGCTGTCGAAGAACTGGTCGATCGCCACCGCCACCGTGGCATTGCGCGGGGAGGTGATCAGCAGATACTGGTACAGGTATTCGTTCCAGGCCAGCAGCAACGCGTAGACGCCGACCGCCACCAGCGCGGGCGCCATCAGCGGCAGGTAGATCCGCAGGTACATCTGCAGCGGTGTGGCGCCGTCAACCTTTGCCGATTCGTCCAGTTCCAGCGGGATCAGTCTGGCGTATCCGTGCAGGATCAGGATGGCATATGGCGTGGCAAATGTCACTTCCGCAGCGATTACGGACCAGAGGCTGTCCGTCATCCCGTATATACGCATCAGATGCACGAACGGAATCACCAGGAAAGCCGAGGGTATCGCATAGGTCAGCAGCGCAAGGTTACTGACGATCCATCCCCTCCGCAGCCGCATGCGTCCCAGCGCGAAGCTCACGAGCGAGGCGATAAGTACGGTCAGCACCATGGTGGTCATCGCCATGTAGGTGCTGTTGCCAAGCTGGTGCCAGAAGTTCTCCAGGTACCAATAGTCCTCTTCCCAGACGACCCGGAAGCTGTCCCAGTTCCAGTCTTGCGGCCATATCACGCCGGTGAATTCGTCGCCGTCGTCACTCAATGCGATCAGGAGCATGTTGTAGAGCGGGACGAGTGTCCAAATCAGCAACGCGACCCCGAGGATCACACCGCCGATCCTGTTCCACATGCGCCGCCGCCGCAGGCGAGGCCGGTAGTCCGGCCGGATCGACGCAAGCGAGATGCTCATAGCTGCACCCCCGTCACCCGGATCCGTCGCATCAGCAGCAGCACCGCCGGTATGAGGACCGGAAGCGCCGACATCATGGCAGCCACCCCCCGATTTGGATAACCGAAATCGAAGGCCATGTGAAAGCCATACGTCGCCAGCACGTCCGTCTGCCGCGCCGGCGCCCCGGAAGAGACGAAATACACGGTGGGAAAGTCGCCAATGGTCCAGATGGTGAACAGCAGCGTCGAGACCAGATAGACGTTCGCGAGCAGGGGAAAGGTGACATGGACCAGTTTGCGCCAGCCGGATGCGCCATCGATTTCAGCCGCTTCGTAGATGTCCTGCGGAATAGCCATGCGGCCCGCGATGAAGATCAGCGTCCAGAACGGCATCCATTTCCAGATGTAGGACACGATGTTGGCGGCGGTCGCCAACGAGCGAGACACCAGGAACAGCGGCCCGTCCTCGCCGGTGACCGCACGCCAGACGCTGTCGAGGAAGCCATATTCGGTGACCGTCATATAATGGATTGACAGAAAGGCGGTCAGCGCCGGCAGTGCCCACGGTATCAGATAGATGGCAAGGAGCGACCTGATCCACCAGCTCCGGCTCATGAAGAAGCCTGACAGCAGGAAGGCCAGGAACATCTGCACGTTCACGCCAATCGCGGTAAACACCAGCGTGTTGAACACCATCGTAAGGTACAGCGGGTCGGAGAACAGCGTACCGTATAGCGCTGGATCGCGGCCCATCCAGAGGCCGAACACGATCGGATAAACCACGAAGGCAGCAAACACCACCAGATACGGGATCAGGAAGGCGATCGCCCACGCGGTATCGGATCCCCGCAAGTGGAAGCGCCACGGTGGAACGCGCGGCCGGGTCGCCCCGACGGCACCTCCCAACTCCAGGGCCTGCGACGTACTGCTCATTGTCACGCTCCCGCGTTGCCGCGGTACTCAAAGCACGATGAGGTCAGGCGACCTCATCATGCTTTAGCTTCTTTGGTTGAGCGCGTGATTCAGACCTCCGAAGATTCTGCCTCTGGTCGTCACGCGCCAGCGTCTATCCCTTCACGCCGCCCATTGTCAGGCCAGCCGCCATGTAGCGGCGCAGGCCGTAGTAGAGGATGATCGGCGGCAAGGCGTAAAGGATGGCGGTCGCCATCATATAATTCCACGGCGACTCGTCGCTGTTGAGGAACTGTGCCAGCGCAACCGCGACTGTCATGCTCTGCGGCGTTGACAGCAGCAAGAAGTTGTACAGGTACTCGTTCCACGCCAGCAGCAGCGCATAGGTGCCGACCGCAACCAGCGCCGGCGCCATCAACGGCAGGTAAATCCGGAAATAGATCTGCAGCGGGTTGGCACCGTCGATCCGTGCCGACTCGTCGAGTTCCATCGGGATCGACTTGCCGTATTGCGAGAAGATGAAGATCGCATAGGGCGTCGCGAACGAGGTCAGGGCCAGGATCACCGACGAGAGATGGTTGCCCAGGCCGTAGATCTGCATGATCCGGTAGATCGGGATTGCCAGGAACGACGCCGGGATCACGTAGGTCATCAACGCCGCATTGGTCAGCATCCAGCCATTGCGCAGCCGCATGCGTCCGACGGTGAAACTGGCGAGCGAGCCGATGAATAATGTCAGGAACATCACCGACAGCCCGACGATGAAGCTGTTGCCGAACTGATGCCAGAACTGCGCGAGGTACCAGAAGTCCTGGGTGACCACGACCCGGAAGCTTTCCAGCGTTGGACTTTCCGGCCAGACCTGGCCGCTGAAGATGTCGTCGTGGCTGTCGAGCGCGATCATCCACATGTTGTAGATCGGCGTGACCGACCAGACGATCAGTATAAGGCCCAGGATGAGGCACAGCGTCTCGATGGAATAGCGCTGCAGCCGGTAGAACAGCGGCGACCGCACCTGCCGTCGGGCAATCGTGGCGCTCATAGCTGCCCCTCCGACGGACGCAGCCGTCGCATGAGAATGATCACCAACGGAATCAGTACCGGCAACGCCGACATCACGCACGCCACGCCCAGCCGCGGCAGTGCGACGGTGAAAGCGTAGCGGATGCCGAGGGTCGCGAGGACCTCGGTGGACATCGCAGGACCGCCGCCGGAGACGAAGAACGTCGCGTTGAAGTCGCCGAGAGCGAACACCATGTCGAGCAGCGTGCACACGAGGTAAAGGTTTGCCATCAACGGCACCGTGACATGCCCGAACCGGCGCAGGCCGGTGGCGCCATCCACCGCGGCTGCCTCGTATAGCTCCTGCGGGACGGCCATGCGGCCCGCCAGCAGAATGACCGTCCAGAACGGCAGCGTCTTCCAGATGTAGGCACCGATATTGGCCGCCAGTCCCATCCAGCGTTCATTCAGATACACCGGACCGTCGATCCC
>DATBKQ010000073.1:0-4806 GCA_036555825.1 Acetobacteraceae bacterium | reverse complement strand
CCGCAGCGAACCAAGTGCTTGGGGCGGCGCGGCAACTGGCGCACCAGGCGCAGTCGCTGACCGGCGAGGTGGATCAGTTCATCGCCGCGGTGAAGGCCGCCTGACGAGGTATCAGTTCAGCAGCCCGACATCCGTCATCGCCGCGCGCACCTTGGTCCGCGTGCTGTCCATCAGCGGCGCCAGCGGCAGTCGGCAATGCTCCGACGTCTTCCCTAGCAGCGAGGCGCCGAATTTCACCGGTGCCGGGCTCGTTTCGCTGAACAGCGCGTCGTGCAGCGGCACGAGGCGGTTCTGGATCGCCATCGCCTCGGTGAGCCGGCCCTCGGCCCAGGCGTCCTGCATCGCGGCCACCAGGCGCGGCGCGACATTCGCCGTGACGCTGATGCAGCCGACGCCGCCCGCGGCGTTGAACGCCAGTGCGGTGTGATCCTCGCCGGAGAGCTGGCAGAAGTCCTCGCCGCAGGCGCGGCGGGTGTGCAGCGGACGGGTCAGGTTCGCAGTCGCGTCCTTCACGCCGACGATGTTCTTGTGCTTCGCCAGCCGCGCCATCGTATCCACGCTCATATCGACCACCGAGCGCGGCGGGATGTTGTAGATGATCATCGGCAGATCGACCGCGTCGGCGATCGCCTTGAAGTGCAGGTACATGCCTTCCTGGGTCGGCTTGTTGTAATAGGGCGTTACCACCAAGGTCGCATCGGCGCCTGCCTTCCTGGCATGGCGCGCGAGGTCGATCGCCTCCTCGGTGCTGTTCGATCCGGCGCCGGCGATCACCGGCACCCGCCCCTTCGCCACTTCGACCGCGATCTCCACCACCCGCTTGTGTTCGTCGTGCGACAAGGTCGGCGATTCGCCCGTGGTGCCCACCGGAACCACCGCGTCGGTGCCCTCCTTGATCTGCCAGTCCACAAACTCGGCATAGGCCTTCTCGTCGATCGATCCGTCGGTGCGCATCGGCGTGATCAGAGCGACGAGCGATCCCTTGAACATCGTGGTCTCCCCTGGGTTTGGTGGGCCGAGAAGGCTAGGCGCGTGGGAGATGCGCCGCAAGCACCGCCTGCGCTACAAGGTCCGGCATGCTCTGGTCGATTCGCCTCCGGTTCGCCCTGCTTGGCATGCTGGCCGCCATGCCCGCGTCAGCCCAGCCAGGCGACCCGATCGCCGCGATCCGCGCCGACCGCTGGGCCGACGCGCAGCGCGAGGCCAGCGCCTATGCAGACCCGGTCGCGGACAAGCTGGTCACCTACTATCGGCTGCTGGCGCCGGGGGCTGCGACGGCGGACGAGATCACCGACTTCATGTCGCAGAGCCCCGACTGGCCGAACCAGGCGCTGCTGGAGCGGCGCCGGCAGGAGGCGATCGCCACCGATCCCGACCTTGCCTCGACGCTCGCCCAGTGCGACCGCAACAGGCTGACCCTGCCGGCAACGCTGCTGCACTGTGCCGAGGCGCTGGCGAATGCCGGGCGCCGCGGCGAGGCCGCCGAGGACGCGCGCCAGGCGTGGGTCGGCGGGATCGGCGACGAAGCCGGGTTCCTGCGCCGATGGTCGGGGGCGGTGCGGCCAGACGATGGCTGGGAGCGGTTCCAGAACCTGGTCCGGCATGATGCCGGTGCGGCGGCGCGGGTGCTGTCGCGCCTCGACCCGCCGCATCGTCTCGCGGCGGAGGCGCGGCTCGCGCTGCAACGCGACGCGCCGAATGCGGAGACACTGCTTGCCTCTCTGCCGGCGGGCCTGCGCCATGCGCCCGGCATGATGCTGGACCATGCCCGCTGGCTGCGTCGCGCCGATCGCACGGCGGATGCGCTGGCGCTGTGGCAACGGGCCGGGGAGGCGGCGCAGCGCGACGCGACTGCCGATGAGCTGCCGGGGTTCTGGACCGAGCGCAACCTGCTGGCACGGCGCCTGCTGCGCGACGGCAACGCCGCCGGTGCCTATGCGCTGGCCGATCGGCATGGGGAGATCGCACCGGACCAGTCGCTGGATGCGGAGTTCCTTTCCGGTTTCATCGCGCTGCGGCGGTTGAATAATCCGGTGGCCGCGCAGCGGCATTTCGCGACACTTGCCGGCCTGTCCAAAGCGGCGATCACGCAAGGCCGCGCGCACTACTGGCTGGGGCGCGCGATTGCCGCCGCGGGCGGTGATCCGAAACCGGAATACCAGCGGGCGGCGGCCTGGCCGACCACGTTCTATGGCCAGCTTGCCGCTCTGGCACTCGGCGACGATGCCACCCGGCTTGCGGCCCGCATCACCGCGTTGCACGACCCGCCCTACACGCGCGACCAGGTGCTGGCCTTCACGGACCGCGAGGTGGTGCGCGCGGCCGCGATGCTGGTCGCGTGGAGCGATCCACGCAGGGCCCGCGCCTTCCTGCTGCGGATGGACGAGCTTGCGCCCGATCCGGCCGATCGCGCGCTCACCGCCCGGTTCGCGCTGCGCGTCGGCCTGCCGGATACCGCCGTTTTCATTGCGCGCCGCATGGGGCGCGACGGCCTCGTCCTGCCGGAAGCGGGCTGGCCGATCGCCGCCGAACCGCCCGATGAGCGGATCGATCCGGCAGTGGCGCTTGGGCTGATCCGCCAGGAGAGCAGCTTCGATATCGGCGCGGTCAGCCCGTCCGGCGCGCGTGGCTTGATGCAGCTCATGCCGTTCACGGCCCAGGCGGTGGCGAAGCAGATCGGTACCGCCACCTCGCTCGTCTCGCTCACATCGGACCCGGCGCACAACATGCGGCTCGGCACCGCCTATCTGCGCGAGATGCTTGACCGCTTCGATAACTCACTGCCACTGGCGATCGCCGCCTATAACGCGGGTCCCCATCGGGTGGACGAATGGCTGGGCGAAAACGGCGATCCGCGCGTCGGACCGATCGACATGCTCGACTGGATCGAGCTGATCCCGATCAGCGAGACGCGCAACTACGTGCAGCGCGTGCTGGAGAACGTGGTGGTATATCGCGCGCGGCGGGGCGACAGTACTCCAACGCTGCTCGCGCAATGGACGCATTAAGGCATGATGAGGTCAGGTTGACCTCATCATGCCTTAGCTTTCTTTGGTTCGAGCGCGTGACTCAGAGCTCCGGCGATTCCGCCCCCGGTCATCACGCGCAAAGCATGACGAGGTCAGGGTTGACCTCATCATGCTTCAGCTTTCTTTGGTTTGAGCGCGTGATTCAGACCTCCGGCGATCCTGCCTCCGGTCATCGCGCGCTAGTCCATCGCCTCGCCGGAGCGGACGGATTGCCCCTGATCCGCCGTTCCGTCACCCTGGTGACCGGCGCGGAATGACGCTGCAACGCCTGATCGCCAGTGGCTTCGGCTGCGGGTTCGCCCCGCTGTCGCCGGGCACTGTTGCTTCAGCCGCAACGCTGCTGCCGGGCGCGTTGCTGCTGCATGTGTCCCCTGTTCTGCTTCCTCTCGCCGCGGCCCTTGTCACGCTCGCCGGCCTGTGGGCGCTGCGCACGGCGCGCGTGCAAGGTGATCCGGGCTGGGTCGTGGTCGATGAAGTCGCCGGACAATTGCTGGCGCTGTACGGGCTCGGACGCGCGACGCTGCCCGGATTGGTATGCGCCTTCCTGATCTTTCGCCTGCTCGATGTGATGAAGCCTGGCCCGATCGGCTGGGCGGATCGGCAGGAGGGGGCGGCGGGAATCATGGCGGACGATGTCATCGCCGGCGCGATCACAGCGGGCATTTTGTGGGCGATCGGCTCGCGCTGGCCCGCCCTGCTCGGCCAGTAGGTTGCATTCTGGTTATTATGACGGCGCGTTGGTGCAACCTGGATTCGACTTGCGCTGCCCCCGCAGACTGCGGTGTGATCGCCATATCGGTCGGGGAGAGCAAAGAAATGCCCCTGGAATACCTCCAACCCGACGAGTTGCTGACAACGATGGAACGGCGTCGGGCGGGACAGGGCCTGCGCCGGCTGGTGCCGCGCAACCAGCATGCGTCCTGGACACCGGCGCCGGACCGGCACGATCCGCTGCAGATCCTGACGGAGACCAGCCGCCACCGCATTTCATGGCTGCTGCCGATCCGCTATGGCCGCATGCAGACCTCGCCGTTCAGCTTCCTGCGCGGCTCGGCCGCGGTGATGGCGGCGGACCTCGCGACCACGGCGACCAGCGGCATCTGGGTGCAGTCGTGCGGCGACTGTCATCTGGCGAACTTCGGCATCTATTCCGGGCCGGACGGCAGGCCGGTGTTCGATGTCATCGATTTCGACGAAACGCTGCCGGCGCCATTCGAGTGGGACGTCAAGCGGCTTGCCGTCAGCTTCGCGGTCGCCGCGCGATGCAGGAGAATGCCCGAGCGCGCCTGCCGCGATCTGGCGAGCCTCACTGTGTCGGCATACCGCGACCACATGGCGAAACTGATGCGGCTCGACCCGCAGCGCGCGTGGCGCTCGCGGGTGGACGCGGTCCGCGCGGTCAACGGCGTCGACGATGCGAAGCTGCGCCGGCACGAATTGCGACGCCTGCACATCGCGGCCCAGGCCCACCGCGCAGGCTATCGCAAACTGCTGCAGCGCCACAAAACCGGCTGGCGCATCCGGCCGCAGCCGCCGCTGGTCCCGCCGTCGCTGTCGCGGCATGATGACACGCTCGAACTCGTCGCCCGCACCGCTTTCGAGGCATACAAGGTTAGTCAGCCGGAGGAGCGCGGTATCCTGCTCGACCGTTACCGGCTGGCCGACGTCGCCTTCAAGGTCGTCGGCATCGGCAGCGTCGGCACCTTCTGTGCCCTCGGCCTGTTCGCCGATCGCGACGGGGCGACACTGCTGCTGCAGTTGAAGGAGGCGCAGCAAT
>DATBKQ010000072.1:0-12107 GCA_036555825.1 Acetobacteraceae bacterium | reverse complement strand
GGCTGCCCCGGGTCAACCGGCGTGGTCGCGCGCAGGTCGTTGCAGAACCGCGCGACGTCGCTCTGAAACTCGTCCGCCTCGCGGAACAGCGTCGGGTCGATCGCCATGAAGAAGTGGCCGATGTCCATGCCCTGCGGCTTCCTCGTGTGCTGCGGATCGGTGATCAGCGTGGCACCCGATAGGCACGAGGCCAGGATGTTCACCATCGCCGCGAGCCCATAGCCCTTGTAGCTGGAGTTCTCCGGCGACCCTCCAAGCGAGGTGAGGAAGCCGCCCTTCTCGCGCGCCTCCAAGGGGTCGGTGCTCGGTAAGCCGTCCTTGTTCAGCACCCAGCCGGGCGGGCATGGCAGTCCCTCGTTCGCCTTGTTGCGAATGCGCCCCGCCGCAACGGTGGTGGTCGCCATGTCCAGCAGGAACGGCCGGTCGTCACCGGAAGGCGCGGCGAACGACCAGGGGTCGGTGCCGAGTTTCGCCTGTTTGCCGAAGGTCGGCGCGACCTGGATGCTGGAGGCCGAGGTGCAGGCCATGCCGATCAGCCTCTCTCTGGCCGCCATCAGCGTGTAGTAGCCGGTGGCGCCGAAATGCGCCGAGTTGCGCACCGCGGCAATCGCCATGCCCGACGCCTTTGCCTTGCCGATCGCCACCTGCATGGCGAAGTGCGCCGGTACGTGTCCCAGGCCGCCGTTGCCGTCGATCAGGGCGGAAATCGGCGTTTCCTTCACGATCTTTGGCCGCGCATCCATCTTCGCGCGGCCGTTGCGACGGTGGCGGTCGTAGCCCGGCAGCATCGACATGCCATGGCTGTCCACGCCGTGGAGGTCGGCCCAGGCGAGGATGTCGGCGGTGATTTCGGCGTTGTCGTCCGGCATACCCCAGGCGAGCAGGATGGCTTTGATCTGGGCGCGATGCGTTGCGTACGATGCCGGCATGGACGTCTCCTTCTGGTTGCACACAGCCTTGCGCGGGCGCGGTATTCCGGCAAGGGTGCGAAGCGCTATGCAGAGGTGCATGATGGTGGACGGCGCGGCGTTGTTGCGGGCCCGCTTCGGGATCGATCTGCCGAACGTGGATGTGCCGCCCGAAGTGGCGCCGCTGCTCGATCGCCGGGTCACGCGGCGCTACACGGACCAGCCGGTGCCGGACCCGCTGCTCGATGCGTTGCTCGCGGCGGCGCAATCCGCGCCGACCAAGTCCGACCTGCAACAGTACTCCGTCGTGGTCATGCGCGATCGCGAGCGGATCAGGCAGATCGCCGACTGGATCGGCACGATGGACTGGATCGCGACCGCGCCGGTGTTCCTGGTGTGGTGCGGCGACATGCGGCGCAACCAGCGCCTGTGCGAGCAGCATGGGATGCCGCACGCCAACAACAATCTGGATACGTTCCTGAACACCGCGGTGGACTGCTCGCTGGCGATGGCGCAATTCATTGCCGCCGCCGAGGCGATCGGATTGGGCTCCTGCCCGATCAGCTATGTGCGCAGCCACATCGAGCGCGTCACGCCGCTGCTCGGCTTGCCGCACGGAGTGTATCCGGTCTCGGGCCTCAGCGTCGGCTGGCCAGTGTTCCGCCGCCCGGTCTCCATGCGGCTGCCGCCGTCCGTGGTGGTGCATCGCGAACGCTACGACGACAGCGCCATGGCGGACGAGGTGCGCGCCTACGATGAACGGCGCCGGGCGCGCGAGCCGGTGGCGCCGGGCAGCCTGAAGAACAATGACGTCTATCCGCCGCGCGACGGCGTCGGCTGGAGCGAGAATGTGGCGCGCCAGCTCTCGGTGCCGGAGCGGTTCGGGTTCGCCGCCTATCTCCGGACGCGAGGCTTCGATCTTGCCTGAAGACCACGCCCGCCACGCGCCGCTGATCGATCAGCAGACTCCGCCGCGGCCGCGGGCGGTGCGTCCGCGCCACGCGGCCAGCCTGGTGGTGTATCGCGGCGCAGGCGAGAGCCTGTCGATGCTGATGGGCATGCGCGGTGCCAGGCACCGTTTCATGCCGAACCGGCTGGTGTTTCCCGGCGGGGCGGTGGATCGCCCCGACCTCGAAGCGCCGAGTGCCACGCCGCTCGCCTCCCATACCGAGTACCTGCTGCGCAAGAGCGCCAATCCGCGACTGGCGCACGGTCTCGGGATCGCCGCCGCACGCGAGCTGCACGAGGAAACCGGCCTTTCGCTGGGCCACCCGCCGCGGCTCGACGTGCTGCATCTGCTGGCGCGCGCGGTTACGCCGCCGCCCAGCCCGATCCGGTTCAACGCCCGGTTCTTCGCGGTGGATGCGCGCCACGTCAGCGGCACACTGGGCGGTGACGGCGAACTGGAGCAGTTGCGCTGGTACCCACTCCACGAGGCACTCGCGCTCGATCTCGCCATGCCGACGCGGCGGGTGCTGGAGCGGCTGCGGGTGTGGCTGGCGATGGATGACGCCGCGAGGAATGCGGAGACCCGCACGCCGGTGATGCTGCGCGATCGCGGCTGGCGAATGGAGTGACCGAGCCGCATTACAGTGCATTGCAGGCGGCCGGCACCGAAGTTCAGGGCGGGCCGGCGCCCGCGGGGGCTGGGGGTGTGCTGGGGAACCAGGCTTCGGCGATGAGCCTGGCTCCTCGATCGATGATTTCCATCACCAGCCGGAAGGAGCTGCCGCCCTCGGCGATGATGGCGCGCTCGATTTCGCGCCACAGCGGATGGCCGCACAGGATGCCGAGGTCGCTGCAGATACCGGCCATGACGGCGCCGATCGGGCGGCGGCGGACCCAGGCGGCGATCTCTGCCTCGGTGGGCAACTCGATCGGTGCGTTCGGATCCTCGGCGGGTGCCGCGGCGTGTCTGGCGGGGCTGGGCCTGCGTCGGGTAGGGGCGGCGCGGGGTTTGCGCGGCGCGTCGAGCCGGGGGGCGGCATGCTCCAGCCTTGCCTCGAGGGCCTGAGCGCGCAGCAGGCCGCGCCGGATGCGCAGAAGGATCAGGACAAGGTCGGTGGTGCCGAAGGAATGCCTGACCGCGAGGGGGTCGGTCGCGGCACGCTGCTGCAAGGTGGCGGCGAGTTCGCGGCCGTAGTCGATCAGTTTGCCGACCAGGTCGAGCAGGCGCCTGGAGCGACTGGGCTTGGGCTGATCGGCTGAGCTTGCCACGCCGGACATGAACGTAACAAGAACATACGACGGCAGCCCATGTCAAGGAAAAAATGCCTAGAGCAGGATGCGCGGCCCAGGCGCAGGCCGGCCCGCAAGCTCAGTAGTCGTTCTTGAACGCGAAATAGGAACCGCGAATGGTACCGGCCAGCTTCGATTTCTGGCGCGCGAACTTGAACCGCGAGGCGAGTTCCACGGGGACTTCCATCCCTTCGGAGAGCTTGAACCCGACGGCCCGTTTGTCAGGGCTGTCGATGGCAAACATCACATTGATCGACAGGCCGCTCTCGTAGAAGACGTAAGCGATCCGGATGTTCTCGACCTGGAACGCCGTAGCCTCGAGTGGGCGAGACGAGATGACGATGTCGCGTTCTTCCTTGAGGATCCGGTGCACCCAGTCGATGGTCGTCCTGACGTTGCTCGCCGGCTCCACCGTGAAGGCGTGGTCGTACTTGTTCTTGAAGTAGCGAGCCTCGTGCGCTCGCAGACCGGCCAGCGCCGCCGCAACCGGCGACGACTCCAGGCCGACGGTCGAAACGGTATTGAAATCGACAGTATACGGCATGACATTCCTTCAGGCTGCGCGCCACATTTCCCCGTCGCGGCACACCTTGCCCTCCGCCTCCAGCTTCAGCAGATGCGCGAGCACGTTGCGTTCGGCGGCGCGGCGCAGCCGTGGATGCACCTGCGAATACAGCGCGTCCCTCAGCACATAGGTGTCGGCCGGACCCTGTGCGAGCTTCCGCTGGATCGCCTGCTCGCGCATCATGCGATGGGTCAGCATTTCGCGCACCAGGTTGCGCGGCTCGGGCAACGGCGGACCGTGGCCTGGCAGGAACACCTCGTCCGTGCGCTGGAGCAGCAGGCGCAGGCTGGCGAAGTAGTCCTGCATGTTTCCGCCAGGCGGACTGACCACGCTGGTGGACCACGACATGACATGATCGGCGCTGAACAGAACGGCGGTGCCATCGCTCGCGGGCAGTGCGAAGCACAGATGGTCCGAGGCGTGCCCCGGCGTATGCACTGCCGTCATGCCGGCGATGCGGTCGCCGTCGGCCAGCTTGATGTCGGCGTCGAAGCTGTCGTCGCCGCTGACGCGGAAACCCGCCGTGGGCGCACCGGTGGCCTGCTTGAGTGCCGGGACCGCGCCGACGTGGTCGTGGTGCGTATGGCTGACCAGGATCAGGCTGACATTCGCGCCGACGGCCCGCAGAATCGCCTCGACGTGTTCGGGATGTCCCTCGGGTCCCGGGTCCAGCACCGCCAGGCCGTCGCTGGTCTCGATCAGATAGGTGTTGGTGCCGTAGTAGGTCATCGGCCCCGGATTGGCGGCGACGATGCGCGAGATGCCGGGCATCACCGGCAGCACTGCGCCGCGCTCTGGCTCGGGTTCGGTCAGGAAGGGCATTGCGGCCTCGAGATGGTTCGCCGCCATAGTTGCAGGAGAGATAAGCGGGCGCCAAGGCCTTGAAGATGGCGCGCCGGCCTGCGAAAAGCGGGCAGGACCAGCGGGAAACCAGCTTGAAGACGCCGAAGACGACACCAAAGACGACACCAAAGACCCTGGGCGAAGGCCAGCGGGCCTATGAGGCCAAACGCGCCGCCAAGGCGGGCATGAGCCTGGAGAAGTGGCTAAGCAGCAAGCAGCGCCAGCAGGAAATCGAGGCACGCGCGAAGGAGAAGGCGGCGCCGAAGCCGGCGAAGAAGCCGGGCCTGCTCGCCCGGCTGCTGGAACGCGCCCACAAGCCGCTATAGCATCCGCCGTGCAATTCCAAGCATGACCATCGCCGCGACGATGCCGGACGTCAGCCAGTGCAGCTTGCGCGCGAGCGGCGGATAGCGATACGCCATTGCGTGTTCTTCGATGTCAGCCGATCGGCATAGCGCCACGGTCGCCGCGCACGCCGACTGGAGCGTGGATGCGCGCAAGCGCTGGGTCGCGGTCGCGCGGCGCGAGGGCGATGGGTGGCGGCTGGCCGCGCCGGCACCGGTGGGGGAGGTCGCCACGTTTCGCGCCCGCCTGCAGGACCTCGCCGCGGGCGGCGCGGTGGCGCTCGGCGTCGATCTGCCGATCGGTCTGCCACGCGCCTACGCGGCCATGCTGTCGGAGCGGGACTTTCTGCATTTCCTCGCCACGACCGCGACACGGCCGGATTTCTTCCAGGTCTGTGCGACGCTGACGGAAATCGGGCCGGATCGGCCGTTCTATCCGGCGCGTGGTGTGCGCGGAATGACGCGCGCGGCACATGCGGTCGCCCTGGGTCTCGATGGCGCTGCCGGGCTGTCGCGCGCCTGCGACCGGGCGACCGCGGAGCGCCCCGCCGGTGCGCCGCTGTTCTGGACGTTGGGTGCCAACCAGTCGGGCAAGGCGGCGATCGCGGCGTGGCAGCACCTGCTGCTGCCGGCACTCGGCGCGATCCGGTTGTGGCCGTTCGCCGGTTCGTATCGCGATCTGCTGGCGCCGGGCGCAACCGCACTGGCCGAGACCTATCCCGCCGAGGCGCTACGGCATCTCGGCATAAGGCTGAAGGGCAGCAAGCGCCGGCAGGCGGACCGGGCGGCGGTGGCGGATCGGCTCTGCGAGGCGATGCAACGGCTCGCCGTCATTCCGAACCTGGACCTGCAGCACGCGGCGGCGGATGGGTTTGGAGGCGATGGCGCGGGGGAAGACCGGTTCGACTGTGTCCTCGGGGTGCTATGCGTGCTCAACGTACTGGCGGGAAACCGGCCGGATACCGCCCCACCCGATCCATGGATACACCTCTGGGAAGGCTGGGTGCTGGGACAGACGGCGTTGCCCCAGGAAAAGAAACGGCGCGTCCACACTGGCGCGCCGGAGGTTGGATTCGGTAACAACCCTATCGGTACAGTAGCTCGATCGGTTTGACAAGACGCAAGAAGACGAGGATGGCAGGCGCCTGGAAGGGGCTGAATACCGCGGAGATGCCGGTGTTCCTCGGTTACGACCAGACCGAGCGGATGATCGCCGCGCTGCTGGATCGTGCCGCCCGATGGCAGCCGGATGCCGTGGTGGGGATCGCTCGCGGCGGGCTGGTTCCGGCAACGATGGCCGCCGGCATCCTGGCGCTTCCGTTGGCGATGATCGGCTTCGAGCGCGCCAGCGGCACGACCGCCTGGATCGGTTCGCCGCCGGCGGGTGGCGGGCGGATCCTGCTGGTGGATGACGGCTGCAGCACCGGCCGCACCATGCAGGGGGCGCGGGCGGCGCTGCTGGCGGAAGGGCGTGACTGTCTGACCCTGGCCGTGGTGCACGATCCCGAGGTGACCGCCTACATCCCCGACCTGTCGCACCCGATGCGTACTCTCTGGCGCTTTCCCTGGGAGCGCGGCGAGGCGACCCCAACGGGGCGCGCGCTGCGAGCGACGGGGTCAGGGCCGGATCGCTCGACCGAGCTGCCGTTCTACGGTCTGGACCTCGACGGTGTGTTCCTGCCCGACGTGCCGGATGGGGTTTACCGGCGCGACATAGCCGAGGCGGTATTGCAGCGGCATGGACTGGAACCGTTCGCCAGCCTGCCGTTCTTTTCGCCGGACCGCGCCGTGGTGATCACCGGCCGGCCGCACGACGATCGCGAGCGCACGCTGGCCTGGCTGGCGCGCTGGGGTCACGCGGCGCTGCCGCTGGAGTGCCGGCCATCGCATGTTCCGCACACGCCGGATGCGGTCGCCCGCTACAAGGCCGAGGCGGCGACTCGCTGGGGCTGCACGCATTTTGTCGAGAGCGACGCCGAGCAGGCACTGCGCATCGCCGCGCACGCGCCGCACCTGGTGGTGAGCTGGTGGTCGGCCGCGGATGCGCGCGCCTGGCTGATCGGGGTCGCGGCCCAGCCGGAGTAATTTGGCGAAGGCGCCGGTTCAGGGCTCGTACAGGCCCATGGCGCGCGCCTTCAGTCTGATCATCGCGACGACCAGATCGAGTGTCGGCGTCGGCACGTTCATCAGGCGCGCCATCTCCAGCGGCACGGCGTAGAGCGCATCGATTTCCATCGGCCGGCCGGCCTCGAGATCCTGCAGGATCGATGGCCGGTGGGCGAGATGCGTGTTGGTGGCAACGACGCGGTCGGCGTCGATTTCGAGCCGGTAGCCCATGGCCAGAGCGATCGCCCGGGCCTCGGCCAGCATGCGGCGCGAGCAGTCGATCAGCGCGGGTTCCTCGTGCGTCGCGCGGACCGGCGATTGCGCCAGCACGCACATCGGACCCGCGCTCAGATTGAACGCCAGCTTCTGCCAGATCAGTTCGCGGATGTTGGCGGCGAGTGTCACCGGCAGACCGGCGGCACGAAACGCGGCGGCAAGCGCCTCGATGCGCGGGGTTATGTTACCGTCGGGTTCGCCGAATACCGTACCGCGGCCGGCCCCGGTCAGCAGGCGCACGACACCGGGCGCCGGCACCGAGCAGGCGGGCCAGAAGATCCCGCCGATCGCCCGCTCTGGTCCGACGGCGCGCCACAGGCGATCGCCCGGGTCGAGACGCGGCAACCGGCGGCCTTCGAACCGGCCGCCATGGGCGTGGAAGTACCACCACGGGATGCCGTTCATCACGAAGGCAACCGGCGTCCCGGGGCGCAGCAACGGTGCGATGCTGGCGGCGACGGCCGGTAGTGCCGGCGCCTTCACCGTCACGATGACTGCATCCTGCGCGCCAAGCTCGGCGGGATTTTCGCTCGCGCGTGGACGCACAGTGATGGAGCGGTCGGGGGTTTCGACCGTCAGGCCGTTGGCGCGTATCGCGGCCAGATGCGCGCCGCGCGCGACCACCGACACGTCCGCCCCGCCATGCGCGAGATAGCCGGCGAGATAGCCGCCGACCGAGCCGGCGCCGAAGACACAGAATTTCATCGCGGCAGGCGGTGGCTCAATCGGGAGAATCGACGACGGCAACCGCCTCGATCTCGATCATGAAGTCCGGGCCGGCGAGACGTGTCACGCCGACCGTTGTGCTCGTGGGTGTCGCCACACCCAGATAGCGCATCCGCACGTCGGCGCATTTCTGGAACTCATCGAAGTCGGTGACATAGGTGTTGGTCTTGACCACGTCGGCCCATGTCGCACCGGCGGCCTTGAGGCACCGGTCGAGGTTCTGGAATGTCTGCTCCATCTGCGCACGCATGTCGCCCTTGCCGACGCAATTGCCGTCGATATCGCGGGCCAACTGGCCGGCGGTGAAGACAAGCTTGCCGCTGCCGCTGACCGTCACGACGTGTGAATAGGACGGTTGGCCGGCAGACATCCGGACGTTCATTCCATCCGGCTGAAACCGTTCGATCACGATGGCCATTCCCTCTCTCCGTTCGTGTTGTTCCGGCCGCGCGGCACGGCAGGTGCGCTCGCGCGAGAGATGCAAGCAGCCCAGCGGCTGGTTCGCAATCCTGGGTCACCCCGCAGGCAAGGTGAGCCGGGCACTCAAGCCGCCACCCGCCGAACGTTGCAGTTCGAGATTACCGTTATAGAGCGCCGCCAGATCGGCAACTATCGCGAGGCCAAGTCCGGTGCCCGGTGCGGATTCGTCAAGGCGGGCGCCTCGCGCGCGCGCTTCGTCCAGTCGTTCGTCCGGCAGCCCCGGCCCGTCATCCTCGACTTCGGTGGCAACCCCGCCGTTGGTTCGCGCCGCCCTCACCGTGACCTGGGTGTGCGCCCATTTGCAGGCGTTCTCCATCAGATTGCCCAGCATCTCTGACAGGTCCTGCCGCTCGCACGCGACGCTGAGGTGTGGCGGAACGGAGATCTCGATACGCAGGGCACGCTCCGCAAACAGGCGTTGCAGTGCCTTGGCGACCTCCTCGGCCACGGCAGCGACATCGGTGTTGGCCGCAGCGGCGCCAGACAGCGCGGCGGCGCGGGCTCGCGCAAGATGGTGCTGCACCAGGTGGTCGGCTGCGACGAGTTCGCGGCGCGCGAGGGCGAGATCGATGCCGCCGGCATTCTCCAGCGCGTTGCGCAGCACGGCCAGGCGCGTACGCAGCGCATGCGCGAGATTGCCGACGTGGTTGCGCGCCCGCTCGACCGTCATCCGGTTCTGTGTCACCAGCGCGCCGATTTCGGTGACCAAGGGCTGCACTTCGATCGGAGCGGCCAGGCGCAGGTCTGCGTGGCGGCCGGCGCGAAGATCGGCGACGGCGCGGCGCAGACGGCGCAGGGGCCCGAGTCCAAACCAGACTGTCGCCACCACGACAGCGACCAGTCCGACGCCAAGCAGCGCGAAGCTCGCGGCCAATTCACCCCGCAGGCGGCTGATCTCGGCATCGGTCGCGTCGCGCGCAACCGCGACCTCGACATGCAGCGGACTGGCGGCATCGGGCAACACGATGTCGCGTGCCATCAGGCGCAGGCGCTGACCGCGCGGACCCGCGATGTCACTGGTGCGCACGCGATTGTCTCCGGGCACGCCAGGGGGGAGACGCTGATCCCACAACGAACGGGACGTAGCCAGACGGTCGGGTTTGGCCTCGATCTGCCAGTAGAAGCCGGACAGCGGCTGATCGAACCGGGGTTCCGAGACAGGCCGGAGAAGCGCCGGCTGACCTGACGCATCGATGCCGGCAGCCGCCACCACAGCATCGAGCAGACCGCTCACGCGTGCGTTGAAGGACTCCTCGATCTGGTTCACCACCAGCCCCGAGACGTGGAACCAGGTGACCAGCAGGCCGACCGCGACCCAGAGAGAAGTGAGCACGGCAAGCCGGACTGACAGCGAACCGGCGGCCCGTTTCATTTGCCGCCAGGCGGAACGAGCCGGTAGCCGTGCCCGCGGACGGTCTCGATCAGGCCTTCGCCAAGCTTCCGGCGCAGCCGTCCGACGATCACTTCGAGCGTGTTGGAGTCGCGGTCGAAATCCTGCGCATAGAGGTGCTCGGTAAGTTCGGTCTTCGACACCGGTTGGCCCAGGTGATGGGCAAGGTATGCCAGCAGGTTGAATTCGAGTGCGGTGAGCCGAACCGGTGTGCCGTCGAGCGAAACCTGCTTGGCAACCATGTCGATGTGCAGCGGGCCGCACACGATCTCCGGCCGGGCGTGCCCGTGGGCGCGACGGATGAGCGCGTTGATGCGGGCGACCAGTTCCCCCATCGCGAACGGTTTGGTGAGGTAGTCGTCGGCACCGGCGTTGAGGCCACTGACCTTTTCCGCCCAGCCACCCCGGGCCGTCAGAATGAGCACCGGCACGGCGGTTCCGCCGGCACGCCAGCGGCGGAGCACACTCAGGCCGTCAAGCCGGGGAAGACCCAGGTCCAGGACCACGGCGTCGTAGGGCTCGGTCTCGCCGAGAAACAGGGCCTGTTCGCCATCCGCAGCCACGTCCACGGCGAAGCCCGCGTCGATGAGAGCTACGCGGAGTTGTGCGGCGAGAGTGGCAGAGTCTTCCACCACCAGGACCCGCATCATGGCTTCTCCTGCACCGGGCCGTGTGTGCCGACCACCTCGCCGGTCGCGGCATCCACCCTGACCGTGAAGATATGACCCGCCTCCGGGAGAAACTTGAACTCGTAGGTCCAGTGGCCGCGTTGTCGTTCCAGCTCGGTCTCGATCACGCGGCCGGCGTAGCGGGATTCAACGCGGGCCAGCAGTTCGGAGAGGGGGCGAATCTCGCCAGCCTCCAGGGCCGCACGCGCCCGTGCGCTATCGTCGCGTTCGTCCGCGCGAACGGCAGGCGCCAGGAGTGGCGCCAGAAGCAGGAGCATGACCAATCGCCGACCCATGTCTGGTTGTGCCAGATCATAGCTGAACGGCGGCTGAACCACCCGCTCAGCGGCGGTTCAGGCCGCCTGCACCAGACTGTCCGGGGTTGCGATGAACCGCAGCCAAACAGACAGGAGATGCGAACGTGAAGATTTCCAGAACCGTTGCACTGGCATTGGCGGCAACGCTGACGGCCGGCGCCGCGCTGGCGTCGCCGGAGACGAGCCCAAACAGGCCGCCCATGAACATCACCGGCAAGGTGGATGGCGTCTTTGGTCGCCAGATCGTGGTGGCAACCGACACTGCTGGCAAGGTGCTGGTGGATGTCGGACGCCATTCAATGCAGCCACCAATCAGCGTGGGCGAAGCGCTGAAGGTAACCGGCCGTGCAGAGGGCAGCCGATTGGAGGCCACCAGCCTGACGCGCGCCGACGGCAGCACGGTCGTGCTGCGTGGCGAAGAGCACAGGCACGGGCAGCGCGGCAAAGCAGCCGGCATGGCCGGAAACGACGATTAAGCAACGCCTGAAGCTGGCGCACCCTCCGTCCCGGGGGGTGCGCTTCCTGCCTGGAGGATTGAGAGGTGTATTCCTTTGCGTCCCGCCTGACTCACTGGGCGACGGCCGTGCTGATGGTGCTCGCCTTCTCGTTAGTCTGGCTTCGCGAAGACCTGCCCAAGGGCGATCTGCGCACCGCGATGATGGCCTGGCACCAATGGGCTGGCCTGCTCGTACTGTTGCTGCTGCTGCCCCGCTTGCTGGCCCGTTGGTGGGGAACCGTCCCCGCGCTGGCCGGCATGCCGTCGTGGCAACGATTGCTCGCACGCGGTACTGAAACCGGTCTTTACCTTCTGATGGTCATGCAACCGCTCATCGGCTGGCTGATGACCAATCTCAAAGGCCACAGCGTCTCGCTGTTCGGACTGACATTGCCGGCGCTCGCCGCCCCCGATCGGGGGCTGGCCAAGCAACTCGGAGAACTACATGAGTTCGGCGGCACCCTGATCCTGATATTCGTCGGCCTGCATGTGCTCGGTGCGCTCTACCACCACTTCTGGCGGCGTGATGGCGTCCTCGTGTCGATGGTCGGCGGCCGAACGCACGCTTAGCGACATCCGGTCTCGATCGAATTGTGCACCGCGCGTCATGACTTGCTACGCTGTCGCGGGCTTCGGACAGAGGGAGGCAGACATGACCCTGGAGGTCAGGCGGATCGTCACCGGTCACGACGCAAACGGCAGGGCCATCGTCCAGCGGGACGAACGCCTTGCCGGCACGCCGCGAGCAGC